>RXJK01000235.1:0-10386 GCA_003963125.1 Hyphomicrobiales bacterium
CGGCGATGTCGTCCCAGTAGGCGAAGTGCGAGCGGATGGCGTCCGCGCTTTTGGGATCGTTCTTGGCGAGATTGGAGAGGGCCTCGTCAGAGAGCACGACGCCCCAGCCGAACGTGTCGTCGGGCTTGTTGCGCTCGAAGACGACGACCTGATGGGCCGGATCGCGCAATTTCATGGAGATGGCGAAGTAGAGGCCCGCCGGCCCGCCGCCCAGACACGCGATCTTCATCCCGACCTCCCGAGAGTTGAGCGAGACGGGTGAAGACTAGGACCGGCGCGAATTTATTTCAAGCTTGAAGTTTCTGTGCGAGGCAATGATCCTCGCCGGCTGACAAACGCTCTTGCAAGCGCTTGTCTTTGTTGCGAATTCAGTCGCCTTGACGCGAAGCGACCAGTCTAAATTTTGGGGATCGGGCGCTTGGTTTCCGGATTGGAGGCGAGCACCTCTTCGAGTGCGAGGGCGACCTCCAGCACCTTCTTGTCGGCGCCGTTGGGACCCAGCACCTGGATGCCGAACGGCATGCCGAGATGGTCGACGCCGCAGGGCAGGACGGCGCCGCAGCATAGAGCGAGCGTCGGCGCGTAGGTGATCGCAAGCCAGCGCATGTAGGTCGGCATCTTCTCGCCGTTCATCTCTTCCACGAAGAGCTGCTTGTGCGGGAAGGGCGAGACGGACGCCGCTGGGCAGACCAACACGTCGTAGTCCTTGAAGAACGCGATGAAGCGATTGTAGAGCTGCGTCTGGGCGACGTGCGCGGCGCTGACGTCGGCGAGGCTCATCTTCATCGCCCGCTCGACGTTGTCGATGACGTTGCGGTCGAGCTGGTCGCGCATCTTCTCGTAGCGTTCACGATGCGAGGCGGCGAAGTAGACGCAGCGATGCACCTCGAAGGTGTCGTGCGCAGGTCCGAAGTCCGGCGTGGCGACGGCCGAGTCGCGGAAGGCGGACGCCACGATGTTGGCGCGGGCCTCGAAGATCCGGGCGATGTCCTTGTCGATCGGCGCGCAGCCGAGGTCAGTCGAGATCGCCACTCGCATGCGGCCGATATCGGCGGGCACGAGCCGCGCGGGCAGGGCTTTGTTATCGTCGCTATTGAAGGGGTCGCGGGCATCGCGGCCGATCTGGCCCATCAGCAGGAGGTGAGTATCTTCCACGGTGCGGCCCATGGGGCCGTTCACCGAAAAGGGGAACAGGCTTGCCGCACGCTCGACGCTGGGCACGACGCCGGGCGAGGGCCTGAAGCCGACGACGCCGCAGAAGCCCGCGGGCGTGCGCAGGCTACCGCCGAGATCGGAGCCGGTCGCGAGCGCGACCTGGCCGAGCGCCAACGCGACCGCGGAACCGCCGGAGGAGCCGGCGCAGGTCTTTTCCGGATCGAAGGGATTGCCCGTCGCACCATAGACGCGGTTGCGGGTGTTGGCACCGGCGCCGAACTCGGGCGTGTTGGTCTTGGCGAGGATGACGCCGCCGGCCTTGCGCACGTTGGCGACGCCCAGTTCGTCCTGGGTTGGCACCGTATCCTTGAAGAGCAGCGAGCCCTTGGTGGTGCGCAAGCCTGCCGTCGCCTGCAGATCCTTTACGCCGATGGGCAGGCCGCCGAGGATGCCGATGTCCTCGCCCTTGGCGAGCTTGGCTTCCGTGGCTTTGGCCGCCTTGCGCGCGGCCTCCGCATCCATCGCGACGATCGCGTTGAAGGTCGTGTTGGTCTTCTCGATGCGGGCGAGCGAACTCTCCAGCAGCTCCGTGGGCGAGAGCTTGCGGGCGCCGATCAGTCGGCGGGCCTCCGCTGCGGATAGATCGCAGGGTTCGGACATGGCGTATTCCTCGTGCTGCTGGGCATGGAAGGGTGCAGGTCTGGGTGTGCGCCTGCGGGGAGGGAAATGCCTTATCGCACGCGGGGCGTCACTTGAAAAACCCCAGGAAGGCGTCGAGCACGTCCTGCGGGCGCTCTTCTGCAAGATAGTGGCCGGTGTCGATGGGGCCGCCGGTCACCTCGGCGGTGCAGTAGGCGCGCCAGATGTCGAGGGCCGCGTACAATTAGCCGATCTTGCCCTTGGCGCCCCACATCACGTGCATGGGGCAGACGACCTTGCGTCCGGCTTCGCGGGAGGCTTTGTCATGCACGAGGTCGATGGTGGCCGCGGCGCGATAATCTTCGCACATGCCGATGATGGTCTGCGGGTCGCGCGCGGCGGCGAGGTAATCGGCCAGAGCCTCCGGATGGAAGAAGCCCGGCGGCTTCGGCTCGCGCGAGGTGTGGGCCGTGAACCAGGCCTCGGGCGCTGCGGAGATGACGTTCTCGGGGAAGGGATGCGGCTGGGCGAACCAGAACCAATGGTAGTAGCCGAGCGCAAAGCTCATGTCCGTGCGCTCGAAATGCTCGATGGTCGGCACGATGTCGAGGACGGCGAGCTTCAGCACCGCGTCCGGATGGTCGATCGCGAGCCGGTGGGCGACGCGCGCGCCGCGATCGTGCGCGCCGACGAAGAAGCGCTCGTGCCCGTAGTGGGCCATGACCTCGACCATGTCGCGGGCCATTTCGACTTTGGCGTAGGGCGCGTGATCGGGCGTGGGGCCGGGCTTGAACGATCCGCCGTAGCCGCGCAGGTCCGCACAGACAACAGAAAAGCGCTCGGCCAGCGCAGGGGCCACGGCGTGCCACATCATGTGGGATTGCGGATTGCCGTGCAGCAGCAGCAGCGGCGGACCCGATCCGCCGTGCCGAACGCGGATGGTGCCGCCGCCCGAAACGGGGACATGCTCGAGCGTGAAATCTTCAAAAAGCATGGGCGCCTGCCTCGTCTCGTCCGCGCGGGATCGGGCCTCAAGCTACTCCAGCAAGTGCCCGCCGTCGTACATGCAGGCGATGCGGCCCAGGGCTGCGCGGATCTCGTCCGTCTGTAGCATCGCTGCGAGATCGGGGCTCGGGGCCTCCGGCTGCGTGCGCGGAAACTCCGCCTTTCCGCGGACGAGAGCGGCGATCGTCGCCGCATCAGGCTCGGGCTTGCCGTCGGCGCGCAAGCCCGCCCCGACGAGGGCCGCGAGTTCGGACGCCGGCAGCGTCGGCAGGCGCGCCATCAGCCCCGCGACGAGAAGCTTGGCGAGGGCGTGGTCGGGATGGTCGGTCTTCTCGGGCGCCCGGCCGCAATCCCAGAGGTGGCCGACGCGATCCCAGGGGGCGGGCTTCTCCGGGAAACGGGCGGCCAAGGCGGACGCCTCCTCAGCCACGTAGAAGCGGTTCAGGTTGTCGAAGAAGGCGAACCGGTAGCCCGCGGCCGTCAGGATCGGCTCCCACGCATCCCAGGCGGCTTCCATGCTGCCCGGAACAATGGCTTCGACCAGCACGATACGAGGGCGCAGCTTGGAGAAGTCCATGCCCGCGAGAACCTCGGCTTCAGCGCCCTCCACATCGACCTTGAGGAAATCGATGCGATCGAGCCCTGCTTCGGCGCACAGCGCGGTCAGCGTACGGACGGGCTTCTTCACGGTGCGGAACGCCGCGCCGAAACGCGCCGCGCCTTCGGCGTTGGCCTGCACGGTGGTCGAGAAGCCGTGCAGCTTGTCGACCATATGGAAATCGACCTCGCCAGGTGCGCGGCCTGCAAGGCAGGTCACGGTGTGATCGCGGGGCCGCACGTGGGCATAGAGGTTGGCAAGAGCCTCCTGCGGCTCGACGATCAGCCCCCGCCAGCCCTTGAGGTAGAACCAAAACGAAACATTGTCGGCGACCGGATGCCCGCCGCCCACGTCGACATAGGTCCCCGCCTCGACATCCCCGAAAAGGAGGTCGAGGTGGTAGTCCTCGAGGTTCTGCGCGTAGGAAATCAGCATGTTGCCGGCCCGATGGGATCCTGATGCCCCCTTTTCCCCTCGGATCGTGGCGCGCGCAAGGAGAGCGCTTTGCCGCGGGCGGTGGCTTTCGGCGGCAAATTCTGTATGAGCGGGTGAAACCCTGCATCGCGAGCGCTCATGACCCCACCGATCATCCACAACGCCGGCCCGCTGCTGTCACGCTACGAGGTGCTGCTGTGCGACGTCTGGGGCGTGGTTCACAACGGGCAGGCGGCCTACGCGGCGGCCGGCGAGGCGCTGGCCCGGTACCGTGCCGAGGGCGGGACCGTGATCCTCGTCTCCAACGTGCCGCTGCCGGCGCAGAGCGTCGAGCGGGTGCTGGAGAAGACCGGGGTTCGACGGGATGCCTGGGATGCGATCGTCGCCGGCGGGGACATCGCGCTCGCGCATATCGCGGCCAAGGGCTATCGGCGGCTGCACTGGGTGGGCGACCAGGAACGCGACCGGGGCCTCTTCAAGCTGGCGCCGGGACCGAGCGTGCCGATCGCCGAGGCCGAGGCGATCCTGTGCACGGGGCTCGTCGACGACGTCAACGAGACGGTGGAGCATTACCGACCGATGCTGGAAGCCGCGCTCGCCCGCAAGCTGCCGTTCGTGTGCGCCAATCCGGATTTCGTCGTGGACGTGGGCGAGAAGCGTCACCTGTGCGCCGGGAGCCTCGCGGCCGAATACGAGCGGATGGGCGGCGAGGTCTACTGGGGCGGCAAGCCGCATCTGCCCGCCTATCAGACGGGCCGCGAAAAGGCGGCGCAGCTGCGAGGCGCGATGCCGGATATCTCGAAGATCCTGGGCATCGGCGATACCGTGCGCACCGATCTCGGGGCCGCGCAGGCGCTCGGCTGCGATGCGCTGCTGATCACGGCCGGCATCCACCGTGACATCATCATGCGCGGTGAAGACATCGACGAAGCGGCGCTGGCGGCGCTGTTTGCGGAGCCCGGTACACCTCCTGCCGTGGCGGCGATGAATTATCTGCGGTGGTGAGCGAGTTCCTGGGGGCCACAGGCGGACACGAGGCGACGACGCGTCGTAATTCGTGCGGGCGTTGCAAGCTAATGTTACCCTGCAACGACACGCTCGCGAGGGTTCAACGATGCCAGACCCACAACAGGCCGTGCCTGATGCCGACGTGATCGATATCAAGCCGTCGCGGATCAGACTGTCGTTCCTTCTCCTCCTCAGCGCTTCATTCGTCGCCGGCGGTATCTTCCTGGCGCAGCAGCCATTCCATCCCAAGCCCGGCAGCATGGAGGACTGGTTCGGCTTTTCGCTCGGCTACCCGACCGCCGGCTTCTTCGGCCTCGTCTTCCTCGCCATCGGCTGGCAACTGATCCAGGCTGGCCGGCCGGCCGTCCGCATCACGCGCGAAGGCATCGAGGATCTGCGCTCGCGCCAGCCGCTCGTTCCCTGGCGGGACGTCGCCAGCCTCGGCTGGTGGAGCGCGCCGGGAACGCAGCACCTCGTGCTGCGCATGCGGCCCGAGGCCGTGCTTAGCGAGGCGCAGCAACGGCAGCTGGCGCAAGGGCGCATGATCGGGCTCGATGGGCTCGGCATTCTCGCGAGCAACCTGCGCGTCCGTCGCGCGGCGCTCATCGAGTTGTGCCAGTCGGCGCTCGATGCGGCGCATGCCCAACATGGGATTGCGCCCAGCGCGGCGCCGGACACAAAGCCCGCGGGCAACCAGATGCTGCTCGCCTACGTCGTGCTGGGCGCCAGCGGCTTCGCCTCAGGCGCCGAGGTGCTCGCCGCCATCCGCGCGCGCGTCCCGGACTACGCGCCGGACGAGACACGGGGGCCCGAGCCCATGACGACGCTGCTCGACGTCAGCGGCGGGCATTTCTCGACGCTGATGTTCGTCGATGCGCCGAACCCGCTCAGGGAGGACGATGGCATCGTCCGCGATGCCTGGTGGTGGCCGGAAGCGGGCACCGCGCTCGCGGCCCGCAAGGCGCACGTGATAGTGTCGGAGAGCAGCGAAGGCGACGTGAAGGCCGCCTACGGGCGCCTCGCAAGCGTCACCGCCGGCGTCGTCGCGAGCCACCCCTCGGCGATCGGCGTCATCGTGGGCAACAACGCAGTGTGGCCCGCAGGTCTGTTCCAGGCCGCTGTTGACGGCGCGCCGCACAGGCTGCCCGTCGAAGTTCTGGTGTCCCTGCGGCCGGGACAGGACGCGCAGTTTCCGAAGCGCGACGGCAGCCCGAGCCTCCTCTGCATGACGCAGGGCCTCGAGGATCTCGGGCTGATGGAGATCGAGGTGCGCGGGTGGGACGGCGAGTTTGCCAAGCTCGGCCAGTTCATGCTCGCCATGGCGACCTACGTGCTGAGCAGCCCGCAGCCCATCAACGACGGCGACACGATCGCGGTCGAGGGTTCACCGCGCTCGAAGGTGATGCATGATGTATCGACCCTCATTCGCGGCAAACGCGTCTACCGGGTGCACCTGACGCCCGAGGCGCTGCCGGACTAACGGATAAAGGGCCGGCCCTTATCTGCGGTGAAACGACAGGGCAAGTATCTTAGCCGTTTGAAGCCGCCTCTTTCAGGAACGTTGCAAGACGGCTCACGACCTCGGACGGCTTTTCCTGCATGACCCAGTGGCCGGCGCCCTCGATCAGGTGGCAGCCGCGCATATTCGTGCAGGCGCGCGTCTGCATGGCTTCAAAGGCGCCGGGGACCTGGTACACGCCCCAGTCGCTGCGACCCGCAATGAACATCGACGGCACGTCGATGGTGCGGCCGGCGTAGAGGTTGAAATCGGCGGCGATGTCCGATTCGAAGCGGGTGCGATACCAATTGAGCCCGCCCTGGAAACCCGTGCGCGCAAACTCCTCAGCGTAGACGGCAAGCTCGCTTTCCGTGAGCCATGCGCATTGCGCCGCCTCATGCGCGGGCGGCGCGAACGGCGCGACGGCTTCCGCCATCGTATGCGCGAGGTCCATGATGTAGTAGGCGGGCATGAGGGCCAGTTGCTCGGGCGACGCGTCCTGCAGCCGGAAGGGCGCGTTGCCGGCGTAGTCGGCGCTCTTGAAGTGGAAATAGGCGCGCAGGAAGGCGTGCAAACCCTGCGGGGCGTGCAGCATGTCGGCATTGGCTTGCCGCGTCGCGTAGTACCACTGGTAGTGCTTGCGCGGGCGGGCAAGCGCGGCGAGGCCCGCCGCGACCGCGTCGTGCGCCGCGTGGAGGGAGACCGGCTTGGCGTCTTCGCTCTGCGCGCTGGCCGATGGCGGCGCGCCGGCGAAGGGCGCGCTCATCAGCACGACGGATCTGAAGACGTCGGGCCTCGTCAAGGCGGCCCAGGCCGAGACGGGCGATCCGAAATCGTGGCCGATGATGGCGGCTGCATGATCCCTTCCAAGGGCCTGGACCAGCGCGACAGCGTCGGCTGCGAGGCGAAGCAGGGAGAAGGATCGCAAGTCCTGGTCGAAGTCCGCGCGCCAGCCGGTGGTGCGGCCATAGCCACGCTGGTCGGGCGCCACCACGTGGTAGCCGAGTTCAGCCAGCGGCTGCATGACGTGGCGCCAGCTGTAGGCGAGTTCCGGAAAGCCATGCAGGAGCAGCAGGAGCGGCTTGTCCGGCGCCCCGGCCTCCAGAATGTGCATGCGAAGGCCATTTATGCCTTCGACGAAGCGGCTGGTCACGCCCGCAGGAAGATGCGCGGCATTCAACGCGGAGAATTCGGGCACGCCTGCCTCCCGTGGTCGTGCAACGTCATCGGATCGCCGACGGCGCGGTGTCAGGCCGGCCGGATCCAGACGTGGTTGTCGTGGAAGGCGGCGCCGCCGACCGGGGCCGCGCGATCCGCCCCCGTCAGCGTGTTGATGCCCCAGCCGCCCTCGAACTCGGCGTTGGGCGCGATGCTCTCAACGATGACCACGCCGGGCTGCACGCCGGGGAACGATTCTGCCGTGAGCCCGATCTCGCCGCGCTCGTTGCCCATGCGCACACGGGCGCCGTCGGCGATGCCGTGGGCGGCCATGTCGTCGGGATGCATCTTGACGCGCGGTTTGCCGGCGCGCTTGCGGCTCGTCGGCATCTCGTTGAAGGACGAGTTGAGGTAGTCGCGGGCGGGGCTCGTCGCGAGGCGGAAGGGATGCTTGGCGTCCGCCTTCTCGATGACGTCCCAGTGGTCCGGCAGGCGCGGCACGAGATGAGCGATGCCCCAGTCGTGGCTGCGCGACGCCGGAACGTCCGTCCAGTCGGGCTTGAACTTGAACTTGCCGTCGCGGTAGCCGAAGCCCTTCAGGTAGTGCGCGGCTTCGAAGGAGGGCTGGCAATCAATCCACTTCGCCGCCTCGAGTTCGGCCAGCGTGCCCCAACCCGACTTCTGCAGCGTCCAGTCGATGATCTCGCGCGGGCTCATGTCGAAGCCACGATGCTCGGCGCCGAGGCGCTTGGCCAGCGCCGAGACAACGTCGTGGTTGGAGCGGCACTCGCCCGGCGGGTCGAGCAGCTTGGGGCCCAGCAGGATGTGCTGGTGCCCGCCGCCCTGATAGAGATCGTCGTGCTCGACGAACATGGTCGCGGGCAGCACGATGTCGGCGAGTTCGGCCGTCGCGGTCAAGAAGTGCTCGTGCACGCACACGAACAGATCATCGCGCGCGAAGCCCGCTTTCACCTTGCGCTGCTCCGGCGCGACCTGCACCGGGTTCATGTTCTGGATGAACAGCGCGGTGACCGGCGGGCCGTCGCCGAGGTCGGACGGGTCGCCCGTCAGCACGGGACCGATGCGCGACATGTCGAGCGTGCGCACCTTGGGGTCAAATGCGTCGAGGCCTTCGATGAGCGACTTGTTCCAGTGGAAGATGGCACCGTTGTTGTGGAATGCACCGCCGCCCTCGTGCAGCCAGGCGCCGGTCACTGCCGGGATGCAGAGCGCCGCGTGCATGTTGTGGGCGCCGTTGCGCTGGCGGGAGAAACCGTAGCCCAGCCTGAAGAAGGTGCGGGGCGTCGTGCCGACGAGGTGTGCGAAGCTTTCGATCTCGGCGACGGAGAGGCCGGTAATGGCGCTCGCCCACTCCGGCGTCTTGTCCGCCAGATGCGCCTCGAGTTCCTTCGGCACATCGGTGTAGCGGTTCATATAGTCCCAATTCGCCAAGCCCTCGCGGAACAGCACGTGCATGACCGCGCAGGCGAGCGCGCCGTCGGTGCCGGGCTTCACGCACAGCGTGATGTCGGCCTGGGACATGGTGCCGTTCTGGTAGATGTCGATGGCGACGATCTTGGCGCCGCGCTCCTTGCGGGCCTTGATGGCGTGGGTCATGACGTTGACCTGGGTGTTCACCGGGTTGGTGCCCCAGATCACGATGAGATCCGACTTCGCCATCTCGCGCGGGTCGACGCCGGCGAGGCGGCCCGTGCCGGCGATGAAGCCCGTCCAGGCGAGCGTCGTGCAGATCGTCGAGAACATCTGCGAGTACTTCTTCACGTTGCGCAGGCGGTTGATGCCGTCGCGCATCACGAGGCCCATGGTGCCGGCGTAGTAGTAGGGCCAGACGGCCTCGGGGCCGTAGCGGCGCTCGGCGGCGAGTATGGCCTCAGCCGTGATGTCGAGGGCGGCATCCCAGGAAATCCGCTCGAACTCCTTGGAGCCCTTCTCGCCCTTGCGGCGCAGGGGGTGCATCAGGCGATCGGGATGATGCAGGCGCTCGGCGTAGCGGGCGACCTTGGCGCAGATGACACCGTCCGTGTACGTGTTCTCGGCCGAGCCGTGGATGCGGCCGATGCGATTGTCGCCGATGAGCTCGATGTCGAGCGCGCAGGTCGAGGGACAGTCGTGCGGGCAGGCCGAGTGCCCGATCTTGTGCTTCAACTGGATGTTCATCGCGCCCCCGAACTCGCTCAGGTCTCGTCAGCGGGAAAGCTAGACGAGTTCGGATCGTTCCGCGAGACCCGTGAGCTTGGCACGGTGCACCGCGTGCAGCCTATTCCTCGGGCATGAAAGGGATGTCGGTATCGTCCGGCATGGCGCCGGCGGCCGTGAGCATGGCATGCACCTGACCGCGGTGGTGCGTCTGGTGGTTGAAGATATGCACCAGGATCGTTTCGCGGGGCTTCGTCATGTTGCGGCCGGCGGCACCCGAGAACCAGGTGAGCGTGCCTTCGAGGTCTGCCGGCTCGAGCGCGTCCGCCCATCCGACCAGCTTGTCGTCGAAGCGGGCGCGAGCGGCGGCCAGATCCATCCAGGCCTCGATCATGCCGACGCTGTCGCGGATGGTGCGCGCCGGCGGGGGCGGCCAGTCCGCGAGCCGGACCATCCAGGTCTGATCGGCCCACAGGATGTGGCACAGGGTGGCCTGGATGGAGCCAAAAAAGGCGCCGCGATGCACGCGCCGTCCCGCGTCGTCGAGGCGGCCGGCCGCGGCATAGATGCTGCGGTTCTGCCAGCGGTTGTAGCGGGCCATGAGGCGCGGATAGGCGACGTCGATCATCAACACCTCCCCGCACCCCGGACCGGCTCCCAAGGCCGGCTTGACGTCCTCAGCCGACGATCTCGTCCGGCTTGAAGTTCAGGCTGATCTCGAGCGCGGCGTTGT
>RXJK01000235.1:10436-12442 GCA_003963125.1 Hyphomicrobiales bacterium
CGCTCGATGTTCTCGGCGAACAGCTTGCGAATGGTGCCCTCCGCCGCCTTGGAAGGGTCGGTGGCGCCCATGACCTCGCGGTACTTCTTCACCGCGTCGGCGCCTTCCAGCACCTGGACCACCACGGGGCCTGAGGTCATGAAGGTGACGAGGTCGCCGTAGAACGGGCGAGCCTTATGAACTTCATAGAACTTTTCCGCCTGCGCCTTGCTCCAGCGCACGCGCTTCTGGGCCACGATGCGCAGCCCCGACTTCTCGATCACGGCGTTGATGGCCCCGGTCAGGTTGCGGGCGGTCGCGTCCGGCTTGATGATGGAAAAGGTACGCTCGATGGCCATCCGGCCCTCCGTTGGATTGGAAGTCGCTGTTTCGGGCTGGCTTATAGCTTGAGGCCGAGCGTCCTCACAAGGCCGGCCCGACCTCCGGCGCGCGGACCGGAGGCTCCATACCGAAAAGCCTGGCCTGCGCCGTGCCACGATATGGTCCTCTTTTGCCTTTGCCCGGCCCCAAGAACCCGCTAATGGCTGACTTATCGAGGCTACAGACCGGCCGGTGGACGGTTGCAAGCCAGCCAGCCTTCCCGAGAAAAGGGTTGCGGGCCGGCGCGTGAATGCGAATCTTTGCTAAGTGAAGACCCTGCAGCCTTCTGGATGAGAAACTGCCCCCTGTCGTGAACATGTCGCCGCCACCGATCCAATGGTATCTCGCCCGCGACGGCAAGCAGTTCGGCCCGCTGTCGGAGGCAGAGCTCGCGAAGTTCATCGAGCTCGGGCATCTGCTGCCGACCGATCTTCTGTGGCGCGAGGGGTTTGCGGAGTGGCGCCCGGCGCCCAGCGTGTTTCCGCCCAAGGCCGCCGCGCCAATGGCCGCGCCGAAACCCGAGCCCGCCCCGGTGCGTCCGCAGCCTGCGCCGGCGTCTGCCGCGGTGGCAGCGGCGCCCGCCCAGACCCAGCGGGCCGCACAGCCGCAACTCGCGGCCGAACGCCGGGAGCCGGCCCTGCAGCAGCCACGGCCCCGCCAGCAACAGCCCCAGCAGCAAGCCCTGCGCACGGGACTAGAAGCGGGTCCGAGACCCGGGTTCCAGCCGGCGCAGGCGCAACCGCGCGCGCAGATGGCGGCCGGTGCCGCGCTGCAGCCGCAGAGGCCGGCTGCGAATTTCCAGCAGCCGCAACTGCGCCAGGATCCGGACTACCGGGAATTCGACGACGATGCCGATTTCGAGCCCGGCGGCACCGTTCTGCGCCGGATCGTCGCGATCCTGCTCATCGTCGGTGTGCTCGGGGCAGCGGTCTACTTCGCCTATCCGTACCGGCGACACCTAGCGGGCCTCTTCGGGTCCGGCGGCAGCGACGGGCAGACGGCGACCATCGTCTCCGAACGCCGCGGCCTCGACGTGCCGCCGTTCAAGGGCTTCGAGGCTACGGCCGCAGCGACCGACGCCAACCTTCAGCAGGCCGCACTCTGGCGCATTCTGAAGCGCGAGTTTCCGGAGTGGTACGAGGCGCGCATCAAGGAAGCTTCGGACCTCGCCGCGAAGAAGACGGACAACGCCGAAATCGCGCAGCAGATGGCGCAGGCGCTCGTGCAATTGCGCCGACAGCAGCTCAACAACGCGCTCTCGGCCGGCATTCCGCGCCTCAAGCTCGTGGCGACGACGTTCTTCGAGAACCTCGTGCAACTGCGCAAGACGAGCGACGTCGCGTGCTTCGAGTTCATCGCGCGCGGCGAAGCGAGCCCGCTGGTCGTGACGATGCTGCAAGGCTCCGCGCAGGTTCCGGCGCTGCACGCGCAGATGTCGGCGGTGTACGAGGCCATCGCGGACGGACGCAAGACGCCGCGCGCCTATCCCTCGCCCAAGCGCGAGGACTACGAAGCGCTCGCGGCGGATCTCACCAAGCAGCGCGGCTGGACGCAGGCCGATCTTCAGCTGTTCACGGACGAGCGCGCGCTGGCGCAAGCGCCACCGGGCAAAGTGTGCCAACTCGTACACGACTGGTTCGCAGCGC
>RXJK01000235.1:12492-13190 GCA_003963125.1 Hyphomicrobiales bacterium
GATCCCGACATGCAGGTGCGGCTGCTCGTGGATTCTCTCAAACCCGTCGTCGCGGGCTGAGGGCGCAGCGCAAGTCTGCGCGCTACACGACTGATGCAAAAGCGCGCGTGCCTTCTGCGTGCGCGTGATTTCCCCAGGCTTCGATAGATCGACACTTCAGGCGAGCATCGCGCGGATGTTGGCGATAGGTTGCGCCGCAGGGAGGCTGGCTTGCGGGCAGCTGCGGGGAAGCCCGACCGGATGCCCGAGGGCATTAGGGCGCCGGGACACAGGCCGGCCTCCTTCTCACGAAATCTTACTTTCCATCGACGCCGTTCGGCGAAGACAGCGCACGCGCGCGAAAACTGTTGCGCGGTGAAACAGCTTGATGCCGACGGTGGCTGTCTGCACAATCCGCGCCGAATTTCCTTTCGGGAGCCGCACGTCATGCTGAAACTTCTGTCGAGCCCGCTGTCGCCCTACGGCCGCAAGGTCAACATGACGATCAGCATGAAGGGCCTGAAGAGCCGGATCGATTTCAAGCCCGTCGATACCAACATCGTCGACAACAAGGAGATCAACACGGTCAATCCGCTGGCGAAGATCCCGACGCTCGTGACCGAGGACGGGATGGCCCTCTTCGACAGCAAGGTGATCTGCGAATATCTCGACGGGCTGTCACCGAGCCCGGTGATGTTTCCGGCCGATCCCAAGGAGCG
>RXJK01000051.1 GCA_003963125.1 Hyphomicrobiales bacterium
CAAGGTCGATCCCTATCTGCGTCCCCTTTACGACGCGCTCTACGACGTACTGCCGCCGGCCAAGGTCGAGCGCGATCTCGCCACGGGCATCATCGAGATCGCCCCGCTCGCCTTCATGCGCGGCCGCACGCTGGCGCATGCCTTCGTCATCCTCGACGAGGCGCAGAACACCTCGAGCATGCAGATGAAGATGTTCCTCACCCGTATTGGTGAGGGCTCGAAGATGGCGATCACCGGCGATCCGAGCCAGATCGACCTGCCGCGCGGCATGGTCTCGGGGCTCGAGGAGGCCGTCGAACTGCTCGACGGCGTGAAGGGCATCGCCACGGTGCGCTTCCAGTCGCGCGACGTCGTGCGCCGCGATCTCGTGGCGCGTATCGTCGAGGCCTACGACCGGGCAGGCAAGGGCGCGCCGGAGCGTCCGGCGCCTCAGTCCGGCGGGCACAAGCCATGAGCCCCGACCGACAAACCATCGCGCCACCCGCCGAGGCGGCCGATGCAGCCATCGACGAACCGGAGCCACCATCGCGCGGCGTGACGCTCGACATCGTCGAGGAGGCGGGCGACTGGTCGGCCTTCGCTGAGGTGTCGGATGCGATCCATGCCGCGGCCGAGGCGCTATCCCGCCGTCCAGAGGCGCGCGGGCTCATCGGGCAGTGCGCGAGCATCGTCCTCTCGGATGATGCCTCGGTCGCCGCCCTCAACAAGACCTATCGCGGCAAGGCCACCCCGACCAACGTCCTCTCCTTCCCCTTCGAGGCCCCCGCCGGTACGGGCGACGCGGACGCCGAGCACTACCTCGGCGACATCATCTTCGCCTGCGAGACGGTGGCGCGCGAGGCGGCTGAGATGGCCATCCCGCCCACGCATCATCTCCAGCATCTCGTCGTGCACGGCCTCTTGCATCTCCTGGGCTTCGATCACGTCGAGGACGCGGAAGCCGAGCACATGGAAGCCATCGAGACCGAAGTTTTGAAGGGGCTCGGCATCGCCGACCCTTACGCCGCCTGACATCAACGGGGAGAGTACAAGCCGCGCACATCTGCGGCGCATGCCATGAGTACGAGAATGAGTGTGAAACCTGAGCCTAACGGCCATTCCGCGGATCATCCGCCGAGTTTGTCTGTCCAGCCCGAGAGCAACCTCGGCTGGCTCGCCGCGCTGCGTGCGCGCCTCGGCCTTCCCGGCGCCCCGACGCTGCGGGCGACCCTCGAGGACGCCCTGCGTCGCACCGGCGACGACCAGGCCTTCTCGGCCGAAGAGCGCGAGATGCTGCTGCGCATCCTGCGCTTCGGCGCCCTGCGCGTCGTCGACGTGATGGTGCCGCGCGCCGACATCATCGCCGTCGACGAGAACGAGCCCGTGCACGAGCTTCTGCGCACGCTCGATGCGGCCGGCGTCTCCCGCGTGCCGCTGTTCCGCGAGACGCTCGACGATCCGCGCGGCATGGTGCATGTGAAGGATCTCATGCGCTGGCTGATGGGCAGCGCGCTGAACCGTCCCGCGATCGAAGGCTACCAAGCCCCGCTCGCCGCGAGGCCCGGCGCCGCCGACCGTCCCGCAGCGCCCGCCCCGGAGGCCGCGCCCGCAACCCCGGACCTCGGCCGCATCGACCTGACGAAGCCGATCTCCTCGACGCGCCTCAAGCGCCCGGTCCTGTACGTTCCGCCCTCGATGCCGGCCGCAAACCTCCTCATCCGCATGCAGTCGAGCCACATCCACATGGCCCTCGTCGTCGACGAGTACGGCGGCACCGACGGGCTCATCACGATCGAGGACCTCGTCGAGCAGATCGTCGGCGAGATCGAGGACGAGCACGACGAGGCCGAGGACGCCCCGATCACGGCCGACGCCAAGCAGGGCCTCGTCACGCCTGCGCGCACCTCCGTGAAGGATCTCGAGGCGCACCTGGGGCTGAAGCTTCTGACCCCCGAGGAGGCCGAGGACATCGACACGCTCGGCGGGCTCGTGTTCTCCATCGTCGGTCGCGTTCCGGCGCGTGGCGAACTCATTCGCCACGGCTCGGGCGTCGAGTTCGAGGTGCTCGACGCCGATCCGCGCCGCATCAAGAAGCTGCGCGTGCATCCCCCGAAGCCGGCCGTGACCGAGGACAAGCCGGTCGTGAAGGCCGATTGAGCCGTTAACAGGAACCGGCGGTTGCCATGGCCAGAACAAACGGTGCTGGCTATGGTCCGCCGATGAATTCTGCCTCAGCACTGGATTTCCGCACGGCGCGCTCGTCGTGGACGCTGCTCGTGCCGCTCCTGCGCGCGATGGTGACGGACCTCGGCGGCTGGCGCCGCCGCGCGCTGGCGTTTGCTGCCGGCGGCGCGTCCGTGCTGGCGATGGCGCCGTTCTTCGTCTGGCCCGTGCTCTGGCTCACGCTGCCGATCCTCGTCTGGCTGATCGACGCCGCCGCCGTTCCCGCCGACGATGCCGATATGGCCCCGAAGACGGGGCGGTTCGCCCGCTGGTTCGCGCACCCGGCCTGGTGCGCCGCCGAGATCGGCTGGTGGTTCGCCTTCGGCTACTTCTTCGTCGGCCTTGTCTGGATCGGCGAAGCCTTCTTCGTCGACATTTCCATCTACACCCTGCTCCTGCCCGTGACGATCGCGGGGCTGCCGGCGCTTCTCGCCCTCTTCTGGGGCGCCGCAGCCGGTATCGCGGCGCTTCCCAAAGCCTCCACGACGACGCGCGTGCTGCTCCTCGCCGCGACGCTCTCGACCGCCGAGTATGTCCGCGGCCACATCTTCACGGGCTTCCCCTGGAACGTGCTGGGCTACGCGCTCACCTGGCCATTGCCGCTTGCTCAGAGCGCGGCCTACGTCGGCATCTACGGCCTCACCATCGCGGCGATCCTGATCTTCGGCCTGCCGCTCGTCATCGCTGCCGCCGCGCCCGAGGGCCGCAAGGGCTGGCCCGTGCGGCTTGCCGCGCTGGCCGTGGCGCTCCTCCCTCTCGCCGCGATCTTCGCGCTCGGGCAGTGGCGGCTCGCAACCCCTGTGGCCGAGCCCGTCGCTGGCGTCCGCGTGCGCATCGTGCAGCCGAGCATCCCCCAGCATGAGAAGTGGCTGCCCCAGTACCAGGAGCGCATTTTCGAGGAACACATGGCCCTGTCGGAGACCGATCCGAAGGGCGAGAAGAACGGCCTCGCCGGCATCACCCACGTGATCTGGCCCGAAGCGGCCATGCCGTTCCTGCCGCTCGAATATCCCGTCGTCCTCGAGCGCATCGGCCGCATGCTGCCGCCGGAGGCGAAGCTGATCGCGGGCGCGCTGCGGGCCGACTACGACGGCACCGGGCCTGCGCGGCAGCGCATCGCCCATTTCAACTCGGTGATGGTGTTTTCGAACGGCGGCGGCCTCGCGGGGCTCTACGACAAGATCCACCTCGTCCCCGGCGGCGAGTACATCCCGTTGCGCGGGCTTCTCGACGCCGTCTGCCTCGGCCGCCTGGCGCGCATCCGCGGCGGCGGCTTCGAAGCCGGCAAGGAACCGCGCGAACTCATGAAGCTGCCGGGCTTTCCCGCGATCGGCCCGCTCGTCTGTTACGAGGCGATCTTTCCGGCGGCCGTCGTGCAGGGGCCCGAGCGACCGGGCGTGCTCGTCAATCTCACCAACGACGGCTGGTTCGGCAACTCGACGGGCCCGCGCCAGCATTTCCACCAGGCCCGCATCCGCGCCGTGGAAGAAGGCGTGCCGCTGCTGCGCTCCGCCAACAACGGCATCTCGGCGGCGTTCGACCCCTACGGCCGCATCCTCGGCACGCTGGGCATGAACGTCAAAGGCACGCTCGACGTCGCCCTGCCGGCGGCCATCGCCCCGCCGCCTTATGCCCGGCACGGAGATTTCCCCTTCGCCGCCGGCCTCGGCCTTCTCGTGCTCGCCCTGCTCTGGCGCCGCGCTTAAGTCCGGGCGCACTCTCCGGTCCGTCAAGGGGCCTCCAAGGCACCTGTGGTTGACGCTGCCGGCATCTGCACCTAGTACTTGCGGCACTAAGCGTAACGAGTATCGAGGATTGCCCAATGTCGCGTGAGTTGGCCGTAGCACAGGATACGGACGGGGAAGAGAAAGGCTCGCGCCGCCCCAACCCCATCGACGTGCATGTCGGCAGCCGGGTGCGCTTCCGCCGCATGCTGCTCGGCATGAGCCAGGAAAAGCTCGCCGAGAAGCTCGGCCTCACGTTCCAGCAGATCCAGAAATACGAGAAGGGGATCAATCGCATAGGCGCAAGCCGCCTGTTCGATCTGGCGCAGGTCCTGTCTGTCCCCGTGCAGTTCTTCTACGAGGAGGCGCCGGCCAACGGCGCCGAGGTGACCCAGTTCGTGCCCGCGGGCTTTGCCGAGAACGGGCAGGAGACCTCGATCGTCGAATTCCTCAAGAGCCGCGACGGCCTCGAACTCAACAAGGCCTTCGTCCGCATCCAGGACGTGAAGGCCCGCCGCGCCATCGTCGACCTCGTGCGCAGCCTCGCCAATGTCGACACGGTCGAGGAGCAGGCCTCGGGCTGAGGACCGGCAAAAGGTCGCAGCTTGCGCACGATGCGCGCCCTTTGCGGTGCGCGACGCGGATTGTCCCGGTCAGTCCGTAGAGGTCGCGAGCGATCTCCGCCGCGTCTCGACCGGGAAATCGTATGCCTGATCCCTCGGCTACCGCGAACGGGGAGGGCTTCGGTACGGGGCGCCGCGCGCAGCGGGGGAACGGCGGGAATGAAGGGCATTCCCCGTCGGGCGTCATCTTGACCCCTGCAACAAAGGCTGCAAGAACGACCGCGCCTTTTAAAATCTGTCATCGAGGGAAGAGAACCCGTGTCCCGCAAGAATTACCTGTTCACCAGCGAGTCGGTGTCCGAAGGCCATCCGGACAAGGTGGCCGACCAGATTTCGGACGCCATCCTGGACGCGTTCATCGCCAATGACGTGAAGCTCGGCATCGCCGACAAGAGCGCGGTCAACACGCGGCTCGGCTGCGAGACGCTGGTCACCACGGACAAGGTCGTGATCGCGGGCGAGGGCCGCGGGCAGGCGCCGCTCTTCAAGGTCTACGACAGCCATTCGCATGTCGGCAGCAAGGAAGCGCGCATCAACCGCGAGCTCATCAGCCAGATCGCGCGCGGCGTCATCAAGGACATCGGCTACGACCAGGTCGGCTTCTCCTTCCACGGTGCGGATATCGAGGTGCTGCTGCACGGCCAGTCGCCCGACATCGCCATGGGCGTCGACGAGAAGCAGGGCGAGGAGGGCGCCGGCGACCAGGGCATGATGTTCGGCTTCGCCTGCACCGACAGCGAGGCCTACGAGAAGAACTCGTTCATGCCCGCGCCGGTCTATTTCTCGCACAAGATCCTGCAGGTGCTCTCGGAAGCCCGCCGCGGGCGGCATGCGAAATTCAAGCTCCCGCACCTGCTGCCCGATGCCAAGAGCCAGGTCACGATCAAGTACGAGGACGGCAAGGCCGTCGGCGCGACGAAGGTCGTCGTCTCGACCCAGCACGAGAAGTCCAACGGCAAGGGCACGGATTACACGCCCGAGATGATCAAGGAGATGATCGGCGATGCCGTCGCCTCTGCGCTGCCGAAGGGCTGGATGCCCAAGTCCGGCGCCGACTTCCTCGTCAATCCGACCGGCAATTTCGTCGTCGGCGGCCCCGATGGCGACTGCGGCCTCACGGGCCGCAAGATCATCGTCGACACCTACGGCGGCTACGCGCCCCATGGCGGCGGCGCCTTCTCCGGCAAGGACCCGACCAAGGTCGATCGCTCCGCGGCCTATGCCGCGCGCTACCTCGCCAAGAACGTCGTGGCGGCCGGGCTCGCCGACCGCTGCATGATCCAGGTCGCCTACGCCATCGGGCGGCCTGAGCCGATGTCGCTGCTGGTCGATACGCAGGGCACCTCGAAGCATGGCGCCGATCTCGACGCCCATCTCGAGAAGGTGCTCGCCGAGCTGTTCCCGCTGCGGCCGACCAACATCCGCCGCAAACTCGAGCTCAACAAGCCCGTCTACCAGCGCACGGCAGCCTACGGTCACTTCGGCCGGGCGCCCGACGCCGACGGCGGCTTCTCCTGGGAAAAGACCGACCTCGCCGACGCCATCAAGAAGGCGATTGGCTGAGCTTGATGCCGTGAGTTCCGGGAGCGGCCGCGCCTCGCGTGGCCGCTCTTGCATTTTGGGAAATATAGGCCGCCGGCTGCTCGCTCCAATCCGCGCTCGGCGGCCGGCGCGCCGCAGGCGTGTCGCCGAGCGCAATCGAACAACATGATCTCAGACGAGACATTGCCGGAGGAGACGGACCCGCGCGCACACGAGTTGCGCTCGTTCGGCCGCCGTCGTGGCCGCAAGCTGAGCCCGCGCCAGCAGCATCTGATCGACGACGTCCTGCCGACACTGTCGCTCGATCTGCGCCCGCCTCCGCCGGCGCGCCTGCAGGCGCTTTTTTCGGCGAAAGTCGACGATGTCTGGCTCGAGATCGGCTTCGGCGGCGGCGAGCATCTCCTCTGGCAGGCGCGGCAGAACCCCCGCGTCGGCCTCATCGGCTGCGAACCGTTTCTCGACGGGCTCGTCAAGGTCACGACCGCCGTCGCCGAGGCGGACGGACAACTCGGCAACATATGTCTCCACGGCGACGATGCCCGCCCACTGCTGCGCTGGCTCCCCGACGCGAGCCTCGGCCGCGCCTTCATCCTCTTCCCCGACCCCTGGCCCAAGGCCCGCCACCAGAAGCGCCGGCTCGTCTCGGAAGCGACATTGCGCGAACTGGCCCGCGTTCTGCGGCCGGGTGCCGAGTTGCGCCTCGGCACCGACATCCCCGACTACGCCCGCTGGATGCTGATCGCGATCGCGCGCGAGGGCAGCTTTAGATGGACCGCGGCAGGCCCGGCCGACTGGCGCATAAGGCCCCCCGATTGGCCGCAGACCCGTTACGAGGCGAAGGCGCTCCGCGAGGGTCGCCGTCCCGCCTACATGCGCTTTCTGCGGGCCTGATCATGCCCCTCGGAAGGGGGCCCGGCAGGGGTCGAACGGCATCGCCGGGCATGCAATTCCTGCTTGCAAACCCCTCATCTCGCCCCTATTATCCGGACGCTCATGATCATCTCAACTTCGAGAGTGGGCCCCGCCCGGGTCCGCTCTTTTTGTTTTGGGTCCGCGCGTGAGCGCCAGTGAGCGGAGCAGAGATTTCTTGGTCGACGGTCAGTCCGAAGCCGTGCGCGACGCCGCGGGGCAGCGTTTCGTCAGGGAGACGGGGCTTGCCGCGCAGATCGCAGCCCTTGCCGAGCCTGTGCTTGCCGACCTCGGCTTCCGTCTCGTGCGGGTGACGATCTCCGGCCGCGAAGGGGCGACAGTCCAGATCATGGCCGAACGCCCCGACGGCATGCTCACGGTCGAGGAGTGCGCGATCATCTCGCGCAATGTCTCGCCGGTGCTCGATGCGCATGACCCGATCGCCGGGCACTACACCCTCGAGGTGTCATCGCCCGGCATCGATCGTCCGCTGGTGCGCCCGTCCGATTTCGACGACTGGGCGGGCTACGAGGCGAAGGTCGAGATGCGCGAGCTGATCGCGGGCCGTAAGCGCTACCGCGGCATGCTCGAGGGCACCGAGGGGAACGAACTCAGGATCGAGGTCGATCTCGGCGGTGAACTCGGCAAGCAGGTGATCGGCCTGCCGATCGCGCAGGTGGCGGAAGCCAAGCTCGTCCTGACGGACGATCTCATCCGCGAAGCGCTTCGGCGGGCGAAGAAGGCGAGAAAGGGCGGAGCCGCGATGGACGGTGCGCCCATGGACGACGACGATTTGGAAGGCGGAGGTCAGTAGGACATGGCCCAGGCAGGCATCAGCGCCAACAGGCTCGAGCTGCTGCAGATCGCGGATGCGGTCGCGCGCGAGAAGGTGATCGATCGCAAGATCGTCATCGCGGCGATGGAAGACGCGATCCAGAAGGCGGCGAAATCCCGCTACGGCGCCGAGAACGATATCCGCTGCGAGATCGACCCGCGCACCGGTGAGACCAAGCTCACCCGCGTCATCCAGGTGGTCGAGACGGTCGAGAACGACTCGACCCAGATGACCGTGAAGGAAGCCCAGCGCCGCAAGCCCGACGCCAAGGTCGGCGACGAACTTGTCGAGAACCTGCCGCCGCTCGATTTCGGCCGTGTCGCCGCGCAGAACGCCAAGCAGGTGATCGTGCAGAAGGTGCGCGACGCCGAACGCGAGCGCCAGTTCAGCGAGTACAAGGACCGCATCGGCGAGATCGCCAACGGCACCGTGAAGCGCGTCGAGTACGGCAACGTCATCGTCGACCTCGGCCGCGCCGAAGGCATCATCCGCCGCGACGAGATGATCCCGCGTGAGAACGTGCGCCTCGGCGACCGCATCCGCTCCTACATCTACGACGTGCGCCGCGAGCAGCGCGGGCCCCAGATTTTCCTCTCGCGCGCCAAGCCCGAGTTCATGTCGAAGCTGTTCGCGCAGGAAGTGCCCGAGGTCTACGACGGCATCGTCAAGATCGTCGCCGTTGCGCGTGATCCGGGCTCCCGCGCCAAGATCGCCGTGACCTCGAAGGATAAGGCCATCGACCCCGTCGGCGCCTGCGTCGGCATGCGCGGCCAGCGCGTGCAGGCCGTCGTCGCCGAGCTGCAGGGCGAGAAGGTCGACATCATCCAGTATCCCGACAAGGACGACGCGGCGACGTTCGTCGTCAACGCGCTGGCCCCCGCCGAGGTCGCCAAGGTCGTTCTCGACGACGACACCAACCGCATCGAGGTGGTGGTGCCCGAGAGCCAGCTCTCGCTCGCCATCGGCCGCCGCGGCCAGAACGTGCGGCTTGCCTCGCAGCTCACCGGCTGGGACATCGACATCCTGACCGAGCAGGAAGAGAGCGAGCGCCGCCAGAAGGAATTCGCCGAGCGCTCGACGCTCTTCATGGAAGCCCTCGACGTCGACGAAGTCATCGCCCAGCTGCTGGCGACGGAAGGCTTCGAGACGGTGCAGGAAGTCGCCTTCGTCGACGCCGGCGAGATCGCCCACATCGAAGGCTTCGACGAGGACACGGCCGCCGAGATCCAGGCGCGCGCGCGTGAGTTCCTGGAGCGCCAGGAAGCCGAGCGCGATGCCCGGCGCAAGGAGCTGGGCGTGGCCGACGACGTCGGCAAGGTCGCCGGTGTGACGACGGCGATGCTGGTCGCCTTCGGCGAAAACGACATCAAGAGCGTTGAGGACTTGGCGGGCGCGACGCCCGACGACCTCGTCGGCTGGACCGAGCGCAAGAAGGAGAAGGACGCCGAGCCCGTCCGCCACAAGGGCGTGCTCGAAGGCTTCGAGATCGACCGCAAGGGCGCCGAAGAGATGATCATGGCGGCGCGCATCGCGGCCGGCTGGGTCACCAAGGAAGATCTCGAGAAGATGAAGCTCGAGCAGGAGGCGGCCGCTGCGGCCGCCGCTGCTGCAGCCGCCGCGGCGGCTGCCGGACCGGCCACGGCTGGCGCTGCGGCCAAGGTCTAGGGCGATGAGGCGGATCGGACACACGCATGGCGGAGGACGGCGAAGCGGCTGAACTCGATACCCTGGGCCCGGAGACGGGTCCGGTGCGCCTGTGTGCCGTTTCGCGCGTTCAGAAGTCCCCTGACGAAATGATCCGCTTCGTCGTGGATCCCGAAGGGGTGATTGTCCCAGATCTGTCCCGCCGCCTTCCCGGCCGCGGGGTCTGGCTAGACGCCACGTGCGCGACCGTCGCCGAGGCCCTGAAAAGGGGCGTTTTTGCCAAGAGTCTCAAGCGCAAGGTCACGACGCCCGCGGATCTGGCGGACCGCATCGAGCACCTGTTCCGGCGCCGCGTCAGCGACGCCTTGAGCCTCGCCAACAAAGCAGGGCTCGTGGTTGCCGGTTTCGGCAAGGTCGAAGACCTCGTTGCGGCCGGTAAAGCCGTCGTCCTCTTACATGCAACCGACGGCGCCGCCGATGGCATGGGCAAGCTCGACGGCCGCTTTCGCGCGGTTTGCGAGGACACGGGATGCGACCCGGTTGTCCTGAAAGAGTTGACGTCCGAGGAAATGAGCTTGGCGTTGGGCCGCCTGAATGTGGTACATGCTGCTGCTTCAGAGGGCGGAGCCACCCGGCGGTTGATTTCAGAAGCGGGGCGGCTGAGGCACTACCGGACAGCCGGCGGCACCGAATTGGCCAGGGTCCGGGGGCGAGACGCGACGGCAGCGTCGTCAATCTCATCGGGTACCGGCGGCGACACCGCCGATAGGACTGGGGATTGACGGCATCATGCCGTCGATTGGCGTTGGAAGAGCTGAAGGGCGTAGATGAGCGAGACGAACGACACGACAGACAAGACCTTGCGCCCCGAGCGCAAGCCGCTGAGCTTGAAGCGCACCGTGGAATCCGGCCACGTGCGTCAGAGCTTCAGCCATGGCCGTTCCAAGTCGGTTGTCGTCGAGAAGAAGAAGAAGCGCACGATCAACGCGCCGGGCGAGGTCGAGGAGACGCGCGCCCCCGAAGCCGCGCCGCCCGCAGCCGCGCCCGTCGAGCAGGCGCAGCGCGTCGTGCCCGAGACGCCGGCCGCACGCGGCGCAGGTGCTCTGTCTTCGGACGAAATGGATGCCCGCACGCGCGCCCTCCGCGCCGAGCGCGGGCGCGCGGAAGCCGAGGCCCGCGAGCGCGAGCGGCTCGCGGCCCTGCAGCCTGCCGCACAACCGCCCGCGGCGGCACCGCCCGTCGAGGCCAAAGCCCCCGAGACGCCCGCGGAGCCCGCACCTGCCCCGGCTCCGGAAGTCAAAGCCGACGTGAAGCCTGCGCCGGCCAAGCCCCAAGCCGCACCGTCGCCCGCGCCGGCTCCGGCCCAGCGCCGCCCCGAGTTGCGCCCGCCTCAGGCCCCGGCCGCCAAGCCCGGCGACCGTCCGTCCGGCAACGTCAACATGTCGGGCTTCGTGCTCAAGGGCGGCGAGGATTCCCGCCGTCCGCCGACCATCGAGACGAAGCGCCCGCCGAAGCCCTTCGAGCCCTCGAACGGCCCCGAGGTCGTCAAGCGCATGGAGCCGCAGCTCAAGCGCCGCACCATCGAGGCCGAGGCCGAGGAGGACGAACTTCGCGCCAAGAAGAAGGGCGGCCTCAAGGGGCCCGTGAAGAGCCCGGTCAAGGCCGTCGAGGAACGTCGCGAGCGCACCAAGCTCACCATCAACAACGCCTTCGACGAAGCCCAGCGCGAGCGCTCGCTCGCCTCCCTGAAACGCCGTCGCGAGCGCGAGAAGATGCGCCAGATGGGCATCGTCCAGCCACGCGATAAGGTCATGCGCGAAGTCATCATCCCGGAGGTCATCACCATCCAGGAGCTCGCCAACCGCATGACGGAGCGCTCCGTGGACGTCATCAAGCTGCTCATGCAGCAGGGCGCGATGCACAAGATCAACGATGTGATCGACGCCGACACGGCCGAGCTCATCGTGCGCGAGTTCGGCCACACGCCCAAGCGCGTCTCCGAGGCCGACGTCGAAGAAGGCCTGACGGGCGCTGCCGACGTGGATGACCTCGACCTCGAGCCGCGCGCGCCGGTCGTCACGATCATGGGCCACGTCGACCACGGCAAGACATCGCTGCTCGACGCGATCCGCTCCGCCAACGTGGCAGCTGGCGAGGCCGGCGGCATTACGCAGCATATTGGCGCCTATCAGGTGTCGGTGCCGAGCGGCGGCCAGGTGACTTTCATCGACACGCCGGGCCACGAGGCGTTCACTGCCATGCGCGCCCGCGGCGCCAAGGTGACGGACATCGTCGTCCTCGTCGTCGCGGCCGATGACGGCGTCATGCCGCAGACGGTGGAAGCCATCAATCACGCCAAGGCGGCGGGCGTCCCGCTGATCGTGGCGATCAACAAGATCGACAAGCCGGGCGTCGACCCGAACCGCGTGCGCACGGAACTGCTGCAGCACGAGGTGATCGTCGAAAGCATGTCGGGCGAGACGCTCGAAGTGGAAGTCTCGGCCTTGAAGCGGATCAACCTCGACAAACTGCTCGAGGCCATCCACCTGCAGGCCGAACTGCTCGACCTGCGCGCCAACCCGAACCGGGCAGCCGAAGGCGTGGTGATCGAAGCCAAGCTCGAGCGCGGTCGCGGTCCTGTTGGCACGGCGCTCGTGCAGCGCGGCACCCTGTTCGTCGGCGACATCGTCGTGGCCGGCAAGGCCTGGGGCCGCGTGCGTGCGCTGATCGACGATCGGGGCGAGAACGTCGACTACGCCGGCCCGTCCGAGCCCGTTGAGATCCTGGGCTTCGACAGCGCGCCGGAAGCCGGCGATCCCTTCGTCGTCGTCGAGACCGAAGCACGGGCCCGCGAGATCACCGATTACCGCGTGCGCAAGCGGCGTCAGACGCTGGGCTCTGCGGGCACAGCCCGCACGCTCGAGCAGATGATGCAGCAGCTCAAGGAAGCCGGCCGCACCGAGTTCCCGCTCGTCGTCAAGGGCGACGTGCAGGGTTCGGTCGAAGCCATCGCCGGCTCGCTCAAGAAGGCCGGCAACGACGAGGTCGAGGCGCGCATCGTGCATTCGGGCGTCGGCGGCATCACCGAGAGCGACATCGCGCTCGCCAACGCCTCGAAGGCCATCGTCATCGGCTTCAACGTCCGCGCCAACACGCAGGCGAAGGCCGTGGCCGACCAGACCGGCGTCGAGATCCGCTACTACAACATCATTTACGATCTGGTGGATGACGTGAAGAAGGCCATGTCGGGCCTGCTCGCGCCGACCATCCGCGAAGTCTTCCTCGGCAATGCGCAGATCCTGGAGGTCTTCAACATCTCCAAGATCGGCAAGGTCGCCGGCTGCCGCGTGACCGAGGGCAAGGTGGAGCGCGGCGCCAAGGTGCGCCTGATCCGCGACAACGTCGTCATCCACGAGGGCACGCTGTCGACCTTGAAGCGCTTCAAGGACGAGGTGAAGGAAGTGCCCGCCGGTCAGGAATGCGGCATGGCCTTCGCCAACTATCAGGACATCCGCGCCGGCGACGTCATCGAGTGCTACAACGTCGAGACCATCGCCCGCTCGCTGTGATCTGAGCCTCGTCGGCATTTCTACCCCTCACCCCGACCCTCTCCCCGCGTGCGGGGAGAGGGAGACGCACATTCCCTC
>RXJK01000408.1:0-186 GCA_003963125.1 Hyphomicrobiales bacterium
CTGCGCTCCGCACTGGAACCGGGTAGAACAGACCACGAATAGTGTCAGGGATGTTCCCGGTTCAATCTGTCAGGAATGTCCCCGGTCGTGCACGACTAGCTCGACTTCTCGGTTGTCTTGTTGTTCGGGCCTTCTCGACGCTCAGGAGCGAGCGGCTGCCCCTCACCCTAGCCTTCTCCCCATTCC
>RXJK01000408.1:236-13110 GCA_003963125.1 Hyphomicrobiales bacterium
GAACCGTAACTCACTCCGAGATCTGCGATCGCGACGAGCGCGGCCAGCGCATAGGTGTTGATGCGGGGCGGGTGGTTGCGCGGGGCGGGCGCGCGTGCGACTGCAGCGGCCCGGAGGAAACGTCCGAACGCCGATGAACCAGCTTCTGCGCCATCCCGCCGCGGCCTACGTGCTGCTGCTGATCCCGGCTGCGTCGTGGGCCGGCAATCACGTGATCGCGCGGGCGGCCGCGGGGCTCGTGCCGCCGGCGAGCCTGTGCCTCGTGCGCTGGGCCGTGCTCGCCGCGCTGATCGGCATGTTCACGACGGAGCAGATCCAGGCGGACTGGCCGCGCATGAAGGCGAGCGCGCCGGTCCTGATCTTCCTCGGCCTCGTCGGTGCCGGCGTGTTCGGCACGCTGCAGTTCGTGGCGCTGAAATACACGACCGCGCTGAACATGGGCGTCGTCGGCTCGGTGGCGCCGGCCTTCATCGTGCTGGCGAGCTTTCTCCTGTTCGGCGACCGGCTGGGGCCGCTCCAGCTCACGGGCGTCGGCATTTCCTTCGTCGGCGTGCTGGCGATCGTCAGCCGGCTGCATCCCGAAATGCTCGCGAGCCTGTCGTTCAACGCGGGCGACCTCATCATCATCGCCAACATGAGCCTGTGGGCGGTGTATTCGGCGTGCGTGCGGCTGCGGCCGGCGATCGCGCCGATGAGCTTCATGTTCGCACTGTCGGTGGTGGCGTTCGTCGCGAACGTGCCGTTCGCGATCTGGGAATTCAGCGCGGGGCAGACCTTGAAGCCGCTGCCGATCACGGTGGCGGCGATCCTCTACTCCGCGATCTTCACGACGCTGCTCGCCTACGTATGCTGGAACAAGGGGATCGAGCTCGTGGGCGCGCCGCGGGCCAGCGCTTTCCTGCACACGGTGCCGGTGTTCTCGGCGATCCTCGCGACGACGTTCCTCGGCGAACGGCTGGAGCTCTATCACGTCGTCGGCTTCGTGCTGATCCTCGCCGGCGTGACGCTCGCCGCGCGGCCGCAGCAGGCCGTCGCGCGAAAGAGCCGCTAGGGTTCGGGACATGTTGCCCTGGGTCCCGGCTCTCCGCTTCGCTCCGGCCGGGATGACAAAAAGAGTTCGTTCGACCACGACTGTCATCCCTGAATTTGCCGCAGGCAAATATCAGGGACCCAGGGGCGCACGGTGTATGCCCCAGATAAGAAAGCAATCCAAGGAAAACGGTTCAGAGCAGGCCGGCGGAGAGGAAGGCGGCGTGGACTTCGGTGCGGGTGAAGGGTTTCAGGAGGAAATCGTTGGCGCCGGCCATCAGCGCGCGCTTGATGTCCTTGGCGTCGTTCTCGGACGCGCAATAGAGGATGTAGGGCTTGGAGCCGCCCGGCAGCGCGCGCAGGTGGGTGACGAGTTCGTTGGAGGGCATGTCGGGGAGCGTGCAGTCGATCAGGATCGCGTCCGGCAGGCCTTTCGCCTTGCAGAATTCCAAGGCTTCCTGCGCCATCTCGGCTTCGGCCGCGAGCATGTTCAGGTGCTCGACGATGCGCCGCTCGACCTTGCGGACGATGCTCGAGTCGTCAATGACCAAACACGATTTCATCTGCAATCCCGACCTGGCCCCGCACGCCTAAAGTGCCGTCAAAGCCTTAACGGGAGGTTGCCGGGATGTCGCAGCGTGAGACGAAGTTCGACTTGCGTCGCACTTGCGTGACGCTGCTCAGGCCTTCGGCTTGGCGGCGAGCACGACGTCGGCGCCGTCCTTGGCGATCTCGATCTGCATGACGCAGGTGTCGGCGAGGCGCCACGTGTAATAGGCCTGGATGGTCATGGCATCGAGGGCCGGCGGCTCGCCCGCGCCGACGAAGTCGGCCAAATACTGCGGGGGCCGGGCGCCGGGGCCCTGGCAGCGCAGCAGGAAGCTCGGCTTCTCCATGCCGCCGACGATCGACACCTCGATCTCGCCGCCGCGCGGGAGGCAGGTGATGGAACTCGCCACGAGATTGAGCAGCAACTTGACCTTGTCCTTGGCCATGTAGCCCGGCTGGCCGCGCCAGGCGAGCTTGTGCTTGCCCTTGCCGACGAGGCCGCGGCTGATCTGCTCGGCCGTGCCGAGTTCGATCTGCGCGCCGGCCGAACCCGCGGCGCCGAAGGCGAAGCGGGCGAACTGCAGGCGGGCGGAGGCCTGCTCGGTGACGTTGCGGATGACGTCCATCGCGTACGTCTTGGCGTCGGCGTTGTCGTCCTCGTCGAGGATCTCGATGCCGTTGTAGATGGCTCCCACGGGACCGATGACGTCGTGGCAGATCTTGCTGGAGATCAGAGCGGCAAGCTCGAGATCGGACGGTTGGGCGCGTGCGGTCATCAGACGACCTTCTGCTGTCAGGCCTGTATCGGCGATTGGGTGGGACAGGCGTGATGCAGGGTACGCGAGACGGCGCCCTTCCCGGCGCTGCACCACGACGATTTCGAACAGAGATACATGCTTCGCGCGGGAGGGGCCAGCGGGAGTTGCCGCCGGCGCCAAGACCTCTTGATTTTCCGTTTCGATGGTGGCCGCGGGGACTCTTTTCTCCGGCGCTGCGGCCTCGCTTTCCTTTGCGATGCTAAGGAGGCTAGTCTGCACAACTGTCGATCGCCGCGGGGCGCAGGTGCGGCGTTGCCCGGCGGAAGCCAAGCCTGTTCAATGGGCTCGACGCGATTCCATCGGCAACTCGTGAGCCGAGGAAACGCGGCAGACGACGCTCGCTGCCAGAGGGCCACGCCGAAGAGCCTAGATTCGCGGGAGACGATGCAAGCTTCACAGATCATGTCCCTGGCTGAAGGCCTCGTGCCCGTCGCGCTCGATGTCGGCAAGCTGCAACTCGCGCATCGTGCCTGCGGCGTGACGAGCGAGCGCAAGGCGGACGAATCCCCTGTGACGATCGCCGACCGTGAGTCGGAGGCGATGATCCTTGCAGCGCTGGCTAGGCTCAGCCCCGGCGTGCCGGTGATCGCGGAGGAACTGGCCGCCGCCGGCGGGCTGCCGTCGATCGCGGAGGCCTTCTTCCTGGTCGATCCGCTCGACGGGACGAAGGGTTACGTGCGCGGACGGGACGAGTTCACGATCAACATCGCGCTCGTGGTCGATCGCGTGCCGGTGTTCGGCCTCGTCTACGCGCCGGCGCTGTCGGACTTCTACATCACGACAGCGAGCGACGTCGCACTCGCGGCCCACGTCGCGCCAGATTCGGCAGCGCGTACGCTGGCCGACATCGGCTTCACGCAGATCAAGACGCGGGTGCCCGATCCCAATGGACTTGCGGCGCTGACCAGCCAGTCGCATCTCAACTCGGCGACGGCGCGCTTTCTCGATGGGTACAACATCGTCGAGCGCAAGGCGGTGTCGTCGTCGTTGAAGTTCGGGCTGATGGCGCGCGGCGACTGGGACGTCTATGCGCGCATGGGGCCGACCAGCGAATGGGATACGGCGGCGGGACACGCCGTGCTCGCGGCGGCCGGCGGATGCGTGACGCGGGTCGACGGTTCGCCGCTGCTCTACGGCAACCAGGCGGCCAAGTTTCTCAATCCGGATTTCGTGGCGTGGGGACGCACGCCCATCCCGCGGCAGCGTCCCGCGTGAGGACGTTTCCCGGTTCTTGCCCGCGTGCCCGCAATTTGCGGCCACACTTTAGTAATCTTTTAAGTGAAAGGTTGAGAGCGGTGGATTCGGCCACGAACGCGTTGGCCACTCATCCTCTGCCGGGCCTTCGCCCGGGCGGCGCCCCGCGGGGCGCCGGACGATTTGAACCTGTGGGTCTGCCCATGCCCAACCGCCTTCCTGTGCTGGTTGCCGTCTTCGCTGCCGGCCTCGCCCTTGCCGGGCTTTCGAGCGCGGCGTCCGCGCAATCCTATCCGCGTGACGATGCCTACCGTCCGCCGCAGGACGACACGTACCGCCGGCCGCTCGACAATACGATCCGGCCGCTGCCGCGCGACGATGCCTATCGCCCGCCGGCGAGCAGCGGCCCCGGACCCTATCCGCCGCCGACCCGCTACGGCGATGCCTATCCGCCTTCGCAGCCGCCGCCGCCTCCGACGCGCTACGGCGAGCCCTACACGCCGCCGCCGGCCTACGAGGAGCCCCCGCCGCCGCCTCGCGACCGGGAGGATTATGCCGACGAGAAATCCTTCTCGAGCCGCGAGATCCTCGACGCGGGGCACAACTTCTTCGGCTCGATCAGCAAGGGGCTGGCGAACGTCATCGAGTACGCGTTCAAGAACAAGGGCCGGCCCAACGGCTACATTCTCGGGCAGGATGCGGGTGGCGCACTCGTTGCCGGCCTGCGCTACGGCGAGGGCATGCTCTACACGAAGGATGCCGGGCAGCACCGCGTCTACTGGCAGGGGCCGTCGATCGGCTGGGATGCGGGGGCGGAAGGCTCCAAAGTCATGGTGCTGGTCTACAACCTGCGCTCGCCTGACCAGATCTACCAGCGCTTCCCGGGCGTTGCGGGGCTCGCCTACCTCGTGGGCGGCGTCGGCATCACGTTCCAGGAGAGCGACGACGTCGTGGTCGCGCCGATCCGGGCGGGCATCGGCCTGCGCATCGGCGCCAACGTCGGGTACCTCAAGTACACCCGGCAGCCGACCTGGAATCCTTTCTGAATCAGCGGGCTGGTCGGGCCGGCCCTGAGCACCGTGCAAAAACCTGCCCGGCGGGTCGACGGGGGCGGACGGGCCTCCTAGTATCCGCCGGATTCCTCTGTGGGATGCGCCGTGAGTCGCTGTCCCGAAGGCTGTCCGGGCGGGGCTCATGGCCTGGACCGGGGCCTTTGCGCATCACACTGAGATTCGTTGCCATGGCTGTCTCAATGCTGCTTTATCAATGCGTTGACCCGGGGCTAGTGTCCCTGGGCAGGGTGGTGAGGAGCGACAGGGGGATGCCCACCGAGCCGGGCGAGCCGAGGACCAACTGGTGATATCCGTCCAATCCGCGATGCTGGTGGCGCTGGGCTTCCTGGTCGCAAGCCTTTTGGGCTTGCTGATCGGCTCGGCGCTGTGGGCGCGCGCGGTGCGGCTCACCACGTGGCGTATCAAGCAGTCGCTGCCGGTCAGCGAGGCGGAGATCAAGGCGGACCGGGACCGGCTGCGGGCCGAGTTCGCGGTCCGCGTGCACAAGCTCGAAACGGCACTCGAGCAGGCGAAGCTGGAACGGGCGCGCCAGTTCATCGAGATCAACCGGCGCGACGCGAGCATCACGGCGCTGGAAAGCACGGCGACGGAACTCAAGTCGGAACTGGACGAGCACGTCAATGCGCGGCGCGTCCTGGAGCAGACCGTCGCAGACCGGCTGCCACGGGTCGAGGCGCGTCTCGCCGAGGCCAAGCGCCTCCTGTTCAACCGGGACCGCGAGATCGCGGAACTGACGAGCGGGGCCAAGCGGCACAAGCTGGCGCTGGAGGAGGCGAGCGTCCTCACCCAGCAGCAGAGCCAGCAGATCGAGAACTTGACGTCCGCATTGCAGGGCAAGGCCAAGAGCGACGGCGATGCCCGCTTCGAAGGCGAACTCGTCCTGCGCACCGAGGTCGAGACGCTCAGGGCGCGCACGCGCGAGCAAGCGGCGCTGATCGAGCGGCTGCAGCAGCGGCTGGGACAGAACTTCGGCGCCGATGCCGCCGTCGCGGACGGAGAAGCTTCGGCCGCCCTGCAGGCGCAGGAGATCGAGCGGCTCAAGCGCAAGCTCGCGGATGCGGAAGGTTCGCTCGCCGCCGTGCGCGCGGCGACGAACGAAGGGGATGCCGCGCGCATCGCCTTCGAGAGCGAGGTGCGCGATCTCAAATCCAGCGTCGAGGACCAGCAAGCCGAGATCGCGCGCCTGCGCGCGGCGCTCGAAACCTTCGACCGTTTCGAGGGCAAGCCCACGCTGGTGCGCGAGAGCAAGCTCGTCCTCAAGGCGCGGCTCGGCTCGGCGCAGGCCCATTCCGACCAGCAGGCCGCCACCATCGGCCGGCTCAGGACGGAACTCGCCGCCTCGCACGAGCGGCTCGCGCGGCAGGCGGCGCACTTCATGGAAGAGCTGCGCCGCATCAGCCAGACGGGGTACGCCGGCGTCGCCCAGCCGCTGCGCAGGCGCTCCCCGCGGCTCGGCGGCGAGAAACTCGCCGAGCGCGTGGCCGAGGTGCCGGCCGCTGGCGAGCCCATCACCGAGCGGGCGGGCAACGTGCAGGACCTGGCGAAAGAGATCCGGCGTGCGCAGGCGCTGGTCGGCAACGGCGAGCGCTACGGCGGGCTCACGGTCGAGGAGACGCCGGAGCCGACACTGGAGGTGACGCGCGACGTCGCCAACGGAAACGGGGTGCATCCGCGCCTGATCGAGCCCGAGGCCGCGACGGACAGCACGCAGCGCATCCGCGCCGCAGACGCGGAAGAGCCTGTCACTGCCGCAGAAATGCCCCAACCGCCTTCGATACTCGAAGAACGTCGCAGGCCGCGGCTGCTGGACCGGCTTTCAGGTCTGGCAAAAGGTTAACACTCCTCGCGGGAGACGGGGGGACTGACCACCGCAGGCCGATCGGCGTCCTCGTTCGGGGCGAGGTTTCTCAGCACGACGTTTGTTCACCCTGCGGGCGCCACGGGCGTATTCCGCAGACCGGTTCGCTTGCCTTGCGCGGCGAAACGGCACTCGTATTGCGTGGAGGATCGATGGACGGCGCATCACCCGCTCATGTCTCTGATGGTTCCAGCGACCAGTTTTTCCTGCCGCCTGGGCAGCGCAACTTCCGGCTGATCGATGCCGAGCGCATCGCGAGCGACCGGTTGAAGGACGCGCCGGAGGGCTCGCTCAAAGAGGCGCTGGCCACGACGATCGTGGAGGAAACGGCGCCCGGGGGTGCCAGCCTCACGGAGCGCTTGGCAGACGTAGCGGCGGCGGATGATTTCGCGGCGCTGCGGCCATTCCAGGCCGGGCCCGATGCGATGTTCGGGTGGATGGATGCCGTGCCGCCCGCGCACACCGTACCCTTCTTCGAGGCGCCCGAGGAGATCCCACAGGCCGCAGCTCCAATCGTGGAGCCCATGCCGGAGCCTGCCGCCCCTGTCGCCGCGCGCGCAGAACCTTTACCGGTTGTCTTAACCGCGCCGCTCGCGGAGCCGATGGTCGCTTTGGAGCCCGCGGCCCAGGCCGAAGCGGAGACCGACGACCAGCAGCTCGCGCTGAACCTCCTCGCGCCCGAACATGCACCGGCCACTGCCGACGCGCCGGTCGCAATGCCAGCCGTCATGGCCGAGCCGCCCGTCGAAATGGCGGCGGAGGACCTGCTCGCCATGGAGCAGGCCTTCAGCGAGATGGCGACCGCGATCGAAGAGCGTGCGCGCAACGAACTGGGCGCCGCGCCGCACGATGCCAAGCTCGAACCCATCGTCACCGCCTTCGCCGCAAGCGCGCGTCTTGCTGCCGACGCCACGGCGGCCTCGCAGGCCCTGCATCACCTGAAGCGGCTGCTGGCGGATCAGCTCGTTGAGCCCGCGCCCTTCTCGGAGGCCGCCTCGGCAGAGGGCGCGGAATACGCCGCGACCACAGCTTTGCCGGTACCCGAAGAGATGGCACCCGTGCAGGCTACCATCGCCATGGAAACACCAGCGCCCGTCGCGCCGCCGCGCGAGGAGCCCGTTCGGGTGGAACTGGCACCGCCGCCGGTGCCACGCGCCGTCGTGCCGCCATCGATCCCGTCGGTTGCCGCCGTGCCGCGGGCGACATCACTGCCGCTCGAGCCGCCGCATGAAGAACTGCCGCAAATCGTGAGCAAGGCGCGCGTTCTGGCGCGGGAGCCGGTGCGAGAGCCGGTTAGGGCCATGCCGCAGCCGCCGCCGGTCATGCCGGCGCAACGCGCACCCTCGCCGCCTATCTTACGCACGGTCGAGGCCGCACCGGAGACGGTCAAAACGGGCCGAAAGGCGTCGCGCAATCTTCCGGTTCCCGTGCCGGCGCCGGCTTTCGCCTACGAGCGCACGCCGTTTGATCTGCGCGGCTTCTGCACCGGCTTCGTGCTCTCGGGCGCCATCGGGCTGCTGCTCTACTTCGTCATGACGGCGAGCTGATCGCGTCGCGCCTCACGCGGCGCGCCGCTGGACCTTCTGGCTCGGTTTCAGGTTCATCAGGCTGCGCGCCTCGTCGGGCGTGGCGATCTCGCGGCCGGCTTCGCGTGCGATCTTGGCGAGTGCGGCCACGAGATCGCCGTTGGAGCGGGCCTTCGCCCCGTCGGGCAGATAGAACGTGTCCTCGAGGCCCGTGCGCAGATGTCCGCCGAGTTCGGCTGCGCGGCGGTGCAAGCCCCAGATGTTGGCGCGGCCGATGGCCGTCACCTGCCACGCCGCACCAGGGAGCGCGAGTTTCTTCAACAGCGGCAGGAGATCGGGCTCGGCCGGCATGCCGCTCTCGACGCCCATGACGAAGTTGTACTGCGGCAGCTTTTTGTACATGCCGTTCTTCACGTACATCTCCACGCAGCGCACGATGCCGGTGTCGAAGCACTCGAACTCGGGCTTGGTGTCGGTCTCCTCCATGACAGCGAGGTAGGCGCGCACCTTGTCGACGGGGTTGTCGAAGAGGCGCGGCGGCCAGGCCCAGGAGCCATCCTGCTTCGTCTTGAGATAATTGAGCGAACCCGCGTTGCAGGCCGCGATCTCGGGCGCGATGGCGCGCAGGCACGACAGCGGGCCCTCGATGTTGGGGCCCATGATGCCCGTCGACTGATTGAGGATGATGCCGGGGCAGGCGTCCTGGATCGCCGCCATGATCTCCGTGCCGACGGCCGGGTCCCAGGAGGGCAGGTGGCCCTTGCCCTCGCCCTGCGAGCGGAAGTGCACGTGCACGATCGACGCGCCAGCCTCGAACGCGCGCCTGGCCTCCGACGCCATCTGCGCCGGCGTCACCGGTACGGGGTGTTGCCTGGGATCGGTGAGCGAGCCCGTGAGCGCGCAGGTGATGACGGCCTTGGACATGGAGTTCTCCCTGGGGCGCCGCGTGGTTCGGCCCGCGGTCGGTGTGGTGGGCCCGAGATTATCATGCTGCGGGCGCGGAGAAAGCCCGGGCCCCGGCGTGCTAAGCTCGACCGACCACGCCGTCCTCCTGTCGAGGGAGATGGATCATGAAGGCCGGTAGTTCCTGCGAGCCCTCGTTCTCCGAACTCATCGCTGCCATCGTCGCCGGCGACGATCGCGCCGCTCTCAGCATGCTCGACGCCGAGCCGGCGCTGAGCAAAGAGCGCGCCGGCTCGGGCGCGACGCGGCAGCACGCCCAGCCGAGCTTTTTCGAGCCGATCCGCCATTACATCTACGCGGGCGATACCGCCCTGCACATGGCGGCTGCAGCATTCCGGCCGGGGCTCGTCGACGCGCTCATCACCAAGGGGGCGGAGCTGCGCGCCCGCAACCGGCGCGGGGCCGAGCCGCTGCACTACGCTGTCGACGGCGGGCCCGGCGTTCCGGCTTGGGATCCGGCCGCCCAGGCCAAGATCATCGCCCGCCTGATCCGGGCTGGCGCCGATCCCAACGCGCTCGACAGGAGCGGCGTAGCGCCACTCCACCGTGCCGTGCGCAACCGCTGTGCTGATGCCGTCGCAGCGCTTCTTGCGGGCCGCGCCGATCCGCGCGCTCCGACCGGGAAAGGCTCGACGCCCATGCGTCTGGCCATCGGGAGCAGCGGCAAGAGCGGCGCGGGCTCGGAGGCGGCGAAGGCCCAGCAGGCCCGCATCGTGCAGATCTTACGGGATCATGGCGCCACGGATTGAACGTTGGCCTCTTCCCGTGCGCGCGGCGCCGCCTCACCTTTTGCGCCAATCGCCGTCTCGCGGCATGATCGCCGTCATTTCCCGGCCGGCAGGACAGCGATGCGCACGAACACAGATGTTGCCGCGAATGCGGTAGGCCTCATCGGCCGCACGCCGGTCGTGGACCTCGCGCGCGTCCACGGCGGCCCAGGCCGCATCCTGGCCAAGGCGGAGTTTCTGCAGCCCGGCGGCAGCGTGAAGGATCGCGCCGCGCGTGCCATCATCGAGGCGGCGCGCGCGGACGGGCGGCTGAAGCCCGGTGCGCCGGTCGTCGAGATGACGAGCGGCAACATGGGCGCGGGGCTCGCCGTCGTGTGCGCGGCGCTCGGGCATCCGCTCGTCGTCACCCTGTCGGCTGGAAACAGCGCACAGCGGGCGCGCATGCTCGAAGGGCTCGGCGCCGAGGTGATCCTCGTGCCACAGGTCGACGGCGCGCCGGGCCATGTCACCGGCGCCGATATCGCAGCGGCAGCGCGCGTTGCCGAACGCCTCGCAGCGGAGAGAGGCGGCTTCTATGTCGATCAATTCAATGCGCCGGAAGGCAAGGCGGCGCACGCGTTGGGGACGGCCCGCGAACTACTCGAGGCTGCCGGCGGTCGCATCGACGGGTGGACGGCCTGCGTCGGGACGGGATGCACGTTCCTCGGCGTGGCGCGCGGCCTGAAGGACAGCGACGCGGACGTGCTATGCGCCGCCGTCGAACCGGCCGGATGCCAGGTGCTCGCCGGAAAAACGATCGCGAAATCGCGGCACGTGCTGCAGGGGGCCGGCTACGGGACCATCCCACCGATGTGGGAACCGGCACTCATGTCGCTGTCGATCGCCGTCAGCGACGACGAGGCCGTGTCGTGGAAGCGGCGGCTGGCGATCGAGGAAGGCCTGTACGTGGGGTTCACGGCCGCGGCCAACGTGTGTGCCGCCGCCAAGCTGCTGGCGAGCGGCAGTCTTGCAGCCGATGCGACCGTCGCCACGGTTCTTTGCGACACGGGCCTCAAGTACTAGCGCGCGGTCCTGCCCGGAGGTCGCGCGCGGATCTGAACGAGGGGCATGGGCCGGCGACCGAAGGGGCGCGTGTCGGTCGCCTAAGCGGGAGGCGCCTCTCCTACGCCCTATCGGCGCGGTTCAATCCTTCATCCGATCACGAACGATCAGCGCGACCGCTGCCAGGATCGCCATTGCAGTGAGGCCGGCCGACGCATCGATTTCGGGGGCGGACACGTGGTGAACGTGCTTGGCCTGCGCTGCAACAGACGACGCAGCAAATGCGGTGCAGGCGATCATCCAACGGAGCATGGTCAACACCTGAATTGAGCAACTGTTTCAAATCTATCCGTGGTCGAATTGATCCGTCAACACACCTTTTGCTGCGTGTGCGTACGGTGTTGCTGATTTGTCGTCATGTCACGCGGAGCGCGCCCTACGCAGGCCCTCTCCCGGCACGCGGGGAGAGGGAGAAGAGGGGCCGGATTGGGTGCGTCGGGTAATGTTTTTGATCGATGGCGTGTCGGGGCAGGGCCTACCTGGTCGTCCTCGGGCCATGGGGTTCCGATAGGTAAAGCTGGCCCTTGAGCTTTTGGGAGATTTCATGCTCGACGTGCTTACAATCGTGCTGGCTGTGATCGGTCTCGGGGCGATCGCCTTCCTCGTCTACGTCGCGGTGCAGCCCAGCGACTTCCGCATCGCGCGCACGGCCGAGATCGCGGCGCCAGCGGACAGGATCTTCCCGCTCATCAACGACCTGCACCAGTTCAACCGCTGGAATCCTTTCGCCAAGGCCGATCCGACGTCGCAGATCACCTACAGCGGGCCGGCGCAGGGCGTGGGCGCTGCCTTCGCGTGGGCGGGCGCCAAGTCCGGTGCGGGGCAGATGAAGATCGCCACGTCGGTGCCGTCGTCGCAGGTGACCATGCAGCTCGATTTCACCAAGCCGTTCACCGCGCACAACAGGGCCGAGTTCTCCGTCGTGCCGCGCGGTGGCGTGTCGGTGGTCACGTGGGCGATGACGGGGCGGCGGCCCTTTAGCCACAAGCTGATCGGCGCCGTCTTCAACATGGACCGGATGGTCGGCAAAGAATTCTCCAAGGGCCTCGCCGACCTGAAGAGCCTCGCGGAAGCAAAGGCCTGATCTGCGCAACGACAACAGGAGACACCCAGCATGAGCAGCGACACGACGTTCCTCGCCATCTTCCTCGGCAGCAAGACGAGCCCGCGCATGGCGGCGTGGATGGCGGTCTCGGAGGCCGAGCGGAAGGCCAAGGAGAAGGCCGGCATGGAGGCCTGGATGGCGTGGGCCAAGCAGCACGAGGCAGCGCTCGTGACGATGGGCGGGCCGCTCGGCAAGACGAAGCGTGTCTCGGCCGGCGGGATCGAGGACGTGAGCAACGCGCTCGGCGCTTTCACCGTGGTGAAAGCGGCCTCGCACGAGGCGGCAGCGCGGTTATTCGAAAATCATCCGCACTTCACGATTTTCCCGGGCGAGGCGGTGGAGGTGATGCCGGTGATGCCGATCCCGACGATGCCGCGCGCGGAGCGCATCAGCGTCGAGACGACGGTCGACGCGCCGATCGCGCACGTCTGGAAGGCCTACACGACGCCGGCCGACATCACGCAATGGAACGCGGCGTCCGACGACTGGCATACCCCGCGGGCGAGCGTCGACCTGCGCGAGGGCGGCGCGTTCTCCTCGCGCATGGAGGCGAAAGACGGAAGCATGGGCTTCGACTTCGCGGGCGTGTACACGAAGGTCGTGCCGCACGAGCGGATCGAATACGCCTTCGGCGATCGCGCGGCGGAAGTGGTGTTCACGCCGGGTGCGCAGGGTGTGCTCGTGCGCGTCGCCTTCGACAGCGAGCCCACGCACTCCATCGCGCAGCAGCGCACCGGCTGGCAGGCCATCCTCGACAAGTTCAAGCGCCACGCCGAAGCGACGCGGCCTGCGCGCTAGCGCGCGCTGGAGGGCGCGGTCGAGGTTCGACTGCTGTCGGTTCTTGTCATCCCGGTGCTCGTCACACGGCTGTCCGGTTCAGCATAGGGCGAGGTCCCATTGGCGGGGGTCTCGTTGCTGAAGCGGGGGCGG
>RXJK01000312.1:0-4389 GCA_003963125.1 Hyphomicrobiales bacterium
AGGAAGATCTCAAGCGCGCGCGCCTCCAGGACCTCGTCCACCCCGACGACCGGGAGGAAAGCGACAAGCTTCTGGCGGAACTCGCGGGCGGAGAGCATCAGGTGCTCGAACTCGAGCGCCGCTACCTCGGCGCTGGCGGTGACTTGATCTGGGCCTACGAGCACATCTCGATCATGCGCGACGTCGACGGCTCGCCGCATCTCGTCGCGCTCGTCACCGATCGCACCGAGCGCCTCAAGCACGAGCAGGAACTCGCGATCGCCGTGGAACGCTCCAAGATCGCGCAGCATTCCGCGAAGGCAGCACTTTACGAACTGCTGCCGCGCACGGGGCAGATCCAGTTCGATGCCTCCATCACCGCCGTCACCGGCTTCACGCCGCGGGAGACGACCGCCCTCTCTGACGCCCGCCGCGCCCTCGTCCATCCCGACGATGCGCCAACCGCAAACGCGGCCATCGATGCGGGGCTTCGCGACGGCTCGGGCTACGACACCACCTACCGGCTGCGCCACAAGGACGGCCATTACATCTGGGTGCATGATCGAGCGAGCCTGCTCAAGGGCCGGCACGGCAGCGATGATCGCGTCATCGGCATGCTCCTCGACATCAGCGAGCAGAAGGCGCGCGAGGAGCACATCAATCTCCTCCTGCGCGAGGTCAACCACCGCTCCAAGAACATGCTGGGCCTCGTGCAGGCCATCGCGCGCCAGACCGCGTCGGCCGAACCCCACCAGTTCCTTTCGGACTTCAGCGAGCGCATCCAGGCGCTCTCGGCCAACCAGGACCTGCTCGTGCGCAACGACTGGAACGGCGTCGGCATCCGCGCGCTGGTCTCGGCGCAATTGGCCCATCTGGCCGACGGTCGCGGCAAGCGCATCGTCACCGGCGGGCCGGACCTGCGCCTGTCGCCGGCGGCCGCGCAGGTGCTCGGCATGGCGCTGCACGAACTCGCCACCAACGCCAGCAAGTACGGCGCGCTCGCCAACGAAGACGGGCGCATCCACGTGCGCTGGCAGCGGCAGGACGATCGGTTCTCCATCTCCTGGCGGGAGGAGGACGGCCCCGAGGTCGTGCCGCCGGCGCGACAGGGTTTCGGCACCACCGTCCTGCGTGCCATGGCGGCGATGAGCCTCGAAGCCGAGGTGAACCTGTCCTATCCCGCATCCGGCCTGAACTGGAGCCTGTCGTGCCCGCTGTCGAAGGTGATGGATACCGGCAAGGCCGCTTCGTCGATCTTCGCCCCGCGCGCCGTGCCACGGCCGACACCGGAGCGTCGCGCGCGCATCCTCGTGGTCGAGGACGAGGCGCTCATTGCCATGGAGATCGTCGATATCCTCGCGAGCCAGGGCTACGGCATCGTCGGCCCGACGCGCTCGGTCGAGCAGGCCCTGGCGCTCTTCCGCGAGTACGGATGCGACATGGCCGTGCTGGACGTGAACCTCGGGGCGCAGACGGCGGAGCCCATCGTCAAGGCGCTCGCGGCGAACGCCATCCCCTACCTGCTCGTCTCGGGCTACGACCGCGCGCAGCAGCCGACGGCACTGCGCGCTTCGCCCCTGGTGACGAAGCCGATCCGGCCCGACCTCCTGGTTGCCGAAGTACGCCGCTGCCTCGCCGCAGTGGCCGCCTGAGGCCTCGCCCTACTCGGCGGGCTGCGGCGACGGCGGCACAGCCGGTGTCTCCTTGCGCACGCCGAGCCGCGCGATCCATCGCGCGATAATGTAGAAGGCCGGTGTGAACACGAGGCCGAACACCGTCACGCCGATCATGCCGGCGAACACCGCGGTGCCGAGCGTCTGCCGCAGTTCCGCGCCGGCGCCGACGGCCCAGACGAGCGGCACCACACCGAGGATGAAGGCGAGCGACGTCATCACGATGGGCCGCAACCTCAGGCGGGCGGCTTCCGCGGCCGCGTGCCAGCGGTCCTCGCCCTGATCCTCGAGCTGCTTGGCGAATTCGACGATCAAAATCGCGTTCTTCGCCGCGAGGCCGATCAGCACGATGAAGCCGACCTGCGTGAGGACGTTGTTGTCCTGGCCGCGGATGATCACGCCGGAGATCGCTGCCACCAGACACATGGGCACGATCAGGATCACCGAGATCGGCAACGACAGGCTCTCGTATTGCGCCGCGAGCACGAGGTACACGAACACGACGGCAAGCAGGAAGGCGAAGATCGCCGTGCTGCCCGCGCGGATCTGCTGGTAGGCGAGCGTCGTCCACTCGTAGCCGACGCCTTCGGGCAGCACCTCCGACGCCATCTGCTGCAGGATGTCGATCACCTGGCCCTGCGAGAACCCGGGCGCTGCCGCCGCATCGAGTTCCGCCGCCGGATAGAGGTTGTGCCGCGGCACGCGATAGGGGCCCGAGACGTCCTTGACGGTCGTGAACGAGCCGAGCGGCACGGGGTCGCCGCGGCTGTTGCGCACCCTGAGCTTCAGAATACCCTCCGCCGTCTCGCGGAACGGCGCGTCGGCCTGCGCCGTCACGCGGAAGGTGCGGCCGAGGATGTTGAAGTCGTTGACGTAGGACGAGCCCAGATACGTCTGCAGCGTGTTGAACACGTCGGCGACGTTGATGCCGAGGAGCTGCGCCTTGGTGCGGTCGATGTCGAGATAGAGCTGCGGCGTCGATGTCTCGAACAGCGAGAACACCTGCGTCAGGCCTGGCGTCTGCATGGCGCGGAACATCATGGCATAGGTCGCCGTCTGCAGTTCCTGCAGGCCCACGCCGCCGCGGTCCTGGATCATCATGCGCACGCCGTTGGCGTTGCCGATGCCGCGCACGGACGGCGGCGCGACCACGAGCACGAGGCCTTCCTGGATGGCGGCGAGCTTCTGGAACAGCGCGCCTTGCAGCGCCGCCTGGGACTTGCGCGGGTCCTTCGCCCTTTCGTCGAAGGGATCGAGCGTGAGGAAGATGGCGCCCGCATTGGGCGCGTTGGTGAAGGTGGCGCCCGAGAAGCCGACGATATTGACCGCGTGCGCCACGCCCGGCACCTGCAGCGCGATATCGACCACCTTGCGGTTGACCTCGTCCGTGCGCGCCAGCGAGGAGCCCGGCGGCAATTGCACGACGGTGATGAGGTAGCCCGCGTCCTGCTGCGGAATGAAGCCCGCCGGCGTTTTGTTGAACTCGTTGAGGCCGTAGGCGAGGATCGCGGCATAGGCGACGAGCATCAGCGCCGAGACGCGCACGATGCGCGCGGCGAGGCGCCCGTACCCGTTCGAAAGGCCGTCGAAGGCGACGTTGAAATAGCGGAAGAAGCCGCGTACGGGCCGCGCCCACCAGCGCACGGAGTGCCCCGTGTCGTGCGGCTTCAGCAGCAAGGCGCACATGGCGGGCGACAGGGTCAGTGACACGAACAGCGAGATCACCGTCGCGCCCGCGATGGTGAGCGCGAACTGCCGGTAGAACTGCCCCGAGATGCCCGTGATGAAGGCCGACGGCACGAACACGGCGGTCAGCACCAGCGCGATGGCGATGAGCGCGGAGCCCACCTCGTCCATGCTCTTGTAGGCGGCATCCCGCGGCGACAGCCCTTGCGCGATGTTGCGCTCGACGTTCTCGACCACGACGATGGCGTCGTCGACCACGATGCCGATGGCCAGGACGAGGCCGAACAGCGACAGGTTGTTGAGCGAGAAGCCCGCGATGGTCATCACGAAGAACGTGCCGATCAGCGACACGGGGATAGCGACCAGCGGGATCACGGCTGCGCGCCACGTCTGCAGGAACAGCACGACCACGAGCACGACGAGGATCACCGCCTCGCCGATGGTGTGCAAGACTGCGTCGACCGACTGCTGGATGAACTCCGTCGGGTTGTAGATGATGGTGTACTTCAGGCCTTGCGGGAAGGACTTGGACAGCTGCTCCATGGTCTGCTGCACGGCCGTCGCCGCCGCGAGCGCGTTGGAGCCCGGGCGCTGGAAGATGCCGATGCCGACCGCCGGATCACGGTCGAGATAGGAGTTCGTCGTGTAATCGAGCGCGGCCAGTTCGACCTTGGCCACGTCCTTGATGCGCACCACCGCCGTCTCGGACTGCTTGACGACGATGTTGGAGAATTCCTGCGGGTCCGCCAGCCGCCCGAGCGTGCGCACGGCCACCTGGAACGCGGCGGGGCTGTCGATCGGCGGCTGGTTCAGCACGCCGGACGCCACTTGTACGTTCTGCGCCTGCAGCGCGCTCACCACGTCCGCAGCCGTGAGGCCCATCGACTGCAGGCGGTCGGGATCGAGCCACACGCGCATGGAATAGTCGCGGCTGCCGAACACGGTGATCGAGCCCACGCCGTCGAGGCGGTTGAGCACGTCCGTCACCTGCACGTTGGCGTAGTTCGAGATGAAGAGCGTGTCGCGCGACTGGTCGGGCGAATAGAGATGC
>RXJK01000312.1:4439-13093 GCA_003963125.1 Hyphomicrobiales bacterium
GTCGGGCGAGGCCTTCGCCACGGTCACGCCGATGTTGCGCACGTCCGCCGGTAGCCGCGGCTGCGCAATGGCGACGCGGTTCTGCACCTGCACCTGCGCGGTGTCGAGATTGGTGCCGAGGTCGAACGTCACGGCGATCGAGAAGCGCCCGTCACCCGTCGAGTTCGACGAGACGTAGAGCATGTTCTCGACGCCGTTGATCTGCTGCTCGAGCGGCGCGACGACGGTCGATGCCACCACCTCGGCGCTGGCGCCCGGATACTGCCCCGTGACGTTGATCACCGGCGGCGCGATTTCGGGATACTGCGCGACGGGCAGCCGGCCGTAGGACACCGCGCCGAGGATGATCAGCACGACGGAAAGCACGGCCGCGAAGATCGGCCGGTCGATGAAGAAATGCGAGATGCGCATGGGAAGCCCTGTCCGGCTCTGGATCGCGTTCCGGTGCTATTTCTGTGCGGCCGCGCCCGGCGCGCCCGTTCCCGGCGTCACCTTGGCACCGGGGCGCACGCGCATGAGGCCGTTGACGATGACGCGGTCGGCGGGATCGAGCCCGCTGACGACGCGCAGGTTGTCGACGAGCTGCCCCGGCGTCACGTACTTCGGCCGCGCGACGTTCTCGCCGTCGACCACGTAGACGAACTTGCGCACCTGCTCCGTGCCGATGGCCGCGTCGGGCACCAGCAACGCCTCCCGCGGCGGCCCCGCATCGACCTGGATGCGCGCGAACATGCCGGCGGTGAAGAGAGCCTTAGGGTTGGCGAACTGAGCGCGCCCACGGATCGTGCCGGAGGAACGGTCGATAGCGTTGTCGACGAAGTCGATGAAGCCTTCGTGCCCGAAGCTGTCCTCGTCGATGAGCCGAAGCTTGGCCGGCACCTTGGCGCCCTGCTCGGCCTCGTCGATCCCGCTCTTGGCCATGCGCTGGTAGCGCAGGTAGCTCGTCTCATCCATCGTGAACTCGAAGCGGATCGGGTCGATGGTCTGGATCGTCGCGAGCAGCGTCGTCGTGCCGGTCGTGCCCCCAGTCACGAGGTTGCCGGGCGAGACCCGGCGGTCGCCGATGCGACCGGCCACCGGCGCCTTGAGCTCGGTGAATTCCAGATCGAGTTCGGCCTGGCGCAAAGCGGCTTCCTGCGCCGCCACGTTCGACTCGGCCACGCGCTAGGCCTGCGTACGCTGCTCGTACGTCTGCTGGCTGATCACGCTGCCGCCGACGAGCCCCTGCGCACGCGCAAGATCGGCCTCGGTGAAGGCAAGATTGGCCTTCGCCTGATTGACGCTGGCACGCGCCTGCTCGACCGTATTCAGGAAGGGACGACGGTCCACCGTGAACAGCAGGTCGCCCTTCTTCACCATCTGGCCGTCGCGGAAATGCACTTTCTCGAGATAACCCGAGACGCGCGCACGGATCTCCACCGAATCGACCGCCACGAAGCGGCCGACGTACTCGTCCTTGTCGACGACGGTGCGCTTCTGTGGTGTGGCCACCGTGACGGCAGGCGGTGGCGGAGAGGCCTGCTTCTGTTGCTGCTGGCGCTCGCAGCCCGCGCCCGCGATGGCAGCGAGCGCAGGCACAACGAGAGCGAGGTGTCGGAGCGACCTTGAGAGCATCGGGACCTGCGGGGGATGAGAAGTTGCCCGCAATACATCCGCATTTTGCACTTGCAGCAAGCGGGATCTGAGTGGCCCCCACGAACTTGTGAGAGTCACGGAAGGGTCACAAGCTGAAGCTATGCGCAAGGCACATGAGACCTATCGCCGAACGCCGCGACAAAGGCTGCTCATGTCCCATCGCAGCGGGCTCCTATCGCGTCGAAAGCTCGCGCCGCAGGCCGGCGAACTCCAGCATCGCGAACGCCGCGACACCTGCGGCCTGTACCGAGACGTAGGCTGTCCCGAGCGGATTGGCGCCGGTCTGTCCGGCAACGAGCAGCGCCACGCTCGCGAGCACCCAGCCGACATTCCCGGCGATCACGGCGATCACGGTTAGGGGCCACATGGGCTCCCGCAGCGAGGTCCAGGCGATGACGGCGGCGATCGGGAACAGCATCACCCCGCTCACCAGCAGCAACTTCGCCTCGATCCCCGTGAAAGCGGTGATAGGTCCGGACGCGAAACTGTGCGCCAGCGCCATGGCAAGGCACGTCGCGGCATCCGCCTGCAGGACGAACCGGAGGAACTTCGGCGTCGCGTGATCGTCCGCGAACTCGGTCTTGAGCATCATGTTTGGCACTCCTGGTTGCATCTCCCCGGATCGGGAGTGCCATGAGGATGCGCACCGTGCCGGCCCGCAGGCGATGGTGCGGGAGGTAATGGAGCGCAAATATTTGCTCATCCGGACTACCGCGCAGGTAATTGAAAGCGTCTGCACCGCCCGCCTACTCTCGGTGATCTCAAGAAGCGGAAACGGACGATGGCGCACGCGGCCGCGCAGAATTTCCCCGGTCTCTTCAAGTCGTGGCGGGAAGCCCGGCGCATGAGCCAGCTCGCGCTCGCCATGGAAGCCGAGATCTCGCAGAAGCACCTGAGCTTCATCGAGAGCGGACGCGCCACGCCTTCCCGCGACATGGTCCTTCGCCTCGCCGAGCATCTCGACATCCCTCTGCGGGAACGCAACCATCTCCTCCTCGCGGCCGGCTACGCCCCGCTCTACGTCCAGCACGATCTCGACGAGCCGGCCATGCGCATGGCGCGGCAGGCGGTCGACAGCGTCCTGAAGGGCCACGAGCCCTATCCGGCCCTCGCCGTCGACAGCCGCTGGAACATGGTGGCCGCCAACACCGCGGTGATGCCTCTCGTGGCAGGATGCGCGCCAGCACTCCTGAAGCCACCCATCAATGTGATCCGCCTCTCGCTGCACCCCGACGGCCTGAGCCGGCGCATTCGCAACCTGCCGCAGTGGCGCGACCATCTCCTCGAGCGCCTGCGTCGCCAGCACCGATCGACACGCGATCCCGCCATCGGCGCGCTGATCTCGGAGTGCCACACCTGGCATGCGGATGAGCCTGTCGCGGGGGCGCACACCCCGCTCGATGTCGTCGTGCCCCTCGAGCTCGACACGCCCGAGGGTCCCCTGGCGTTCTTCTCCATGACGACGGTGTTCGGGACCGCCGCTGAAATCACTCTTTCCGAGTTGACCATAGAAGCCTTCTATCCGGCCGATGCCGAGACCGCCCGCCGTCTCGGGCCGAAGTCCTGAGCATTTGCTGAAACCGGAGGCGGTCCCGCACGCCACAAGCCGCTGCAACCGCGGCAATTTCACCGGCGCCCGCGCCTTTGCCTTGCACCCGCGGAAGGCTTCTCTTACGCCTTGTTCCCGAGCCTGAGGTCAGCACGCGAAAGGGAGCCGCGCGAATGTCGGCGAGCACCACGCCACCCGTCCGCATCGCCGTGGATATCGGCGGCACGTTTACGGACCTGCAGATCTACGATGAGCGCACGCGCTCGCTCGTGAGCCTCAAGACACCGACGACGCCGGAAGATCCCTCGCTCGGCCTGCTGACGGGCATCAAGGAGGCCGCGGCCAAGGGCGGCTTCACGCTCGCCGACGTGGGCTACCTGCTGCACGGCACCACCATTGCGACCAACGCCGTGCTCGAACGCAAGCTCGCCCGCGGCGCCCTCGTGACGACCGCGCGCTTCGAGGACGTCGCCGAGATCGGCCGCCACTACCGGCGCGAGGTCTACGCGCTGAACCCCAAGGCGCCGCCCTCACTGATCCCCCGCGACCGGCGCCTCGGCATCAAGGAGCGCACGCGCTCCGACGGCAGCATCGATATCCCGGTGATGGCGGAAGCGCTCGACGCACTTGTCGCCAAGCTCGACGCCCTCGACGTGCAGGCCGTCGCCGTGTGCCTCATCAACGCCTATCGCAATGCCGAGAACGAGCAGCGCATCGGCGAGCATCTCGCCAAGGTCCGCCCGCGCCTTGCCGTGTCGTGCTCGAGCGCCCTCAACGGCGAGATCCGCGAGTTCGAGCGCACCTCGACCACGATCCTAAACGCGCTCCTCATGCCCGTCATCGACAGCTACCTCGGCAAGCTCGACCGGCGCATGAAGGAGGAGGGCCTCAAGCCGCATCTCTTCCTCGTGCAGTCGAACGGCGGCGTCTGCAGTCCCGAGAAGGCGGGGCAAGAGCCCGTGCGCCTGCTGCTCTCGGGCCCCTCGGGCGGTTCGGCCGCCTGCGCCCTTCTCGGCAAACTCCTCAACGAGCCGAACCTCGTCGGCGTCGACATGGGCGGCACCAGCTTCGACGTCTCGGTCGTGCGCGACGGCAAGGTCAATCTCGTCACGCAAGGCGAGATCGACGGCCTGCCCGTGCGCCTGCCCATGGTCGAGATCAACACCATCGGTGCGGGCGGCGGCTCCATCGCCAAGGTCCGCGCCGGCGGCCGCCTGACCGTCGGCCCCGAGAGCGCCGGCTCGCGGCCGGGTCCCGCCTGCTACGGCCGCGGCGGCACCGAGCCCGCGGTCACCGACGCCAACATCGCGCTCGCCCGCCTCGACGGCGAAGGCTTCCTCGGCGGCGGCATGCGGCTCGATCGCGACGCCGCGACGAAGGCTATCGCCACGCACGTGGGCGGCCCCTTGAAGCTCGGCGTCGAAGCGGCGGCTGAAGGCATTCTCGCCGTCACCAACGCGAGCCTCGGCGCCGCCATCCGTCTGTCGCTCTTCGAGAAGGGCCTCGATCCGCGCGATTTCGTCATGGTGGCCTTCGGCGGCGCGGCCGGCCTGCACGCCGTCGCCGTCGCCGACGAGGTCGGCATCCGCCGCGTGGTGTTCCCGGAAAGCGCGAGTACGCTCTCGGCCTTCGGCATCCTGCATTCCAACCTCACGCACGATCTGGTTCGCTCGCAGCTGCTGCAGGCGACGAGCGCAGACCTTCCCCAACTCGCCGAGATGGCGAAGAGCCTGCTTGCCGAAGGCAAGGCCCGCCTCGACACGGACGCGGTACGCCCCGAGGACCAGGTGATCGAGCTCGCGGCCGACATGCGCTACAAGGGCCAAGCCTTCGAGCTGACGGTGACCGCGCCGCCGCCCGCAAAAGGCAAGCCGCCATTCGACCAGACGACGCTCGATGCATTGATCGAAGGCTTCCATGCCCTTCACGAGCAGCGCTTCTCCTACGCCAACCGCGGCTCGCCCGTCGAAATCGTCACGCTGCGCGCGTCCGCCATCGGCAAGCTTGCGCAGCCTGAGCCCAAGACGCTGCAGCGCTTCACGCAGGCTCCCCAGCCCAAGACCAGCCGTAAGATCTTCCTCGCAGGTGCCTGGACCGACGTTCCCGTCTGGAACCGCGATGATCTCGGCGCGACGCCCATCATCGGCCCGGCTGTCGTCGAGGAAGCCTACACCACCGTGCTGCTCGAGGCGGGCTGGACCTGCCATCGCCTCGCCACGGGCCACCTGATCGCCGAGAGGACCGCGTGATGACGACCGCGACGACCGCCGACATTTCCTCGATCGAACTCGAGATCATCTACAATGCGCTGACGGCCGCCGCGGCCGAGATGGACGTCACCGTCTGGCGCACCAGCCGCTCCACCATCGTGCGCGAATTGCTCGACTACTCGACGGCCGTGTTCGATCGCAACGGCTGGAACGTGGCGCAGGCCGCGCGCATCCCGAGCCATCTCAACTCGATGACGTTCTTCCTCACCGAGATCCTGGCGAAGTACATCCCCGCGGATCAGTGGAAGCCCGGCGATATCGTCATCTCAAACGATCCCTACTGCGGCGGCCAGCATCTGCCCGACATCGTCGCCTTCATGGCCGTCTTCCACGAGGGCCGGCGCGTCGGCTTCGTCGGCACGCTCTGCCACCATCTCGACGTCGGCGGCATTTCCGCCGGCAGCTACGGTTCGAGCGCCACCGAGATCTTCCAGGAAGGGCTGCGCATTCCGCCCGTGAAGATCTTCGAGGAGGGCAAGCTCATCGAGCCAATCCGCGCCATCATTCTGCAGAACGTGCGCCAGCCCGACATCCTCTGGGGCGACCTGCAGTCCCAGTTCGCCTCGCTCAACGTCGGCGCGGTCAGCATCCAGCGCCAGGCGAAGAAGCTCGGCGCAGCGCGTTTCGAACGCGCGCTGACGCAGATCCTCGACACCTCGGAAGCGGGCATGCGCGCCATCATCAGCCGCATCCCCGACGGCACCTACGAGTTCGCCGACAAGATCGACGACGACGGCATCACCGATGCGCCAATCGAGATCAAGGCCAAGGTGATCGTGGCGGGCGACGAGATCACGGTCGATCTCAACGGCTGCAGCCGGCAGAACCTAGGACCCAGCAACGCCACGCTGGCGTCGACCTGCTCGGGCGTGTTCTACGCGCTGATGGCGACGGCCGATGCGCCCGTCGCGTCGAACTCGGGCTGCTATCGCCCCGTGAAGGTGATCGCCCCGGAGGGCACCTGCGTCAACGCCACGGCGCCGGCGCCGGTCGTGCACCGCATCGCCATCAGCCATCGCCTTGCGACCGTGCTGTTCGGCGCGCTCCACAAGGCCATTCCCGATCGCATGCCCGCGGCCTACTACGCGGTCTCCTACGTCGTCGCCTTCCAGACCATCGACGCACAGAAGCGCCGCAAGGTGCTCGTCGAGATCGAGATCGGCGGCTGCGGCGCCCTCTCCTATTCGGACGGCACCTCCGCGCATTCCTTCGGCATGCACAACAACGCCAACATCCCGATCGAGATGATCGAGAGCGACATGCCGCTCACGTTCCTCGGCTACGGCCTGCTGCCGGATTCCGGCGGTGCCGGCCGGCATCGCGGCGGCCTCGGGCTCTGGCGCGAGTGGCGTATCGAGTGCGAGGAGGCGGAAGTCTCGACCAACCTCGACCGCTTCAAGTTCCCGCCCTTCGGCCTCGACGGCGGCAAGCCCGGCTCGCTCAGCACGTTCAGCATCGTGCGCGACGGCAAGAAGCAGGCGTTCGGCTCCAAGGTGACGAACATGCGCGTGCGCAAGGGCGACGTGATCCGCCTGGAGACGTCCGGCGGCGGCGGCTTCGGCGATCCCCGAGGCCGTGGCCGCGACGCCCTCGAGCGCGACCTGCAGATGGGTTACGTCAGCCCCGACACCGCCAAGGCCGTCTACGGTCTCTGACGAAACACCCGTCCGCGCCGCCGCTGGCGTCTGTCGGCCAACGGCTTCTGCCCCGCCACCGTCGCATGCAACCGCGAACTTGCGTGGATGCCCGCCTACGCGGGCATGACGTCAGTTTGCCTCGCCGGCCAGCCACACCCACCAACGTCACCCCCGCGCAGGCGGGGGTCCACGCCAGTCTCCTGTCACTCTCCATCCGGAGGACACTGCGAGGGCGGTTGCGAAGCAGGACTGGATGATCGGAGCAAGTCTAAGCACACCGAGTGACCGAGGGCTCGTCCTCGCGACGCCTGAAATGCCAAAGGCCCCGCGGCGGCGGTGCAAGACACCGGCGCCCTCAGGGCCTTTGAAATTCGTCGGGCTCCGAAGGAGAGCCCGCTTGTCCTCAGCGCGTTTCCGCCTGCTGCTGGACGTTGATGTCGGCGCCGAGCTTGAGCGGCTTGTAGGGCTCCTCGGTCCGGCAACCGGCGAGCGCGAGCACGCCTGCAACGAGCGAGAGAGCGATGATCTTGCTGACTGACATGACTATGATCTCCACGGGATGCGAAAACAGATGTACGCACCTGAACACGCCGGGGAGTTAAGCCCGTCGAGGGCTCGATCGAAAGCCTTGCCGTGCGGCGCGGCGGGCTTTTCTGTGTATAAGCATCCGAGCGCCACAGCACGTGGAGGCAATGGCCGCAAATCGGCCACCGCAAGTTGCGGCAGCGTTAGTTCGCCGACGCTGCGCGCTGCGTCCCGCCCCGCGATTGCTGGTCGGGCTTGAGGAACACGTCGACCCGCATCCCAGGCAGCAGCGGCGTCTGCCCCGTCAGATTGATCAGCACTTCGAGCACGTCGACATCGTTGGGCTTGCGCGGACCGCGCTGGCTGATACGGCTCGGCGACAGCGACGGGGCCACCATGCTCACCTTGCCCTCGAAATCCTTGCCCTGGAACGCGTCCGAGCGGATCACGGCGATCTGGCCGTCCCGCACCTTGCCGAGATCGCGCTCCTCGAACTCCGCCCGCACCCGAAGCTGGCCGAGGTTGCCGAGCGTTGCGACCGGAAGCTCGGCCGACGGCGCAAGCACCTCGCCGACGCGCGCATTCAGCGCGAGCACGGTGCCTGCAGAGCCGGCGCGGATGCGCGTGCGCTCGAGCGCCGATTCCGCTGCCGACAGCTCGGCCCGGGCGGCCGTGAGCGCCACTTCACCGCGCGAGGGCGACGGCATGCCATCCTGGTTCAGCGTCTTGCGCAGCGTGTTTCGGGCCTGGTCGACGCGCTCGTCGGCCTTGACGCGGGCGTCGCGCAGCTTGTCGAGATCGGCGCCGTCCCCGCCGGCCGAGCGGGCACGCAGCGCGCGGTCCAGATCCTCGCGGGCCATGTAGAGCTGCCACTCGGCGGTGAAGAGGCTGTCCTCGGCCGACCGGCGATCGCGCGCCAGATTGCCCGTCGACATCTCACCCGAGTCCCGCTCCCGCTTGCGCACCGCGACTTCCGCCGCGAGCGCCACGATCTTGGCCTGGTAATCCTCATCGTCGAGACGCACGAGCAGATCGCCG
>RXJK01000318.1:0-13024 GCA_003963125.1 Hyphomicrobiales bacterium
GAAGGCCATTGCCGGTCTCGCTCCGCCCAAGACCGGCGCCGTGCGCATCCTCGGCCGCGACATGGCCGGCCGCGCACCCTATCGCATCGCGCGCGTCGGCCTCGGCTACGTGCCGGAAGACCGACAGGTGTTCCCCGAGCACAGCGTCGAGGACAATCTCGTCATCGGCACAAAGAAGGGTCCCAACGGCGAGGACTATTGGACGATCGATCGCATCTACGAGACGTTCCCGCTGCTGGCCCCGTTGAAAGCGCGCATGGCCGGACGCCTCTCGGGCGGCGAGCAGCAGATGCTGTCCATCGCCCGCACGCTGATGGGCAACCCCGTCGCCCTGCTTCTCGACGAGCCGAGCGAAGGGCTCTCCCCCCTCGTCGTGCAGCGCATCGGCGAGGTGCTGAAGGGGCTGCGCAACACGGGCGTCACGGTGCTCATCGCCGAGCAGAACATGCACTTCTGCCTCGGCATCGCCTCCTCGGCCCTCGTCATCGACAAAGGCCAGATCGTCTATCGCGACACGATCGAGAACCTCAAAGCCAACCAGGAAATCCGCCAGAAGTACCTGGCCATCTGAAGCCTCCCTCGATTTCATCGCCGTGCTTTCCAGCCTCGGGCCGCATGCAGACATCGCGTTCGTCCGTCGCCGACTTCAGCCATTCGACACAAAATCACAGCTAGGTAGGCACCTTCGCTCCTGAGGGCATATCGGTATCAACTCTTGCATGCATTGCAGGAATAGGTCGATCTGCGTCCTGATCAAGTTCGACGGCGCGGCGTCGGCGGAAAGGCCTGAGGTTTAGATGTATCACTATCGGTACGCGGAGCGCGGGCTGAAGTTCGCATGGATTGGTGTAGTTCTCGGTCCAGCCATAGGTGGCCTCGTGGCTTCTGCATACGTTGCAGGTTGTGAGGTTGCTTATCTGGCAAGTCACCAAAGGCAGTCGTCTTCTCTGTGGTTCTTGGCACATCTGTGGTTCTTGGCGCAGCTTCGGCTATTGCAGGGCGGGCTAGTGGCAGGCTATATTTTCGGATCTCCGCCAGCAGTAATAGCGAACATCTACCTCGCAATTCGAATCTCGCAGCGAGGCTGCGTAGGGTATTTTGAGGTGATCGCAGCTGCGTTATTAGGAACGGCAGTGGCTATCACAGTGATACTATTGCTTACGGGCCCTTCCGACGGCTGGTCGCTTGTCTCATTGATGTGTATCTCCGCCATCGCCTCCGGCACGCTCTGCCGTCTTCTTGCGGGACGCGCTGGCCTGTTTCCATCAGGGTGAGAAACTGCCAGCGACAAATCCCGCCAGTTGTCCGCTGCCAGAGGTCGATGGGCAGTGCCCACTCAATCGGCATTGAGTTGATCTCGAAAATCGAAAGTACCGTGAGGTATCTCGGCATTGAAGCCGATGACGTGATCGAAATCGCCAAGAAGATCGACATCTGACGCGATATCTTCGACAGCAGACACCTTCGGCGGCGCGTACTTGCGTAGCCGTTTGTAATGTCGCGATGTCCGCAATTTATGCGGGGCGACGCAGGGCTGACCGTGCATCCCGCAACTGCTCAGGGCGGCTTCGGGTCACGCCTCGTTGCGCCTGCAGGGAACCTCCGTTTCGCCCTCGAGGTCTGCCACTCCCTGACACCACATCGGGACATCGTGTTCGTCCGGGGCTGCCACGACCTATCCCAGGGGCTATCGAGAACTGCCACCTCGGCTCTGCAAATGTGCAGCAGAGAAGGAAGCCGGGTTGCCGGCTTCCCTCGTCTTGTCGGAGTGTGAAGAGGCTCAGCGCTTCGGCGGCGTTGCCGGCCACGACTTGATGAGCGTGTCGTAGTCGACGGTCTCGCCTTTCGGCTTCTCGTTGGCGAGCTTGCGCTGCGGGGCGACGGTGCCGGCTGCTTCGGCCTTCTTGAACCACTCTTCTGCCGTGGTCTTCGGGTTCAGCTTCGGCCCGCATTCGCCTTGCACGCCTGCCTTCTCGAGGCGACCGAGGACGTCGTCCTGGGCAGCAGCCAGCGCGTTCATGGCCTCCTGCGGGGTCTTGGCACCGGAGGAGGCATCACCGATGTTCTGCCACCACAGCTGCGCAAGCTTCGGGTAATCCGGCACGTTGTTGCCGGTCGGGGTCCACTGCACGCGCGCGGGCGAGCGGTAAAATTCGATCAGCCCGCCGAGCTTCGGCGCGCGCTCCGTGAAGCTCTTGTCCCAGATATCGCTTTCGCGAACGAAGGTGAGCCCGACGTGGCTCTTCTTCAGCGAGGTGGTCTTGGACACGGTGAACTGGGCGTAGAGCCAGGCCGCCTTGCGGCGGTCGACCGGGGTCGACTTCAGCAGCGTCCAGGAACCCGCGTCCTGGTAGCCGAGCTTCATGCCGTCCTTCCAGTAGGCGCCGTGCGGGGAGGGGGCCATGCGCCACTTGGGCGTGCCGTCGGCATTCATCACCGGCAGACCGGGCTTCACCATGTCGGCGGTGAAGGCGGTGTACCAGAAGATCTGCTGCGCGACGTTGCCTTGCGCCGGGACCGGACCGCTTTCCGAGAACGTCATGCCGCGCGCGTTCGGTGGCGCATACTTGTTGAGCCACTCGACGTATTTCGCGATCGAGTAGACGGCGGCAGGTCCGTTCGTGTCGCCACCGCGCTCGACGGACGAGCCGACCGGGCGGCAGCCTTCCATGCGGATGCCCCACTCGTCCACGGGGAGCCCGTTCGGGATGCCCTTGTCGCCGTTGCCGGCCATCGACAGCCAGGCGTCGGTGAAGCGCCATCCGAGCGAAGGATCCTTCTTGCCGTAGTCCATGTGGCCGTAGATGCGCTGGCCGTCGACTTCCTTCACGTCGTTGGTGAAGAATTCGGCGATGTCCTCGTAGGCCGACCAGTTCACCGGCACGCCCAGCTCGTAGCCGTATTTCGCCTTGAATTTTTGCTTCAGGTCGGGCCGCGTGAAGAGGTCGTAGCGGAACCAATAGAGGTTCGCGAACTGCTGATCGGGAAGCTGGTAGAGCTTTCCGTCCGGCGCCGTGCCGAACGACTTGCCGATGAAGTCGTTGACGTCGAGCGTCGGCAGCGTCACGTCCTTGCCTTCGCCGGCCATCCAGTCCGTCAGGGCGACGGCCTGCTTGTAGCGGAAGTGGGTGCCGATGAGGTCGCTGTCGTTGATCCAGGCGTCGTAGAGGTTGCGCCCCGACTGCATCTGCGTCTGGATCTTCTCGACGACGTCACCTTCCTGGATGATGTCGTGCTTGACCTTGATGCCGGTGATCTCGGTGAAGGCCTTCGCGAGCGTCTTGGATTCATATTCGTGCGTCGTGATGGTCTCGGAGACGACATTGATCTCCATCCCCACGAACGGCTTTGCAGCGTTGATGAACCACTGCATCTCCTTCATCTGGTCTTCCTTGGAGAGCGTCGAGGGTTGGAACTCCTCGTCGATCCACTTCTTGGCCTCCGCTTCGCCTGCCCTCGCCGGTGTCATCGCGGCGGCAAGCGCGAGCACGCTCACCATCGCCAGGAGATTGCATCTCAATGTCTGGCTTTTCATAGTCTTCTCCGTTGATCGTTTCTCACCCTTTGCGCCCGGGTTGATCCCAGGTCTGCCGACTTGCACCGGCTACACCTTGCGGAATACCGCGACGGCGTAGCCCAGCGATAGCAACGTTGCGATCCAGAGATTGGAGATCTCGACGCCGTCCCCGATGGGCAGCGTGAAAAGCGTGCCCGCGTCGAAAAGACCGATCCAGGCAAGGTGGATCAGCGCACTGCCGACGAGGGAGATGAACAGGCGGTCGCCCCGCGTGGTCGCGACGCGCAGCACGCCAACGCGCTCCGTCTCGGGATAGCGTAGCGCCAGCCACGTCATGACACCGAGCGTCACAGCGATGAGGGCAAAGAAGATGGCCGTCGCCGGCGTCCAGGCCATCCAGGCAAGGCTTTGCATGGCGTACCTCCTAGACCCGGCCGAGCGCGAAGCCGCGCGCGATGTAGTTGCGGACGAACCAGATCACGAGAGCGCCGGGGACGAGCGTCAGGACGCCCGCTGCGGCCAGCAGCCCCCAGTCCATGCCGGCCGCGGAAACCGTACGCGTCATCGTTGCGGCAATGGGCTTGGCGTTCACCGTGGTCAAGGTCCGTGCCAGGAGCAGTTCGACCCAGGAGAACATGAAGCAGAAGAAGGCGGAGACGCCGACGCCGCTCGCGATGAGCGGCAGGAAGATGCGCGCGAAGAAGTGCGGGAACGAATAGCCGTCGAGGAACGCGGTCTCGTCGATCTCGCGCGGCACGCCCGACATGAAACCCTCGAGGATCCAGATCGCAAGCGGCACGTTGAAAAGGCAGTGCGCGAGGGCCACGGCCCACGGCGTGTCGAACAGGCCGACCGCGGAGTACAAATTGAAGAACGGCAGCGCGAACACCGCCGGCGGGGCCATACGGTTCGACAGCAGCCAGAAGAAGAGGTGCTTGTCGCCCAGAAACCGGAAGCGCGAGAAGGCGTAGGCAGCCGGCAAGGCGAGCGTGATCGAGATCGCCGTATTGATCGCGACATAGGTAAGAGAGTTGATATAGCCCGAGTACCAAGACGCATCGGTGAAGATCTTGGTGTAGTTGGCCAGTGTGGGCTGATGCGGCCAGAGCGTCAGCCCGGTGACGATCTCGTTGTTCGTCTTCAGGCTCATATTGAGGAGCCAGTAGATCGGCAGCATCAGGAACACGAGGAAGGCGGCAAGGATGAGCCGGCGGCCGGGAAGCGTGCTCATGCGGCGCCTCCTTCGGCCCGGTGGCCCGGCTCGGCGCGTTGGCCGGTCATGACCGTGTAGAACACCCAGCAGACGATGAGCACGATCAGGTTGTAGACGAGGGAAAGGGCGGCTGCCTTGCCGAGGTCGAACTGGCCCAGCGCGATCTTCACCACCTCGATCGACACGAACGTCGTCGAATTGCCGGGGCCGCCGCCGGTGACCACGAATGGCTCGGTATAGATCATGAAACTATCCATGAAGCGCAGAAGCACGGCGATCAGGAGAACGCGCGACATCTTTGGCAGCTGAATGGCGCGGAACACGGCCCAGCGCGACGCGCCATCGATGCGCGCGGCCTGGTAGTAGGCATCGGGAATGGACTTGAGCCCGGCGTAGCACAGGAGCGCCACGAGGCTCGTCCAGTGCCAGACGTCCATCACGATGATCGTCGCCCAGGCGTCGAAGGGATTGGATACGTAATTGTAGTTGATCCCGATGGCGTTGAGCGCGGCGCCCAGAAGCCCGATATCGGACCGACCGAAGATTTGCCAGATCGTGCCGACCACGTTCCATGGGATGAGCAGTGGCAGCGCCAGGATCACCAGCGTGGCAGCAACCGTCCAACCCTCGCGCGGCATGGAGAGGGCGACGACGATGCCGAGCGGAATCTCCAGGGCAAGAATGATCGCGGAGAAGATGAAATTGCGACCGAGGGAGGCGTAGAAGCGTCCGCCTAGCTCGCTGCCGGGATCGAGCAGCTCCTTGTACCAGCCGACACCATTCCAGAAGAACTGGTTGTTGCCGAAGGTGTCCTGCACCGAATAGTTCACCACCGTCATCAACGGGATCACGGCGGTGAAGACGACGATGAGGAAGGCCGGCAGCACCAGCAGCCAGGCCCGGTTGTCGAAGGGCTTATCCATGTGCGCTCTCGACCCGCTTGCTGTCGGCGTAGATGTGGATTTTCGACAGATTGAACCGCACAAACGCGTCGCTTCCCGCGAGCGTCATGTAGTTGTGCACGGTGACGGACATCTTGCAGCCCCCGAGCCGGACCCGGGCAATCCGTGCCCGGCCCGTGTTGTCGATCCGATCGACCTGCACGCGCAAGCCATCCGGCCCGTGCGTGAGGAGCGCGAACTCCGGCCTGATGCCGAGTTCCACCTTCGTGCCCGCAGGGATCGAGGGATATCGGGTCGCGAGGCTGAGTGTCTGTCCTGCGAGACGGGCAACAGTGCCGTCGATCTCGGCGGGAATGAAATTCATGCCCGGCGAACCGATGAAGTGGCCGACGAACGTGTGCTCGGGCTGTTCGAAGAGATCGGCGGGACGGCCCGACTGGACGATGCGGCCATCGTGCATGACGATGATCGTGTCGGCGAAGGTGAGGGCCTCCGTCTGGTCGTGCGTGACGTAGATCATCGTCATGTCGAGGGCGCGGTGCAGCGCCTTGAGCTTTGACCGGAGCTGCCACTTGAGATGCGGGTCGATGACGGTCAGCGGCTCATCGAACAGGATGGCGGCGACGTCGGCACGAACCAGGCCGCGTCCCAGCGAGATCTTCTGCTTGGCGTCCGCCGTCAACCCCGTTGCCTTGCGGTCGAGCACGCTAGTCAGGTCGAGCATGTCGGCGATCTCGGCCACGCGCTGCGCGATCTTGTCGGGGGCGAGCTTGCGGTTCTTCAGAGGGAAGCCGAGGTTCTGCGCCACCGTCATGGTGTCGTAGATGACGGGGAACTGGAACACCTGGGCGATGTTGCGCTTCTCGGTCGGGAGGTGCGTGACGTCCTCGCCGTCGAACAGGATGCGGCCGGACGACGGCGTGATGAGGCCCGAGATGATGTTCAGCAGCGTCGTCTTCCCGCAGCCCGACGGCCCGAGTAGCGCATAGGCGCCGCCTTGGCGCCACGTCATCGTCATTTCCTTCAGCGCGTAGCTTTCCGGGGCCGCATCGGCACCGGCGTAAGAGTGAGCGAGCGCTTCGAAATCGATCCGGGCCATCAGATGGCCTCCTGCGCGGGCAGCCTGGCGCGCACCCGTTGTCCCGCGGCATCGAACACGAAGACGCGTGCAAGATCGATCCCGGCCGTCAGCTCGGCGCCGGGTGCGAGGTCCTGCACGCCGGGGATCACGGCGACGAAAGCGCGGTCGCCGGTCTCGAGATGCACGAACGTTTCGGAGCCCGTCAGCTCCGACAGCAGCACGCGCGCTTTGAACCTGAGGATGTTGGGCGTGGCGGCCGGTTCGAGGAAGAGTTCGTGCGCGCGAAAGGCGATACCGTAGGTCCCGTCGGAGAGACCGGCCAGCAGGCCACTGGCCGCGCGCTTGTCGCCGAACGGGAAGGTGACCTGTCCGAGGTCGATGGCGATCTCGATCGTGTTGAGCGGCGGATCCGAGAACACTTCGGCCGCGTAGCGGGATTGCGGATTGCTGTAGACGTCGATGGTCGAGCCAATCTGCACGATCCGGCCTTCCCGGAGGCAGATCGTGTTGCCACCGAGAAGGAGGGCCTCTGATGGCTCGGTTGTCGCGTAGACGAGCACGGCCCCGGCGCTCTCGAACACGCGCGGCAGTTCTTCCCGCAGCTCCTCGCGCAGCTTGTAGTCGAGGTTGGCGAGCGGTTCGTCGAGAAGAATGAGGTCCGCGTCTTTGACCAGCGCCCGCGCAATGGCCGTGCGCTGCTGCTGCCCGCCTGAGAGCTCCAAAGGTCTCCGGGCGAGATAGGGCTCGAGACGCAAGAGGCGCGCGGCCGCCGCGACCTTCGCCTCGATGTCCGCCTGGCCCAGTCCCTTCACCCGCAGCGGCGAAGCGATGTTCTCGAAGACGGTGAGCGTGGGATAGTTGATGAACTGCTGGTAGACCATGGCCACCGAGCGCGTGCGTACGTGGACGCCGGTGACATCGCGGCCATCGACCAGCACCTGGCCGCTCGTCGGCACGTCGAGGCCCGCGAGCAGGCGCATCAACGAAGTCTTCCCCGAAAGCGTCGGCCCCAGCAGGACGTTCACCGACCCAGGGGCAAGCTCGAGACTGGCCTCTGCGATATGGGTGATCCCGGAGACGCTGCGACTGACGTTGCAGAGCGCGATCGTCATACCTGCGCACTCCGCATCGACGCTCCGCTCCGGGCCAACTGCTCGCCGAGGTAGGCTTCGAGCGCACGCACGCCGGCTGCATCCACCACGAGCCCGAGTTTCGTGCGGCGCCAAAGAATGTCCTCGGCGCTGCGGGCCCATTCGTGCGCAACGAGATAGTCCACTTCCCTCTGGGTCAAGCCACCGCCGAAGTCCTGGCCGAGGTCGGCTGGCGCTGCGGCCTCGCCGAGCATGCTGCCGGCCAGCGTGCCGTAGGTGCGTGCCAGCCGGTGTGCGCGGTCGGCGCCCAAGAACGGATAGCGGCTGCCGATGTCGGCCTCGATCGCGGCTAGCCCTTCAACGGGAAACTCGCCGCCTGGCAACTGCGCACCAGCGGTCCACGCGCCTGCGGACTTGAGCGCATCCACATGCGGTGCGAGCTTGCGCAAGGCAGCCTCCGCGAGGCGGCGGTACGTCGTGATCTTGCCGCCGAAAATGCTGAGGAGTGGCGGTCCGCTGCCGGCCTTCTCCAGCTCGAAAACATAGTCGCGCGTGGCAGCCTTGGCTTCCGATGCGCCGTCATCATACAGGGGACGAATGCCCGCATATTTCCACACCACATCTTCGATCGCTACGGGGCGCGCGAAATATTCCGATGCCGCAGCGCACAGATAGGCCACCTCCTCATCCGTCGCGACGGCGCCACCGGGGTCGCCGGTGTAGTCGCGGTCGGTCGTCCCGATCAGCGTGAAGTCGCGCTCGTAGGGAATTGCGAACACGATGCGCCCATCGGTGTTCTGGAAGATGTAGGCGCGGTCGTGCGCGTAGAGCTTGCGCACGAGGATGTGGGAGCCTTGCACCAGGCGCACCTTGGCCCCGGGCTCGCGGCCCATCGATGCGCGCAGGACCTCTTCCACCCAGGGACCCGCCGCGTTGACGAGCGAAAGCGCACGGATCTGGTACGTGGCCCCGGTCGCTGTCTCCTCGACGTCGAGCATCCAGGCTCCGTTTTCGACGCGCGCGGAGACGGCCCGCGTGCGCGGCGCGATGACGGCGCCGCGACGCTCGGCATCCTGCGCGTTGGCAATGACGAGACGGGCGTCATCGACCGTGCAATCGGAGTACTCGAACCCGCGCCGGAAGGTGTTCGGCTTGAGCGGTTGTCCCAGTTCCGAGTGCACGAGATCGACGACCGCGGTGGGCGGCAGCAGTCCGCGCGCGCCGAGATGGTCGTAGAGAAACAGGCCGAGGCGCAGCAGCCAGGCGGGGCGCAGTCCGCGATGGTGAGGCAGGACCAAGCGCAGCGGGTGGACAATATGTGGCGCTAGCCGCCACAGCACTTCGCGTTCGATCAGCGCCTCGCGCACCAGGCGGAACTCGAAGTACTCGAGATAGCGCAATCCGCCATGGATGAGTTTCGTCGACCATGACGAGGTGCCACTCGCCAAGTCGTTCATTTCACATAGATAAACGGATGCGCCGCGGCCGGCGGCATCGCGCGCGATGCCGCAGCCGTTGATCCCTCCACCGATAATGGCGAGATCAAATTCCCGCCCGGCGTCCATCCCGATCTGCATTCTTCTTTTCGCGGTGCAGCATCTGACTTTCGCTTTGAGGATAAATGAAACATCAAAACGAAACAAGATGCGCAGCAATACTCATCAGTGCCCGGTCGCGCAAAACGCCTTTCCTGGAGGTTTGTAAGGTTGCCCTCGAGACGAAACCGTCAGTCTTCTTCGGGGAGGTGCCCGGGCATCGCCTCGAGCAGTTCGATGCCGTGCGTCTCGCAGAGCTGGCGAAGTTTGGCAGAGCGCAGGAGATCCGTGACGAACGTGTTGATCTGGCCCAGGTGGGCGATGCGGACGGGTGCGCTTCGGCTCAGTTTCGTGCTGTCGGCGACGAGGATGACGTGGCGCGCATTCTCGATGATCGCCTGCGCCACCTGCACTTCCCGGAAGTCGTAGTCGAGCAGGGCGCCTTCCTCGTCGATGGCCGAGGCGCCGATGATGGCGAAGTCGACCTTGAATTGCTGGATCAGGCCGATGGCCGTCGATCCCACCACCGCGCCGTCGCTCTTTCGTACCGAGCCGCCGGCCACCACGACCTCGATGCGGGGAAACTTGTAGAGCTGCATGGCGACGTTGAGATTGTTGGTGATGACGAGGAGGTCCTCGTGTCCCTTCAGCGCGCCGGCCACCTCCTCCGTCGTCGTCCCGATATTGATGAAGAGCGAGCAATTGCTCGGGATGCGCGAGGCGGCAACGGTACCGATCGCACGCTTCTCGTCGACGGCCACGAAGCGGCGCGCCTCGTAGGCGAGGTTCTCGACGCCGGAGGCGACAATGGCGCCGCCGTGCACGCGGGTGAGGATGCGCCGGTCGCACAGCTCGTTGAGATCTTTGCGAATGGTCTGCGCCGAAACCTCGAACCTGCGGGACAGTTCGTCCACGAGGATCCGCCCCGTTGCACGGGCAAGGTCCAGCATCTCCCTCTGTCGCGCACTGAGATCCGACATGTCCTTCTCCGCCGCAGTCTATTCCGTACCACGAAATTCGCGGGGAGCGAGTTCCACGCCTGGACGGAAGCGGAGATCGGCACGTAGATAAACTGTTGGCCGATCGCCATTACCGAGCGGCTTGCGCGGCGTCTTGCCGAAGCCGGTCGCGCAGTGGACGAGATCGCCACCATCACCGGCCACGCTGCTCTCTGCGAGGTGTCACGCTATACGAAGGCCGCGGAACGAGGAGCGTGGCGTACGTTGCCATACGCCACCTGTCACCATCTCGTTCGAAGACCCATTCCCAAACCCGCGCAAAGAATTTGGGAATGGTGCGCTCGATAAGACCGATGGTATCGATGGAATCAGCGGCGGAGAAACTTTGGTGGAGCCGAGGGGAACCATTTTGCCCTTCGACAGGCCATGACAAGTTGCGCCAGGCAGCGCCACGTCATTCGCACATCATCATGATATCACGACTTATTCCGCATCATCCGTCATCTTTGGCTTGTGCCACGTAACGTCGCCCAAGGCCACGCAACCGACACAGAATAGGGCACCTAATAGGGCACCTGAACGCGGTGGTTCCCTCGTGTTCCATCGAACCCGCTTGGTCGAGATTGGAGTTGGCTCTGTGCCTTCAGTCAAACGTGTCCGCGCCGCGAACCGCCTGAATGCTCTCAAGGTGCAAAAGGCCAAAGGTCCGGCGGTATTGGATGATGGAAACGGTCTCCGCCTTCTCATCAAAGAGGATGGTCACAAGCGTTGGGCGTGCCGGATCACGATCGGGGATCGTCGCATCACGCGGGGGCTCGGTTCTTATCCGGAAGTGAGCTTGGAGAAGGCCCGCGAGAAGGCGGAAGACGCCCGGCGCGGCGCCCGGGAAGGCCGCGACGTGGCGACGGATCGCAAGGCCGAGATCAAGGCGGAGCAGACACGCAATCTGCTGACGTTTCGACAGGCCTTCGAGCGGTACTTCAACGAGGTGAAGCGTCCAACGCTCAAAGAGGGTCGGTTCAAGGGCGAGTGGCACCGATCACTCAATCAGTACGTCATGCCGAAGATTGGCGATCGTCCGGTAAGCGCTGTTACTGCGGCGGAGATCATCGATCTGCTGCAGCCGATCTGGCATATCAAACGCGAGACTGCATCTCGGATCCTCCAACGCATAACTGCCGTATTCAAATCCGCGATCGTGCGCGGCGACCGGCTACTTGCCAATCCGTGCGAAGGCGTGCGCGAAGAGCTCGGCAAGGCAAGGCCGCCAGTGCAGCATCGCCGTGCACTTCCCTGGGCAGAGGTGCCGGAATTCGTCCGCGACTTCGAGACATGGCCGATGGTCACTGCGCCGTCCCGCCTCGCGCTCCTGTTCATCATCCACACATCGTGTCGAAGCCTGGAGGTTCGCGGCGCGCAATGGTCGGAAATCGACTTGGAGGCGGCGGAGTGGATCGTGCCGGCGGAACGCATGAAGATGAACCGCGAGCACGTCGTGCCTCTTACGTCTGGCGCCAAGGCCATTCTGGAGCGCGCACGCGAGCTTCGGCGCAAAGATACCGAACTGGTATTTCCCTCGAGCATCGGAACCATGCTGAGCGACAACACGCTGTCGAAGCTACTTCGCGACGCGGAAATCGACGGTACGCCACATGGTTTCCGTACGTCGTTCAAAGTCTGGGCGAGCGAGAATGGCATCCGAGACGAGGTGAGCGAAGCCGTGCTGGCGCATGGTGACCCGGATCGCGTGCGTGCCGCCTATCGGCGGACCACCTTCATCGACGATCGACGCGCCGCGATGCAGAAGTGGTCCGACTTCGTTGGTGGTGGCCCCACGAGGGTTCGAGGCCCACTAGAGCAGCTGATCCGTGTGCACCGGGATGGCGCATCGCATTAAGGCCAAGTAGATCATGTCATTGATGTTGCTCATATATTTACTATGAGAGTGCTTGCGGAGCAACGTCAAGGCTGAGGCTGTGGCGCAAAATTTCACTGAAAGTAGCGTCTTCACTGCGTGTTGAAATACGCCAATACAGTGAAAAAAGTTGACAAATTTCAGTCGGCGTGGCACTTTCAGCGTATGATGAAATCGCCGCATTCACTGAAATTGACCGAGGAACTCGCAGCCAAGAAGCTGAGGGGTCTTCTCGACGAACTGGCAGTCATCGATGCCAGAACGATCCGCTTCGACCAGCAGGTCGAGAATGGGCGCGCGGACATTGTCGCCAAGCTGAGCATCGGCAAGAGCCAATGGACGTTGGTTTGCGAAGTAAAGCCCAAGGGGCATCCCGCTAATATCCGGGACGCGATCTTCCAACTGAAGAGCTACGTAGAACGGCATGACGGCCGGGCGATTCCGGTTGTGATTGCCCCATATCTGTCTCCGGCCGCCCAGCAACTCTGCCGCGAACAGCGCACGGGCTATCTCGACTTGGAAGGCAACGCCCATCTTGTCTTCGATCACGTGTTCATCGACCGCTCGGTTGCAACCCGTCCCGCCAGTGAGCGACGCGAACTTCGCTCGTTGTTCAAGCCAAAGGCCGCCCAGGTTCTCAAGGTCTTGCTGCGCGATCCTGGCCATGCGTGGCGCGTCGTCGATTTGGCGAACGAGGCGGGTGTCAGTCTTGGCCATGTGAGCAACATGCGTTCTGGCCTCCGCGAGCGAGGCTGGGCGTCAATCGAGCATGACGGCTTGATACTTACCGAACCGGATGCGGTGCTGGACG
>RXJK01000318.1:13091-20293 GCA_003963125.1 Hyphomicrobiales bacterium
TGAGCATCTGCGCACCGGCTTGAAACTCGCGTCTGCCAGTAAGGGACACAATGTTTCGGTCACTGTGCCCAAAGATGACGGGCTCTTTCGCGACGTCGTGGAGCCGGCCGCGGGCATCACCTGCACGAGCCCTGTACAGACCTATCTCGATTTGTCGCGGGCCGGTGAGCGCGGCGAAGAAGCCGCCTCACACTTGCGACAGGAAAGACTGCGATGGCCGAAGTGACGAAAACGGAGCCTCAATCCGCAAACGACTATGACGATCGCACTACGGCCGCCGTCAAGGCGACCCTGGTCGAGATCGGCCAGATCCTTGGCAGCTACCAAGGCAAGTTCGCGATCATCGGCGGCTCCGTGCCCTGGCTCCTGCTCGACAACAAAGAGATGCCGCATGTAGGCACTGTCGATGTCGATCTCGGCCTCGATCATGAGGCATTGGCCGGCGGCGAGTATGCCGGGCTCGTCGAGCAACTGATGAAGAACGGTTACGAGCAACGAACCGATCTCAAAAGATTCCAACTGGTGCGCACGGTCCCGGCGACGGACGGTGGTGCGGCCATCAGTGTCATCGTCGACTTCCTGATGCCGCGCGATGCCGACGTTGCGAAGAACGAGCCCGTGCTCATCGAGAACTTTGCAGTCCAGAAGGCATCCGGTGCCGATCTCGCGCTGAAGTTCAATGAGGTCGTCGCGGTCAGTGGAAAGATGCCTGATGGCGGCACCAACAAGGTCGAGATCGCTGTCGCATCGATCCCTGCGCTGCTCGCGATGAAAGGCTTTGCCGTCAAGCTTCGCAAGAAACACAAGGATGCCTACGACATCTACTATTGCGTGAGGAACTATCCTGGCGGCATCGAAGCGCTCGCCAAGGCATCCATGCCTCTGCTCGAACATGCGAGCGGCAAGCAGGGATTTGCCCACATCGCGGAAAAATTCGACGATCCCGACGGGTTCGGCCCAACCTGCGTTCGGCTCTTCGTCGAGGAAACGAAGATTCTGGGAGAACGTACCGCCGAGCAGTGGCAGCAGGATGCCTACGGTCAAGTCAATGCGCTGTTGCAGGCATTGGGGCTCGCCGAGCAGACGACAAAATGAGGTCCAGCGTCCTCGAATCGAGCCGAGGTTGCACTGGTTTGCTCCTTGATGGTGCTGCTATTGATAGACAGTTTTCAAGCCAGCGTGATGCAAACGCGATGTGAGAGTGTATGGCAAATCCCTACGAGACGTTGGGCGTTGCGCCGAATGCCAGCCAGGACGACATTCGCAAGGCGTATCGCAAGGCCGCCAAGGAAACGCATCCCGACCTCAATCCAGGCAAGCCTGAAGCGGAAAGTCGCTTCAAGGAGATCAATGCGGCCTACGACATCGTTGGAGACGAGGACAAACGCAAGCGCTTCGACGCCGGTGAGATCGATGAAACCGGAGCCGAGCGCCAGCCCGAACGACACTTCTACCGCGAGTATGCCGAAGCCGATCCTGGCCCGCGTTACAGTCGCCGTGGGCGGTCGGCCGGCGGACCTGCCGGTGGCGCGGGCGATCCTGACTACGACATTTTCGCGGATCTGTTCCGTCGTCGTAGCGGGGACGGTGCCACGTTTCATATGCCGCCCCAGGACGTCCGCTATGCGCTCGAGGTGGATTTTCTTGATGCGGCAAGAGGCACCCAGAAGCGCGTCACAATGCCGGACGGCAAGACGTTGAACATCACGATCCCTGCTGGAATCAGGGAGGGACAGGTTCTTCGGCTCAAGGGACAGGGTGCGGCGGGAAGCGACGGAACGGCTGGCGATGCTTATGTCGAGATCTCAGTGCGGCCGCACCCGGAGTTTAGGCGGGAAGGAAATGACATCCTGACAACGGTACCGGTTTCGCTGGGAGAGGCGCTGAACGGCGCCAGTGTACGCGTCGACACGGTTGATGGTCCGGTTGACGTAAAAGTGCCAAAGGGCGCCGAGGAAGGCACGAAGCTGCGATTGCGCGGCAAGGGTGTTGCGCACGGCAAGGATGGCGCGCGGGGCGATCAGTTCGTCGAGGTTCACATCGTGCCTCCGCAAGGGGCGGATGACGAGTTGGCGAAGTTTATGGCTGAATGGGAAAAGACGCACCCGCAGAACCCGCGCAGGAAGGGCGCTGTCTGAAATGATCCGAGAGAACGAACTGATCACCCAGTACACCTATCTCGAGCGGCACGTGTTGTTGGGCTGGATTGATGAAGGCGTGATCGCGCCGCATCGCGACGATCAAGGCTATCTCTTCGACCGGATCGACGTGTCCCGCGTCGAGCTATGCTGCGACTTGCACTATCGCATGGGTCTCGATCACGCGAGCCTACCTGTCATCCTATCCTTGATCGATCAATTGCATGACGTACGTCACCATCTGCGGAAGCTGACAAGAGCTGTCGCGGCGCAGCCTGCTGCTGTCCAAAGCGAGATCACCCGTCATTTGAGCGAAGATGCAGTGACCAAACCCGATTAGTTGCACACCTCCATGGAGATGCCATGTTGCCCATACCGGCTGATATTTTCACCGAACCCGCGAACGCCTCACCGGATGGCCTGGTCAATCTCGGCCCGCTGCGTCGCCTGGCTGGCGTATGGCAGGCCGACAAGGGCATCGATATCAACCCGAAGGCAGCAGGTCCCGAACGCCGGGTGTTTCGCGAGCACATCCGAATGGATCCGATCGATCCGCAGACGAACGGGCCGCAACTCTTCTACGGCCTCCGCTATCACATCCACATCAACACGCCCGAAGAGAAGATCACCTTCCACGATCAGGTCGGCTACTGGCTCTGGGAGCCTGCGACCGGGCTTGTCATGCAGAGCGTGACCATCCCCCGCGGACAGGTCGTACTGGCGTCGGGACACGCCAAACCCGACGACAAGACATTCTCGGTCTCGGCAACGCGCGGCGATCCGCGCTATGGGATTTGCTCGACTGAATTCCTCGACGAGGCTTTCCGTACCACGAGCTATCGCTGCGGCATCACCTATAACGACGATGGAAGTTGGACCTACGACATCCAGACGCAACTTCAGGTGCACGGCAAGCCATTCGATCATCACGACACGAATACGCTGACGCTGAAAGAACCGCCGGTCCTCAATCCACTCGCAGCGCTCCTCAGCGCCGCCGCTGGAAAAAAGTGATCGGGAAAGGACAGCGTCAAAACAGTTGAACGTGCCTAGATGTAATCCTGAAGTCGAAGTTGCTGCATGCCGATCTGCATTTACTGCCTGAAGACAAAATCCGATGACGAGTTTGAGCCAGAACACGTGCTTTCGCGTGCGCTGTGCGGAACCGGCGTCAATTGGACGTTGGGGTCTGATGTTTGCCTCGACTGCAATGGTGCCTTCTCGAAATTTGAGGCGCATTGGTTCCGGCAGGCGTTTGAGGCGTTGGCACGCAACTTCCAGGGTCCGATAAGCCGCAACGACAAGGAGCGGTTCGATCGGCTCCAACCCGTTGAGATCGACGATCTCTACATAATTATGAAAGGGGATCTGTTGGTCTATGAGGCGGGCTTTTCATTTCCCAACGAACCACATTTTCGGCCACAGATTATTGACACCGGACATGGCGCCCAAGCCATGGTCGGTCGACGCGAGGACGTCAAAGCCTTCAAGAAGGGGCTCGATGCTTTGCTGCAATCGCGTGTTGTCGAGATTGCTCTTCCTCTTTGGCGGGAGGTCCGGCCCGACTGGCTTATCGCATTGGTCGAACGGCACGATGAAACCCGGTCGCACAGGATCTCTGGATGGCGGCGTCAGGCGAAGCCATCGGGAATATGCCTTCGCAGCTATCCACCCGACAGCTTCCTCGATCAGCGTGATGCTGGTTCAGCCCGGTTCACATCGAGGCTTGCGCTCGATCATCGAGGTCGCCTGTATCTGCGGTCGGCCAACATCGAGAGCGCGGTGCGCTTTCTCGACCTTCTTTTACAGCCGGCTGCTGATGTGCCGCCGGCTCGATCCGTTGAGCCAGGTGATCAGACGGTCGCCTTTAGCTTCGAACTGAATCTGAACTACATCTACAAGGCGGTGCTGAAGACAGGTCTCAATCTCTGCTGTCATCTATATGGATCGGAGTTCGCGCGGCATGAATGCTTTCAATTGCTCCGCGATACGCTGCTCAATGACAAGAAGGACGATGACGGGCGGAGTCTCGCACTTCGTCTCTGCCGCATGGATGCCGATGAGACGGCGGATTTCCCGAGATCATCCAGCGCCGATGAACATCGCTTGATGCTCGATTTGACATCAGATGGAATTCTGCGGTTCCGGGTGCGGCTCTACAATAGCTTTGGCTACTACGCGCATCTTGGACCAATCCCGCCGGACTTGCGATCAACGATCTCAACGAGACGTGTCGTTGTTGACTTCACGTCGAGCGGAATGAGGGAAGTCGCCCAGTTTCCGTGATCGCGCCCACCTGCCAGGCACGTCTACACGACGATCCACTGCATGAAATCAGAGCGACGCTCGTGCACCTTCTTGAGGGAAGACTTGAGGGAACTTGGCCTGGGGCTCACATTGATGACGAGCGTATCCATCGCGCGCGTCAAAGGGATCATCGCCCAACGCGCCGCGTATTGCGCGGCAAGTTCTTCCGGCGTGTCGAACAGTTCACCATAGTCCCGTGGCAGGAACTTCCATTGCGAATGCTTGTAGTCCCAGAGCGCGTCGAACGCATAATTGATGACGGTCCATCCTTCGAGGCCCCGGCAGGAATCGTACTGCACGATCCTGAGTGCGGACTTGTCTGTCGGGAAATTGTCGCGCACATCAATCGATGTGCCATCCCAAACACTATAACCGGCAGTGCGAAGGGCAACGCCGGGCGCCGATACGGTCTCTCCGTTGACCTCGCTGACCAATGCTGGCGGCACACAGGCCAGAAGATCAATCGGATGATTGCCAAGCGCCAATGCTTCGGCCGCGAGTTTTCCATAGAGCGTGGCATCAGCTGCGAGATCGCCTTCAACGATCAACACTCGGCCGCCTGGCGCGTCGTTGTTGGGATCGAGGTCCCAGTCAGCAAGTCCAAATTGCGAGGCAAGGTCCGATACGAACCGCGTCAGATTGCTCTTCATGCGAAGGCACCGGCGCAGGCGATGCGGGCGGATGCGATCACGCGGAAGGCCGTTGGCCCAGTTGGCTACCGAGTTTCGAACGTACTGGTCGACACCGTCTGCAACGATGAGCCGTTCGGGACCATAGACCGCCTGCAGGATCGAAATCTCGCTTGCGGGCCAATCCTGCCCCTCATCGACAAAAACGGAATCCCATAGGAATGCATCGCCCTCGCGGCTCATGAGAGCATCGAGATCAGCCCGCGAGACAGCGCCTGTCTTCAGATAGTCGAGCAGCATCTGCTTCGCCATTTCGTACTGATCAAGGAAGCCGTCGTAAGTGGTGATGATGCCAAGCCCATACATCATCCGCCCGATAAAGGCGTGAACCGTATCGATAGAGATGCCGCCCCGCTCGACGCTGCGTGGGACGCCAAGCAGCGCCATGGTCCGGCGCATATCCGCGACCAAGGCTTTATTGTAGGTGAGCACGAGCGATCGGGCGCCAGCCTGATCAAAGTTACGATAGGCCATTTGCAATAGGATGACGGTTTTCCCGACGCCGCCACGACCACGTATCATGACCTGCTTGTGACCGAGGTCATCAAGCCATGTGTCCGCAACGGCGCCGCGTACGATGCGATCCATGCGACCGCGATCGATAGGTGTGGGCTCGATCGTTTGCAGCAACGGAAAATCCGGGCTCAACAGTTTCTCGAATGTCGCGTCGGCGCCAAACGACAACAGCACGTCGCGGCCATCATAGTGGGGGTTCGCGATCTGACCGAGCATGTTGAGGATGCGCTCGAAGCTTGCATCAATGCCGAAGCAGTTGTGCGGACGCTTTGGCAGGTCGCTCTCGCGCAGCCCCGAGAAGAAGATCAAATCCTGCGTGTAGACGCGAGCGATGCCGTGACGTTCGAGATACGATTTGAACTCGAACATCTGCTGACGGTTCTTCTCCGTGACGGCTTCCCAGGTTTCGCGGCCTGATCGAAGGTAGCGTACCGATGCCGTCTTGTCGGTGAAGCGGACGCCGGTTGCGTCATGCGATTTTGTCTCGATGACCAGGATGAAGCTCTTGACCGCGGCAGTCTTCGGAATGAACGGGTCACCATCCTTAGGATAGAAGCGGTATTCGACCGCGAAGCTTCGCGGGCGGGCAAAGTGCGCTATGACGACGATGTCGATATCTTCAACGCGGTAGCCATAAAGCTTCAGACCGACGAAAATCTTGACGTGATCGGCGCGCGACTGGCTGAGATCCGGCCATACCGCAAGCATTTTCGAGCGGATGTGGCGCGCGGCTTCATACTCTTTGCCGTCAAGTACGCCGAGTATCTCGATCATGTGACGCCTCGACGGACCATCTACCCTCCGAGCCTGCTAAGGACGTTGCGCGTTGCTGCCGGCAAATTTGCCCGCACAAGCAGTTCGTTTTCGACAATGACGGTGATTGGACTTCCGCTCTCGCGCAGTTCCCGGATGAGGGGATCGGCTGGATGATCGTTGGTGAGCGGGCCGGACAGCGCAATCACATAATGAGTGCCGCCGTGGCGTGCGAGAATGGGAGCGGTGATCGATTTTCCATCGAACTGGACCGTTGCATTCGGCTCAAATGAGAGAACTGAATCGGCCTGGCGTTTGAGATCGTTGCAAAGAAGTTCGGTCGAGGACGACAGTCGCCGTGCATTGAACTCGGGCTGGACCCCATTGAGCAGATACTCGAGGAGTTCGGCGCCTACATGTCGATCCAGCAACGTGTGCTCGAATTTGTTCTTGAAGCTGCGAAGGCATCGATAACACGACGCATCGCAGTCTTCGGGGCATGTCTTCATGAGCTTAAGCGCCTGCTGATAGAGTTCGAGCCCGCGAGTTGGGAGTTGGCTAGAGAAGCCGGCGCCGCCGGGTAGCGTGTCGTAGACGAATATTTCCGCTTCAAGTCCGCTCGTTCCTCCTGGTGTGAGGGCGGGTCGATATTCGGCCATCAACTCTCCAGGCTCGATCTCTAGGATCTGGCAAGCTGCTTTCGCGAGTGCTTCGCTGACGGTGCGGAGAGCGACTTGGGTACTAAAGTGCGCGGGCTGCAGTTTGAGCGGTGCTTCGACGCGCATGGAGAAGAGGGCAA
>RXJK01000173.1:0-6592 GCA_003963125.1 Hyphomicrobiales bacterium
GGCTGACGGACGATCCGGTGCAGAAGCCCCGCATCGAGATCCTCCAGCAGGACCTTGCGCGCATCGCAGCGCACGTCGCGCAAGCCGGCTGGCAGGGCGCAGCGCCTTGGGACGCGCTCTATCGCTGGGGGCAGGACCACCTGTCGCTCGAGGGGCAGGAATTCCTCGTCACGCTGCTCATCGAGCCGCACGGCCACCTCGTCGACGATCTCGCAGGCACCATGGCCGCCGACGAGACTGTCGAGCACGCCATCGACGGACGTATGCCACCCGCCGCGCTGCTCTCGCAGATCGAGCGGCAGTATCCCTGGGCGCTCGACACGGACTTCGCGGCGAAGGAGGCACAGGCGCGCTTCTGGTACGTCTCGGAGGAAAAGCTCGAACCGCGGCTGGGCGAACGCTGGCAGGAGGAAGGCTCCGAACGCGAGCAGCCGCTTGCCGCCGCGCGCGACGTGAAGGCACTCGCTGATGCCTTGCGCACCACGCGCGCCGCAACGCTCGCCGAATTCCTGCTGCGCCACCCCGAGCACCGCCATGCCGCCCGCCGCGTGCAGGTCATGGCGCGCCACCCCTACGGCGAGATCCGCGACAACCTGCTGGGCGCCGGCATGCGCCCCATCGACATGCTGCGCTGCAAGCTCTCGTTCTTCGGCTGCACGCGCTTCGATCCGCGCTCCGATCTGTGGCTGCGCATCACCATGTTCCAGGGCGCGCCGTTCCCGAGCGATCCCGGCCCCTGGCCCGACGATTGGATTTACGGCGCATGAGGCTGTCCTTCAACGAGATCGAGGGCACGGCCCTGAAGGCCGCGCGCGGCGCAGGTTTCTCGTGGGGGCTGGCGGAAGAGGCGGGCTTCGCCGCGCGCTGGCTCGCCGAACGCGGCTTCGATTGGCTCCCGCCGCTGCTGGCCGCCTGCGACGCGCACCTCTCCGGTGAGAACGCCAACATAACGATGGATGGCACGCGCGTTTCGCCGGCCGCGGGTTCGCGCAGCCTGTGCCCGATCCAGATCGGCGCCTGGATCGCGGATCGCCGCGACCTCGCCGACGGCCTGATACTGACGAGCCTCCGCGCGCCGCTTCTGCTTCTGCCGTTCCTCGATCTGCTGAGCGCGCACTGCGGGACGATCGCGCTGTCGCTGCGACCCGCGGGATCGGACGCTTCCGCATCCTTTCGCATATGCCGTGGCGACCTGTGGGCCGAACCCTTGCCAGCCTCATGCGTCGTCGATGAAGCCTTGGCGCTGATCGAACAGGCGCCCGCGCGCCTGGAGAGAGGCAACGTCGTGCGCCTCGCGCGCCCCGCGCCCACCGATCCCGCGCTGGCCGATCGCCTGAAGGGTCTGGAAATCCGCACGTACGTGCCAGCGAGCCATCACTCTCGCGTCGCAGGCGCCGGCGCAGGCCTCTCGGACAACGACTGAACGGGCTCGCGCGAACGCAGGCCATTCTACAGCCCGGCGGGAAGTGCTATGAGCGGCCGACGCTCATCCCCATAGGCAAGGCCATGCCGCAGACGAAAACGGGCTCACCCAGGACCGGCACCGGCCGGCGCAAGCTTTCACAGACCGACCAGACGCGCGATGGCCAGCTCAAGCTGCGCATCGATTTCGGTCCCTTCGGCATCCTGGGGCCCGGCAAGATCGCGCTGATGGAGGGCATTGCACGCCACGGCTCGATCTCGGCGGCCGGCAAGGATCTCGCCATGTCCTATCGGCGCGCGTGGGAGCTGGCCGAGGAGATCAACCACATCTTCGCCACGCCCCTCATCGAGAAGCAGACTGGCGGCAGCGGCGGCGGCGGCGCACGGCTCAGCGAATTCGGCGTGGACGTGGTGCAGCGCTTCCGTGCGATCGAGCGCGCCTGCGCCGAGGCCTGTGACGCCGACCTGCGGGTCCTGCGCGCGAACCTGCCGACCAAGCCGCTCACGGCCGCCTGAGGCGTCCTTCGGCCTTCACGAGACTAACGACGTGCGCGAGGCGATCAGCGCCACGCCTTTGATCTGCGCGTAGATGGCGTCGCCGATCGCGAGCCCGAGCGTGACGAGTGACTTGCGTGTGATGCGCGCTGCGATCCGCAACCCGTCGCCGTTGGGGCCGAGTGCCACGATGACATTGACCTGCGGCCCGCCGCTATCGTCGATGGCGACGATCCGTCCGGGCAGCGAATTGACGATGGTGGTCCCATGCGGCGCGCTGCGGGCGAGGCTGACGTCGCTCGCCGTAATGCGCAGGCGGCGCATCTGTCCAATGGGACCATGCGTGCCGGGCACGAGCAGCGTGCCGCCGTCGATGCCAATCTCGGTGAGGGCGAACGCCGTGTCGATCCCGACGATACGGCCCTCGATGATCACCGCGGCCTCGCTGGAGGCGAGCAGCGGCAGCTTCGGATCGAGCTGCAGCGCGCGGATGGGGCCGGCGGCCGTCACCGCGCCTTTGTCGAGCAGCACGAGCGTATCCGCGAGCCGCTCCACTTCGCCAAGGTCGTGCGTGACGTAGAGGATGGGCAGGGCGAGCTGTTCGTGCAGCCGCTCGAAGGTGGGCAGGATGTCGTCGCGGCTCATCTTGTCCAGCGCCGACAGCGGCTCGTCCATGAGCAGGATGCGCGGCGCGGCCAGCAATGCCCGGCCGACAGCGATGCGCTGGCGTTCGCCGCCCGACAACGCCCGCGTCGAGCGGTCGAGCAGGTGGCCGATGCCGAGGAGCTGCACCACGTCGTCGAAGGCGATGGACCGGCCCTGTGCCGCGCCCACGCGCTTGGCGCCGTACTGCAGGTTGTCCTTCACCGACAGGTGCGGGAAGAGGCTCGCCTCCTGGAACACGTAGCCGACGTGCCGCTGGTGCGGCGGCACGAAAAGGCCTTGCGCGTCGTCCTGCCAGACCTCCGGCCCCAGCGCGACGCGGCCCTGGAGCCTCTGCAACCCGGCCATGCAGCGCAGGATCGTGGTCTTGCCGCACCCCGACGGCCCGAACAGCGCCGTGATGCCCCGCATCGGCACGCTGAAGGTGGCGCCGAGCGTGAAAGCGCCGAGCTGCCCCGAGAGGTCGACGGAAATGCTCCCCGAGTCGCCCGTCATGTGCCGACCCGGGCCGTGCGCCGCTCAATGACGAGCATGGCGAGGATCACCACGAACGAGAACACGACCATGCCGCCCGCGAGGATGTGCGCCTCCTGCCAGCGCTGCGTCTCGACGAAGTCGTAGATGGCGACCGACAGCACCTTCGTCTTGCCGGGAATGTTGCCGCCGATCATCAGCACCACGCCGAACTCGCCGACCGTGTGCGCGAAGCCCAGCACCGCGGCCGTCATGAAGCCCGGCCGGGCGAGGGGAACGGCGACGGACCAGAACGTGTCCCAGGGCGAAGCGCGCAGCGTCGCAGCGACTTCGAGCGGCCGGTCTCCGATGGCTTCGAAGGCGTTACGAATGGGCTGCACCACGAACGGCATCGAATAGATCAGCGAGCCGAGCACGAGGCCTTCGAACGTGAAGGCGAGCGTGCGCGCGCCCCACAGCCCTGCGAGGGCTCCACCGGGCCCCTGGGGTCCGAGCAGCAGCAGCAGATAGAAGCCGAGCACCGTCGGCGGCAGCACAATGGGCATGGCGACGATGGCCGCCACCGCCTCCTTCCAGCGCGCCTTGGAGCGCGCCAGCCACCACGCGATCGGCGTCCCGACGACGAGCAGCAGCAGCGTCGTCAGCGTCGCGAGCTCGAGCGTGAGCCGCAGCGGAGACCACAGTTGCGCGAAGTCGAGCGTCGCCATGCGTCAGTCGATGCCGTAGCCGAATTTCTCGATCACGCGGCGCGCGTCGGGGCTCTTGAGGTACTGCAGGAAGGCCTTTGCCGTCTCGTTGTTGGCACCCGCCTTGAGCAGCACCACGTCCTGCGCGATCGGCTTGTGCAGGTTGGCCGGCACGATCCAGCGCGAGCCGCCCTCGACGAAGGCGATCTGGCTCAGCGCCACGAAGCCGACTTCCGCATTGCCCGTGTCCACGAACTGGAAGGCCTGGGCGATGTTGTTGCCCTGCACGATCTTCGGCGCCAGCGCCTCGTAGACGCCGAGTGCCTTCATCGTCTCGATCGCCGCCGCGCCGTAGGGCGCCGTCGCCGGGTTGGCGATCGACAGCTTGGCGAACTTGGCCTCCTTCAGCGTCGTCTCGCCCGCGACCGCACCCGCCGTCTTGCTGAAGAGCGCAAGCTTGCCGACGGCATACGTGAAAGCCGTACCCGCGACCGCGTAGCCTTCCGCGATGGCCTTGGCGGGCGTCGCCTGGTCGGCGGAGATCAGCACCTCGAACGGTGCGCCTTGCGTGATCTGGGCGTAGAACTGCCCCGTCGCCCCGAAGCTCAGGATCAGCTTGTGCCCGGTGGACTTCTCGAAGCCCTGGCCGATCTCCTTGACGGGGTCGGTGAAGTTGGCGGCGACCGCAACCTTCACGTCCGCTGCGCGCGCTGGCGCAAGGCCGGCGAGAAGCAGCAGGGCTGCCAGAAAGATTCGGGCGATCGGGGGGGCGGACATCAGGGTCTCCATCGCTATAGCCGATCAACTATAGCGCAGGTCCCGAGCGCGGGCGATGCGATAGTTTGGCTGTGATGGCCGGCGCGTCACCGATGCCGGGCGCGACGCGGTGCCCGGCTCGACGGAAGCCGCTTGACCGGACGTTGCCCGTGCGGATCATGCCGGCAGGATCGAGACGGTGTCCATGACTGCGCCCCCAGGCCCCCCGCCAGCTTCCGAAATCGCGGCCCACAAGGCCCGCCAGCGCAACAACCTGATCGGGTTGGCGGTCATCGCCGTGGTGCTGGCCATCGGCGCCTGGCTCATGGACCGGATGCTGACGGGCCGCACCCTGCAGAATTGCCTCGAGGCCAACCACAGGAACTGCGTGCCCCTCGACCTGCCCGAGCGCGTTCGCTGAGGCGAGCGTGGCCGCCGGCCCCGTGACCTTTCGATCACTCCGCCGGCACCGGCGCCGCGGCGGCCGGAGCCGTCTCCGGCGGCGCGTTGAAGCGCTCGAGGTACAGGTAGATCACCGGCGTGATGTAGAGGGTCAGCACCTGCGACAGGCACAGGCCGCCGACCACCGCGATGCCGAGCGGCTGGCGCAACTCGGCGCCGGCGCCGGCACCCAGCGCGATCGGCAGCGCGCCGAAGATGGCGGCAAACGTTGTCATCATGATCGGCCGGAAGCGCAGGAGGCAGGCTTCGTACACCGCATCGCGCGGGCTGGCCCCGCCCTTGCGCCGTTCCAGCGCGAAGTCGACGATCATGATGGCGTTCTTCTTCACGATGCCGATCAGCATCACGATGCCGATGATGGCGATCACCGACAGGTCCATCTTGAACAGGATCAGCGAGAGCAGGGCGCCGATGCCGGCCGAGGGCAGGCCTGCCAGAATGGTGATCGGGTGGATGAAGCTCTCGTACAGGATGCCGAGCACGATGTAGATGGTCAGCACGGCGGCGAGCAGCAGGATCGGCTGGTTCGACAGTCCGGCCTGGAACGCCTGCGCCACGCCCGAGTAGCCCGTCGAGATCGAAGCCGGCATGCGCATGTCGCGCGCGACCTCGTCGATAGCCCGCACCGCATCGCTCAGCGAATATCCCGGCGCCAGGTTGAACGACACGGTGGCCGCCGGCTGCTGCGCCTGGTGGTTCACCGTCAGCGGACCGACGCTCGCCACGATCCGCGACACGGCACTGAGCGGCACGCTCGTCCCGTTCGTGGCCTTCACGTAGATACGGGCTAGCGCCGTCGGATCGTCGGAAAGCTCCTTCGACGCTTCCAGGATCACCTGGTACTGGTTGACCGACGTGTAGATGGTGCCCACCTGCCGCACGCCGAACGAGTTATAGAGCGCGTTGCGGATCTGGTCCGGCTGCACGCCGATCGCCGCCGCGCGGTCCTTGTCGACCTCGATACGCATCTGCGGGTTGGTGATCTGCAGGTCCGTCGTGACGTCGCGGATCTCCTTCAGCTTGCCGAGTTCATCGACGAATTTCGGCACGATGTTCGTGAGCAGCGAAAGCTCGCTGCTCTGCAGCGTGTACTGGTACTCGCTCTTCGACGCCCGGCCGCCGATAGAGATGTTCTGCACCGGCACGAAGTAGACGTTGATGCCTGGGATGCCCGCCACCGCGCGCCGCAGCCGGCCGATCACCTGCTGCACGCTCTCCTTGCGCTCTTCGCGCGCCTTGAGCGCGATGAACAGGCGGCCGTTGTTGAGCGTTGCACTCGTCCCGAGCGCTCCGACACTCGACATCACATAGTCGACGGCCCTGTCGCTGCGCACGATCTCGGCGGCCTTCTTCTGATGCTCGACCATCATCTTGAAGCCGATGTCGGGTGTCGTCTCCGTACTCGCAAAAATGAAGCCCGTGTCTTCGGTCGGGAAGAAGCCCTTCGGCACCACGATGTAGAGCCAAACCGAGACACCGATGGTGATGAACGTGATGATCAGCGTCACGAAGCTGTGCCGCAGCACCACGTCGAGCGTGCGCCGGTAGAAGGCATCCATGCCGCCGACGAGGCCGTCCGAGATGCGGGCGAAGAGGCCGGGCTTGGCGTGATGGTCGATCGGGCTGAGGAAGCG
>RXJK01000173.1:6642-12958 GCA_003963125.1 Hyphomicrobiales bacterium
GATACGAAGCCCGAGAACAGGATGGCGATCGTGATCGTGACCGCGAACTCGCGGAAGATGCGCCCCACCACGCCGCCCATGAACAGGACGGGGATGAACACGGCGACCAGCGACAGCGTCATCGAGATGATGGTGAAGCCGATCTCCTTCGAGCCCTTGAGCGCGGCCGTGAACGGGTCGAGCCCTTCCTCGATGTAGCGGACGATGTTCTCCAGCATGACGATGGCGTCGTCGACGACGAAGCCCACCGACAGCGTCAGCGCCAGCAGCGACATGTTGTCGATCGAGTAGCCGAGCGCCGCCATGGCCGCGCACGTGCCGATGAGGGACACCGGCAACGCGAGCGCTGGGATGATGGTCGCGCTGGCCGTCTTCAGGAACACGAAGATGACGGCGATCACCAGCGTGATGGCGATGAGCAGCGTCTCCTTCACGTCGTAGACGGCGGCGCGGATGGACAGCGACCGGTCATTGATCACGTTGATGGAGACGGACGGCGGGATCTGCGCCGACAGAGACGGGATCAGCGCCTTGACCTTGTCCACCACCTCCACGGTGTTGGCGTCGGGCTGGCGCTGGATGGCGAGCACGATGGCGCGCGTGTCGTTGAGCCAGCTCGCGACAAGCTCGTTCTCGACGCCGTCACGCACGCGCGCGATTTGGTCGAGCCGCACCGGCTGCCCGTTGCGCCACGCGACGATGATGGGGGCGTACGAGGCGGCATTCATCGGCTGCGTCGGCGCGTCGATCGACAGCGTGCGTGTCGACCCCGTCATCGAGCCGACCGGCGTATTGGAGCCCGCCGCCGTGATGGCCTGCGCCACGTCGTTGGAGGTGATGCCGCGCGCGGCCGCGGCGACCGGATCGAGTTCCACGCGCACAGCGAACTTCTGCACGCCGTAGACGAGCACCTGCGCGACGCCGAGGATCTGCGAGATCTGCGGCGCCAGCGTCGTTTCCGCGTACTCGTTGACCGCGGACAAGGGCAGCGTCGGCGAGGCGAGCGCAATGAACAGGATCGGCTGGTCCGCGGGATTGAGCTTACGGAAGCTCGGCGGCGTCGTCATCTCCACCGGCAGCTTGCGCAGCGCCGTCGTGATGGCCGACTGCACGTCGAGCGCGGCGCCGTCGATGTTCCGGTCGAGATCGAACTGCAGGATGATGGTCGACAAGCCAAGGCTCGAGATCGACGTCATGCTGTCGATGCCGGCGATGGTCTTGAACTGGCGCTCGAGCGGCGTGGCGACGGACGAGGCCATCGTCTCGGGGCTCGCGCCGGGCAGCGTCGCGGTGACCTGGATGGTCGGGAAGTCGACGCGGGGGAGCGCGGAGACCGGCAGGCTGCGATAGCCGGCGATGCCGAGGAGGACGATCGTCGCCATCAGCAACGTCGTCATCACCGGGCGGCGGATGCAGAGCTCTGGGAGGTTCATTCGATCGTCTCGCCCTCGCTGACGCGTTCGGTCATGCGCTTGTCCGGCGTGGCCGCCAGCGTCGCGCCCTCGGTCACGCGCAGGTGGCCGTCGGTAATGACGACCTCACCGGCCTTGAGGCCCGAGGCGACCACCGTCTCGCCCGCGACGACGCGCGACACCTTCACCCGCCGCAGCCGCGCCTTGTTGGCCTCGACGACATAGACGTACGGTCCCGCCTGGCTCGTCTGCACCGCTTCGTTGGGCACGACGACCGCATTGGGCTCTTCCCGCAGGATGAGGCGCGCCTGCGCGACTTGGCCCGGCCAGATCACCGCGTCGGCATTGGGCACGCGGCTGCGCACGGTGATCAGCCCCGTCGTGTTGTCGACCGTGTTGTCGACCATGAACACCGGGCCCGAGATCGGCTTGTCGGTTCCCGGCACCGTCAGTTCGACCTGCGCCGAGCCGCTGCGCATGCTGTCCATGATCTGCGCGAACATCTCTTGCGGCACCGCGATGGCGACGTAGATGGGGTCGATCTGGTTGATGGTGGCGATGATCGAGTTGGCATCCGCGTTGCGCAGGAAAGTGCCGGGCCGCACCGCGATCACGCCCACGCGGCCGCTGATCGGCGCCGTGATGGTGTGGAACGTGCGCTGCAGCTGCAGGTTCTTGAGCAGCGCCTCGTCGGCGGCCTTGTTGGCCATCGCCACGCTCGCCGCCGTCCGCGCGTCATCGGCTGTCACGCGCGAGGTGACGCCGCGCTGGGCCAGTTCCGTGCTGCGTTCGTCGTTGCGCTTGGCCTGCTCGATCTGCGCCTCGTCGCGCTTGATGGAGGCGAGCGCCTGCTCGATCTGGGCGTCGATCTGGCGCTTGTCGAGTTCGACGAGCACGTCGCCGGCCTTCACGAACGAGCCGTCGGCGACGAGCACCTTCTCCACCACGCTCTCGACGCGCACCTTCACCGAGACGGTGGATTCGGTCTGCACCGTGCCGAGCGAGCGGAACTCGACTGGCATGGTCTTGGTGCGCACCGGCGTCACGACGACGGGCACGGCCGGGCGGGGCGGAGGTCCTTTGGCGGTCTCGGCCGCGGGGGGCGCGCCGGTCAGCTTGGCCCATTGGGCGAGCGTCACGTCCTTGAAGTAGGCGGCGAGGCCGACCACGGCGACGAGCAGGAGCAGCCAGACGTATTTCACCCTTGCACCCCCGGAGGAATTGGCCAAATCGGCATGAGCCGGAAACGCGCCAGCTCTCAACGGGTCTTCGTTATATCAATCCGTCGCACGCCGCGGAAGGGCCAGCGGCCTCCCGTCGTGCTCCAATCGAAGGCAAATTCGCGTGCTTTTCGCAGCAGATGAGCGCACTTTGTCACGCGCGCATGTGCGCGTCGGGCACGCCAACGGATTTCGGTTTGGATTGCCGTTTTACGCTTTCTTTGCCCTGCCGCTGCGCTTCTCCGTAGAACGGCATGAAGCCTGGGCTTCGGTGCACCTCACTTGCGGACGAACTTCTGCGCCCGCCGCCCGTCGCCCACTTCCGCCGTGTAGATCGTACCCTTCGAGTCGATCGCCATGTTGTGGACCCACTTGAAGTTTCCGGCCATGTGGCCGGGGCGTCCGAAGCTCGACAGCTTCTGTCCGGTCTGCCGGTCGAGCGTCATCACCTGCATGTTGGCGCCGTCGGCGACGAAGATGTAGCGCTGCTGCGGATCCTCGGACAGGACGAGGTCCCACACCGACCCGTTCTGCAGCGTCTGCGGCTCGACCTGGAACTCCTTCACGAACGTGCCGTCCTTCTGGAACACCTGGATGCGGTCGTTGGCCCGGTCGCAGACGTAGACGAGGTTGTCGACGGACAGCCGCACGCAGTGGACGGGGTTCGAGAACGACTTCGACAGTTCCGTGATGGAGACGGGCTTGTAGGGCGGCAGCTTGTCGTCGGTTGGCTGCTTCGTGCCGTAGGCGCCCCAGTGCCGCTTGTAGGCCCCGGTCTTGGCGTCGAGCACGACGATGCGCCGGTTGCCGTAGCCGTCGGCGACGTAGAGTTCACCGGCTGCATCGTCGGTGTTCATGTGCGCGGGCCGGCTGAACCGGTTCGGGTTGTTGGAGCCGGCCGGCGTATCGGCCTTGCCGACCTGCATGAGGAACTTGCCCTCGGGCGTGAACTTGTAGATCTGGTCGTCCTTGTCGTTGCCGCCGAGCCAGACGTTCCCCTCCTTGTCGATGTGGATGCCGTGCTCGTTCTTGGGCCACACGTCCCCGCCGCCCCAGCTGCGCAACAGCTTGCCGTCGCTCGAGAACTGCAGGACCGGGGGCGCCGCCGCACAGCAGCGCGTCTCGGGTGGCGATTTCTGCGCGCCCTTCTCGTCGTCGACGAGCGTGCGCGGGCGATGCAGCACCCACACGTTGTCCTGTCCGTCGACGGCGATGCCCGCGACCTGGCCCAGCGTCCAGTTCTCCGGCAGATCCTTCGGCCAGAACGGATCGACGACATAAGACGGCACCTTGTCCTGCGCTACCGCCGGGAGCATCGGTACCGTTCCGAGCAGCAGCGCTGCCGAGATCGCCATCCAGGTCTTGCGCATCGTCTCTCTCCCTGAGTGTCCCGTGTCGCGGCTTCAGCCGCGCTTCTTGAAATAGGCGGTGCGGTCGAGCCGGTAGACCTTGCGGGCGTTCTCCGCGAACACCTTGCGCCGGCTCTCTTCCGGCAGGTTCAGGGCATCGATGTAGGGCTTCGTGTCGTCGTAGTGCCGGTTGGTCGTGGGATCGATGCCGCGCACGGCACCCACCATCTCCGAGCCGAAGATGATGTTGTCGACCGGGATGACTTCGAACATCAGCCGGATGCCGGGCGCGTGATAGACGCAGGTGTCGAAGTAGACGTTCTTGAGGAGCAGTTCCTCGAGCGGCGGCTTCTTCATGTCCTGCGCGAGCCCGCGATACCGCCCCCAGTGGAAGGGGATGGCGCCGCCCCCGTGCGGGATGACGAAGCGCAGCGTCGGGAAATCCTTGAACAGCGACGAGGTGAGGAGCTGCATGAAGGCGGTCGTATCCGCCGCGATATAGTGCGCGCCCGTGCCGTGGAAATTGGGATTGGCCGACGCGCTGACGTGGATCATCGCCGGCACGTCGAGTTCGACGAGCTTCTCGTAGACGGGATACCACCACTTGTCGGTGAGCGGCGGGTCCTTCCAGAAGCCGCCCGAGGGATCGGGATTGAGGTTGACGCCGACGAACCCGTAGGACTTCACGCACCGCTCGAGTTCTTCCAGGCAATTGTCGGGCCTCACGCCGGGCGATTGCGGCAGTTGCCCGACGCCGATGAAGTTGTCCGGCATCAGCGTGCAGATGCGGTGGATCATCTCGTTGCACAGCCGCGACCACTCTGCACTCGTCTCCGGCGTGCCGATGTGATGGCCCATGCCTGCCGCGCGCGGCGAGAAGATCGCGACGTCCGTCCCGCGCTCGCGTTGGAATTTGAGCTGCGGCTGCACGCTCTCGCGCAACTGGTCGTCGCTGATCTTGAGGTCGGCGACGGACGGCTTCTGGCTCGGATCCTTCAGCGCCGCGATCTGCGCCTGCCGGAAGGCGTGAAACTCTTTTGGCTCCGTCGTGTAGTGGCCATGGCAGTCGATGATGAGCGAACCTGGTGCACCCCATGCGGGAACACCCCCTGCGAAGGCTGCGGCCCCCGTAGCCGCGACGCCCGCCACGAATTTGCGCCTCGAGACGTGCATCGTGGTCCTCGCTTCTGCCGTGTGCAATTCCAGGGCGAGGGGATTGTCGCGTCCTGCGCGCGCGGTGTCGAGGCGAAGGCGCGCGGGAAAAACTAGAGTGCAGAGGACCCAACAGTGAGCAGGGTTAAAGGGCCATTCATGCTGCAATGCAGCAGGGCCGGCGCCGAAACACCCTTGCCGGCGACGCTCGGTGATTGACAGCGCCACCCAGGACGACCTCCGATGCGCTGAAGCAAAAACCTGGGAGCGACGCCGATGAACCTGAAAGTCTCCGCAGCCGTTGCGCTGCTCGCCCTGCTGGCGCACGGCGCCGTGGCGCAAGATGCCAAGCGGTTCGCGCCACTGCCGATGGAGGCGCTGAATCCGGCGCAGAAGGCCTGGGCCGAGCAGATCGCGGTGCCGCCGCGCAACGCCAAGCACACCAATCCGCCCTATCGCGCCTACATCCGCAATCCCGAGCTCGCCAAGCGTCTCTCGGCGCTGTCGGATTATCTGCGCTGGAACACGTCCCTTGCGCCGCGTCTGAGCGAGATGGCCATTTTGCTCACCGCCCGCGAGTGGACCGCCCAGTACGAGTGGTTCGCGCACTATCCGTTGGCGTTGAAAGGCGGCCTCGCGCCCGACGTCGCCGATGCCATCGCGGCGGGCAAGCGCCCCGGCTCGATGAAGCCCGACGAGACGGCGCTCTACGATCTCGTCACCGAACTCTATCGGGACAAGAAGGTCTCGGATGCGACGTACAAGGCCGCGTCCGCCGCGTTTGGCGAGAGCGGCATCCTCGATATCATCGGCATCATCGGCTACTACGACCTCGTTTCGATGACGCTGATCACCATGCAGGCCGAGCCGCCCAACGACAGCGTCAAGCCGCTGTCCGCCTTGCCGCGCCGCACACCCTGACGCATTCGATTAGAATTGTCCGCAGCACCTTCACGCGGTGGGAAGAAACGGCCACTAGACGGAAAAATAGGGTCCAGCGGGAGTACCTCGATGCTGCGTGGAATGACCATTGCCGAGATCGGCTTTCTGGCGGCGAGCAAGCGTGTCTATTCGGCGGGCGCCAACATCGCCAACGCGAACGCCACGGGCCGCATGCCGAGTTCGCCGACGGCGCCGCCGGGGACTGCGCCGTATACAACCGTCACCGTCCAGCAATCGACCG
>RXJK01000243.1 GCA_003963125.1 Hyphomicrobiales bacterium
GACGAGCCGGCGCACTTGACGGGGCGTGTACCCCCGCGCCGCCATGCGGTGCACGAACTCGTCGTGCTTCTTCTCGGTTTCGCTGTCCTGCTTCTTGCCGAAGCTGATGACGGGCAGCAGATCCTCGACCTGGCTGAACATGCGCCGCTCGATGACGTCGCGGATCTTCTCGTAGCTCGTCCAGGCCGGGTTCTTGCCCCCGTTCTTGGAGCGGGCGCGCAGCGAGAACTTGACCACCTCGAAGCGGAAGTCCTTCGGGTTGGCGATGCCCGCCGGCTTCTCGATCTTCGACAGTTCCTGTTCGAGAACCTGGCGGCTCATGAGCTGGCCCGTGTCGGGATCCTTGAAGTCGTGATCTTCGATCCAGGCGTCCGCGTAGGCGACGTAGCGGTCGAACAGGTTCTGACCGAAGTCGTTGTAGGATTCGAGGTACGCCTTCTGGATCTCGTTGCCGATGAACTCGGCGTACTTCGGCGACAGCTCTTCCTTCAGGAACTCGATCCAGCGGCTCTCCGTCTCCTCCGGCATCTGCTCGCGGCGCACCGCCTGCTCGATGACGTACAGGAGATGCACGGGGTCGGCCGCAACCTCGTGCGTGTCGAAGTTGAAGGTCTCCGACAGGATCTTGTAGGCGAATCGCGTCGAGGCACCGTCCATCCCCTCCATGACGCCGGCCGCATCCCGGTATTCCTGGATGGTCTTGGCGTGCGGATCCGTGTCCTTCAGGCTTTCGCCGTCATAGACGCGCATCTTCGAGAACAGCGACGAGTTCTCGTGCACCTTGAGGCGCGTGAGCACCGAGAAGCGAGCCAGCATCTCGAGCGTGCCGGGCGCGATCGAGGCTTCCTTGAGCTCGCTGCCGGCCAGCAGCTTCTCGTAGATCTGCCGCTCTTCCGTGACGCGCAGGCAGTAGGGCACCTTGATCACGCTGATGCGGTCGAGGAAGGCCTCGTTGTTCTTGTTGGCGCGGAAGCTCTGCCACTCGCTTTCGTTGGAGTGGGCGACGATCAGGCCCTGGTAGGGCATGGCGCCGACGTTCTCCGTACCGACGTAGTTGCGATCCTGCGTCGCCGTCAGCAACGGATGCAGCATCTTCAGCGGCGCCTTGAACATCTCGACGAACTCGAGGACGCCCTGCGTCGTGCGGTTGAGGCCGCCCGAGTAGGAGTAGGCGTCCGCGTCGTTCTGCCCGAAGTGCTCGAGCTTGCGGATGTCGACCTTGCCGACGAGCGCCGAGATGTCCTGGTTGTTCTCGTCGCCGGGTTCCGTCTTGGCCACGCAGATCTGGCGCAGCTTCGAAGGGTGCATGCGCACGACGGAGAACTTGGAGATGTCGCCGCCGAACTCGTCGAGCCGCTTCACCGCCCACGGGCTCATGTTGCCCATCAGGAGCCGCTTCGGAATGCCGTAGCGGTCTTCGAGCATCTGTCCCATCTGCACGGGATCGAAGAGGCCGAGCGGGCTCTCGAAGATCGGGCTCACGTCGTCGTTGGTGGCGAGCACGTAAATCGGCCGCCGCTCCATCAGGTCCTTGAGCCGGTCGGCGAGCGAGGACTTGCCGCCGCCGACGGGCCCGAGCAGATAGAGGATCTGCTTCTTCTCCTCGAGGCCCTGCGCCGCGTGGCGGAAGAACCCGACGATGCGTTCGATCGTTTCTTCGAGGCCGTAGAAATCCTTGAAGGCCGGATAGACCTTCAAAGTCCGGTTCTGGAAGATGCGGCCGAGACGTGCATCGCGAGACGTGTCGATCAGTTCCGGCTCACCGATGGCGGCGATCATCCGCTCCGCCGTGGTGGCATACATGGAAGGATCGTTGCGGCAGCCCTCGAGATACTCCCTCAAGGACATCCTTTGCTGCTTCTGACTCTCGTATGCCTGCGCATAGAGATCGAAAATGCTGTCCTTCGTCGTCATGTTGTCGTCGCCTTCTGCAGTCGGCGTGCATCTCGAAGATTAGACCAAAAAAGTAAGGCGCGGATACGGAGCGCCCACTTTGTCGGGCCTAGTTGCTGCATGGTGCCACAAGCGTCTCCGTACGGCGTTTAATTCTTAGTAATGTAGGCACGAACTGCAATGCATGAAACACGCCGTGTTTCCTTCTGGTTTCGGACCCTTAGGCCGATCGTCGAAGGTGGTTGATGAACGAACCAGCCGGCAGCGGCTCCGGGCGCATCGGCTCGCTGTCCCCAACGCACCGGCCTGTGGATTGGACCAGGATGCGGTTGCGGCTTTTTTGCCCTCCGAATCTCCACACCCTGCTGTCGGCGCAGGCAATTGCGCAGTGCAATCGCCCAAGTGCGGCGCAAACGTCAGGCCACACCGTCCATGCGCATCGCGATCCCCGCGGCGGCCATGTGGCGTTTCGCAGCCCCGATACTGAACGTACCGAAGTGGAAGATCGAGGCGGCCAGCACCGCGCTGGCATGCCCAAGCGTGACGCCTTCCACCAGGTGATCGAGCGTACCCACGCCTCCGGAGGCAATGACGGGCACGGACACCGCGTCGGCGACGGCACGCGTGAGGCCCAGATCGAAGCCGATCTTCGTGCCGTCGCGATCCATGGAGGTGAGCAGGATCTCGCCTGCACCCAGGCTCACGACCTCTCGCGCGTATTGAACCGCATCGAGGCCCGTCGCGTTCCGTCCGCCGTGCGTGAAGACCTCCCAGCGGGGCGTTTCTTCGAGGCCTGAGACCTTCTTGGCATCGATGGCGACGACAATGCACTGGGAGCCGAATTTCTCAGCCCCCTCCGCGACGAAGGCCCGCCGCTGCACGGCGGAGGTGTTGATCGAGACCTTGTCGGCGCCCGCTTCGAGCAGCCGCCGGATGTCCTCGACCGTACGCACCCCGCCCCCGACCGTCAGCGGCATGAAGCAGCGTTCCGCCGTCCGCTCCACGATGTCGAAGATGGTTTCCCGGTTCTCGTGGCTCGCCGTGATGTCGAGGAAGCAGAGTTCGTCGGCGCCGGCCGCATCATAGGCGCTGGCCGCCTCCACGGGATCCCCGGCGTCGGCCAGATCGACGAAGTTGATGCCTTTCACGACGCGCCCGTCCTTCACGTCGAGGCAGGGAATGATGCGGATCTTCAGGGACACCGTGGGCTCGCTTTTCCAGGCCGTTTCAGGCCGCGACTTTACCCTAACGTGGCGGGCATCGGAAACAATGCCTTCCCCCGGCCGCATGCGCAGCGCATTCCCGCCCCAATCGCAAAATAATTCAGGGCGTTAATGCGATACGAGGGGTTCAGCGTAGGGGCGCAGACACGACCAGCCACGAGAGGCGGCTGGCGCGGCGTCCGATCGTGCGCACGGCTCGCGCTTATTGCCCTCGTTGTACTCGTCGTGACACAAAGCGCCGCCTTTGCCGCCCAGCGCATCGTCGCGATCGATGTCGTTGGCAACAAAAGCGTCGAAGCCGACACCGTGCGCGCCCAGTTCCCGCTGCGCGTGGGCGAAGCCTACGACGCCGCCAAGGTCGACCGCGCGATCCAGACGCTCTACGCGACCGGCCTCTTCTCCGACGTGCGCGTGCGCCAGGACTCAGGCCACGTCACCGTGACCGTCACCGAAAACCCGGTCATCGCAAGCGTCTCCATCGAGGGCAACAGCGCCATCGAGAAATCGCGCCTCGAGCCGCTGGTGACGCTCAAGCAGAAGGCCCGCTACACGGCGTCGAAGGCGCACACCGACGCCCTGCGCCTGCGGGAATATTACCGCTCCCAGGGCCGCATGGCTGCGGCCGTCGATCCGCGCATGACGCCGCGCCCGGATGGCCAGGTCGAGGTCGTCTATAGGATCACGGAAGCCGAGGTCGCCAAGGTCGACCGCATCGCCTTCGTCGGCAACACGGCTTTCTCCGAGCAGGAACTCAAGGGCGCCATCACCACCAGCGAGAGCGGCTGGCTGGATATTCTCAAGACCGCGGCCTTCTACGACACGGAGCGCGTCAAGCAGGATGCGGAGCTGCTGCGTCGCTACTACCACAAGCACGGCTACCCCGACGCCCGGATCAAGCCGCCCGAAGCGGTGGAGACGGCGGACGGCAAGGCCTACCGCATCACCTTCACCATCGAGGAAGGCGCCCGCTACGCCATGCGCGCGGGCAAGTTCGACAGCCGCCTGAAGACGGCGGACCTGAGCGCCGTCGCCCCCATCCGCAAGCTCACCGACGGCGGCACCTACGACGAGGAGGTGATCGAGAAGTCCGTCGAGAAGATCACGCTCGACCTGTCTGAGCAGGGCTTCGCCTTCGCTCGCGTCAAGCCGGTGCCGCTGCGCGACGAGAAGACGAAGACCATCCGCATCGACTTCGCCATCGAGGACGGCCCGCCGTTCTACGCCGAGCGCATCGACATCACCGGCAACGAGAAGACGCGCGACTACGTCATCCGGCGCGAGCTGCGCATCTCCGAAGGCGATCCGGTCAATGCCCTTCTGCTAGAGCGCGCCCGCAAGCGCGTGATGGCGCTCGGCTTCTTCAAGTCGGTCCAGCTCAAGCGCAAGCGCGGCTCTTCGGACGACAAGCTGCTGCTGACGGTCGAAGTGGTGGAGGACGACAGCCGCAACATCGGCTTCGGCATCGGCTACTCGACCTCGGAAGGCGTCGTCGGCGACCTGAACCTCGGCGAGAAGAACCTGTTCGGCACGGGCCAGAAGGTGAACGTGAAGTTCGCCGGCAGCCTGACGCGTTTCCAGGCCGAATTGGGCTTCACCGAACCACGCTTCCTCGGCACCCAGGTCGCCGCCGGCTTCGATGTCTTCTACAAGGACATCGATTACTCCCAGTACGCCTCCTACAAGGCCGAGAGCATCGGCTTCAAGCTGCGCGCGGCCTATCCCGTCGCCGACAACTGGACGGTCGGCGCCAACTACGGCTTCTCGCGCAACACGCTGTACGACGTCGGCGACAATGCTTCCGCGGCAATCAAGCAGGCGATCCCGAATTATCCGAACTCGAACGCGACGACCTATTACACCTCGTCCGTCGGCTACAACGTCGTCTACGACACGCGCGACGACAAGCGCCGGCCGACCTCGGGCGTCGTCATCTCGCTCTCTCAGGATCTCGCCGGTCTCGGCGGCGACGTGCGCTACATCCGCACCGGCTCCGACTTCAAGACCTATCACGCCGTCACCGATGGCGTGACGGCGCAGCTGCGCGCCCAAGGCGGCACCATCACCGGCTGGGGCGGCCAGGACGTGCGCCTGCTCGATCTCTATTACAAGGGCAACGACATCGTGCGCGGCTTTGCCCCGGCGGGCATCGGTCCGCGCGATGCCTCGAGCGCCAATGCCGATGCCCTCGGTGGCAAAAGTTACTTCTCGACCTCGTCCGAGCTGCTGTTCGCGCTCCCGGGCGTCCCCCAGGAGATGGGGCTCAGAGGCGCCGTCTTCGCCGACGTCGGCTCGCTGTGGAGCGCCAACAAGATCGCGGCGGCCAATCCGGGCACGGTCGGCAGTTCGTTCTCGCCGCGCGCCTCCGTCGGTGTCGGCCTCGGTTGGGACAGTCCCATCGGCACCCTGCGCGTCGACTACGCAATCCCCGTCGTAAAGCAGCCCTTCGACAAGACCCAGCCCCTCAGCTTCGGCCTGAGCCCGTTCTGACGCGCCTCGTTCACGAACCGCCGTGGGCGCGCCTCGGTGGGCTTCGCAGCACATCCGACGAAACCCGACCATCTCAGATGAAATTTGCGTGGATGCCCGCCTACGCGGACATGACGTCGAAATGTGGAACGCGCGTGCCAAATAGCACGTCACCCCCGCGAAGGCGGGGGTCCACGCCAGCTTGCGCTGGGCCGCGACCAGAGAGATGGCCGCAGCGAACGCGATCGCCCTCGAAGCCGCTCTTACTTCTTGCTGAGCCGCGCGATGAGGCTCGAGGTGTCCCAGCGCCCGCCGCCCATCTTCTGCACTTCGGCGTAGTAGCTGTCGACCATCCGCGCCACGTCGAGCTTGGCGCCGTTGCGCTTCGATTCCTCGAAGCAGATCGACAGGTCCTTGCGCATCCAGTCGACCGCGAAGCCGAAGTCGAACTTGCCGTCCGCCATGGTCTTCCACCGGTTCTCCATCTGCCAGGAGCCGGCGGCGCCCTTCGAGATCGTTTCCATCACGGCCGGGATGTTGAGCCCCGACTTCTGCGCGAAGTCGATGCCTTCCGACAGCGCCTGCACGAGACCTGCGATGCAGATCTGGTTCACCATCTTGGTGAGCTGGCCTGCGCCCGCGCCGCCGATCAGCGTCACCATGCGCGCGAAATTGGCGATGACGGGCTGCGCCTTGTCGAACACGTCCTTGTCGCCGCCGACCATGACGGTCAGCACCCCGTTCTGCGCGCCCGCCTGCCCTCCGGACACCGGGGCATCGAGGAAGCTGAAGCCGCGCTCCTTGGCCGCGGCATAGAGTTCACGCGCGATGTTGGCGGACGCCGTCGTGTTGTCGATGAAGGTCGAGCCCTTGGGCGCAGCGTTGAAGGCGCCTTGCGCGCCGAGCGTGACGTCCTTCAGGTCGTTGTCGTTGCCGACGCAGCAGAAGATGAAGTCCTGCCCCTTGGCGGCTTCGGCCGGCGTCGGCGCCGTGCGGCCCGTCCCGTACTCCTTCACCCAGGCGTCGGCCTTCGCCCCGTTGCGGTTGTAAACGGTGAGGTCGTGCCCCCCCTTCTTCGCGAGATGCCCGGCCATGGGGTAGCCCATGACGCCCAACCCGATGAATGCAACTTTCGCCATGCGCGTCCGTCCTCCGGCAATCTTGGAATGTGTGATCGCCTCTCTTAGAGCAGGAGGCAGCCTGAGGAAACAGGCACATCCATCATTAGGTCCGGCTCGGCCGTTTCTGAGAGCCGTGCCAGATCGTCAGGATAAGAAGTTCATTCTGGTCAAATCGATACCAAACCACGAGGCGCGTGCGGGGTATCCAGCATTCCCAGACGTTTCGCCGGCGAACAAAAGCGCCAGTCGCAGGGTAGGCCAAAAGGGTGTTTTCAAGGAATGCATGCACACGACGGTTCAGCGACGACGCAGCCCGATGCGCGCCTTGCTGCGTCAGAAAGTCGAGCTGCTTAGCCAGCGCATCCGACGCTTCTTGCGTCAGACGAACGCGCCTCACCGGCTGTCCTTGATCTTTTTTTCGAGCCTTTCGAAAACGATCTTCGCATCGATCACGCGCCCCGCCCTGGCATCCGCCAGACCGCGTTCCAGCGATTCAAGGGCTTCAGGCGGCGCTCGGTCGAGAAAGGGCTCCTCCACTAAAGTTTGCGCGTAGTGGATCAGACCCTCGATCTGGTCCTCTGAAAGCTTCCCGGCGATTTCGGTGAGTTTGTCGATCTTGCTCATCGGAGAAGCTTAGCACGCCCGATACCAGGCGGCAAAAACCGGCGGCCCCGGCCGGTGGGGGACCGGCCGGGGCGTCGTTCAGCGGGGCTTGGCTGCGTGGAACAGCTTGTCCCCCAAGGGCCTGTCGCCGCTCGATGGAACGGCGATCACGGCGGCCCCGAGCAGGGCGACCGCGGCCGTTGCCGCGAGCAGGACGTTCTTGAAATTCACTGCGGGCCTCCAGCGCATGGCTGCCGGGATGTCTTGGGGCCGGCAACCGATCTTGAGGCCACCCTATCGCGGTGCCGTTGAAGCCTCTCTGAATGGGCTATTTAGGCGAGGTTCATGCGAATGCCAGCCGGCGGGCCGTGAGTCGCATGCGATCCGGCAGGGCAGACCCGAGTGCCGGCCCGATTGTGCAGCGTGCCGCGATATGCTGTGTCGTGGCCTGGAACGCCAGCCCACAGGGACACGCGAGACAATGGCACGACGGCCGCCCCCCGAGGCGCAGGGCTCCCCCGACGACATCCTGACGCTCGCCGACGTCGAGAAGGCGCGCGATGCGGTAGCCGGCGCCGTCGTCAACACGGACTGCGATTTCAGCCGTACGCTGTCAGAAATTTTTGGCTGCAAGGTCTGGCTGAAATTCGAGAATTTGCAGTTCACGGCCTCCTTCAAGGAGCGCGGCGCCTTGAACCGGCTGAAGGCCCTGAGCCCCGCCGAGCGCAAGGCCGGCGTGATCGCCATGTCGGCCGGCAACCACGCGCAAGGGGTCGCCTATCACGCGCATCGCCTGGGCATCCCCTCCACCATCGTCATGCCCGTCAACACCCCCACCGTGAAGGTGGTCAACACCCGCCGCCACGGCGCCGAGGTGATCCTGAAGGGTGAGACGGTGGAGGAAGCAGCCGCCTTCGCCCGCACCTACGGACGCGACCACGGGCTCGTCTTCATCCATCCCTACGACGACCCGCTCGTCATGGCCGGCCAGGGCACCATCGCGCTGGAGATGCTGGGCGCGGCCCCGGAGATCGACACCCTCGTCGTGCCGATCGGCGGCGGCGGGCTCATCTCCGGTATCGCCGTCGCGGCCAAGGGCCTGCGCCCCGACATCAAGGTCATCGGCGTCCAGGCGAAGCTCTACCCCTCGATGTACAATGTCCTCCACGGCACCTCGGAGCCCATGCGCGGCGATACGCTCGCCGAGGGCATCGCGGTGAAAGCGCCAGGCACCCTCACCAGCCAGATCGTGCGCCGCTACGTCGACGACATCGTGCTCGTCTCCGAAGGCGAGATCGAGCAGGCGCTCTCGATGCTGATCAACATCGAGAAGACGGTGGTCGAAGGGGCCGGCGCCGCAGGCCTCGCCGCCCTCATCGCCAACCCGGCCATGTTTGCGGACCGCACCGTCGGCCTCGTGCTCTGTGGTGGCAACATCGACACGCGCCTTCTGGCGAGCGTCCTGTCGCGCGAACTCGCACGCGAAGGCCGCCTCACCCAGTTGATCATCGATCTCGCCGACCGCCCCGGCCAGCTCGCCAAGGTCGCCAATCTCGTCGGCGAGGCCGGCGCCAACATCGTCGAGGTTTACCATCAAAGGGTCTTTTCCGACCTGCCTGCCAAGGCCGCCCTGCTCGAGCTTGTCATCGAGACCCGGGACAGGGCACATCTGGACGAAACGGTCGCCTGCCTCAGGCGCGCCGGCCTCGAAGTGAAGGCGCTGATCAATCCGGGAGGAAATCACTGATGGAAGCTTCGCGCGCCTTCGCCGGCCATGACGCCTCGACTGTCGAGATCCTGCGCCAGCTCGAGCGCAAGGTGCTCTGGCTGTCCTCCTACATGATCCACCACGCCAACCACGAGGTGGATCGCGGCGATGGGCTCAAGGTCGGCGGCCACCAGGCCTCCTCCGCCTCGCTCTGCACGCTGATGACGGCGCTCTACTTCCACATCCTGCGGCCCGAGGACCGGGTCGCGGTGAAGCCGCACGCGAGCCCGATCTTCCACTCGATCCAGTACCTCCTCGGCAACCAGAGCCTCGACAAGCTGAAGAACTTCCGCGGCTTCGGCGGCGCCCAGTCCTACCCCTCGCGCACCAAGGATACGTCCGACGTCGACTTCTCAACGGGCTCCGTGGGGCTCGGGCCAGCGGCCACGGGTTTCGCCAGCCTCGTGCAGGACTACGTCCACGCCAAGGGTTGGAGCCAGAACTGGCGCAAGGGCCGCATGGTGGCGCTGATGGGCGACGCCGAACTCGACGAGGGCAACATCCACGAGGCGCTGCTCGAGTACTGGAAGCACGGCGTCAAGAACTGCTGGTGGGTGATCGACTACAACCGCCAGAGCCTCGACAGCACGGTGTCCGACCGCCTGTTCATGAAGCTCGCGGGCCTCTTCGACAACCTCGGCTGGAAGGTCGTGCTCATCAAGTACGGCAAACTGCTCGAAGCGGCCTTCGCGGAGCCGGGCGGCGAGCACCTGCGCCGCTGGATCGACGACTGCCCCAACATGCTCTATTCCGCCCTCGTCTTCGAGGGGGCGGCGGCCTTCCGGAAGCAGCTCGAGAAGGACCTGGCCGACCGACCCGTCACGCTGGAGATCATCCAGAAGCGCGACGACGCAGCGCTCGCAAAGCTGATGACCAACCTCGGCGGGCACGACCTCGACACCATCCTCGATGCTTTCGAGGAGGCGCCGAGCGACCGCCCCGTCTGTTTCATCGCCTACACCATCAAGGGCTTCGGCCTGCCCTTCCAGGGCCACAAGGACAACCACGCCGGCCTGATGACCAAGACGCAGATCGAGGCGCTCCGCGCCCGTGAAGGCATCAATCAGGGCGACGAGTGGGAGCGTTTTGCCGGCCTCGATCTGCCGCCCGCCGTGCTCGAGCGCTTCCTCAAGAGCGTGCCCTTCAACAGCAAGGGCCGCCGCCGCCTCACCGCCGATCAGATCCCCGTCGACAACTTCCCCGCCATCGAGGCCAAGGGCACGATGTCGACCCAAGCCGGCTTCGGCAAGGTACTCGACGAGATCGCGCGCGCCGGCGGCCCGCTCGCCGACCGCATCGTCACCACCTCGCCTGACGTCACCGTCTCCACCAACCTCGGCGGCTGGGTCAACCGCCGCGGCCTGTTCTCGATGTCGAGCCAGGAAGACGTATTCCGCGACCGCGGGCTGATGTCCCCGCAGCGTTGGGCCATGAGCCCCAAGGGCCAGCATTTCGAGCTCGGCATCGCCGAGATGAACCTGTTCCTGATGCTGTCCGCACTCGGCCTCTCGCACTCCTTCTTCGGCGAGCGCCTGCTGCCCGTTGGCACACTTTACGATCCGTTCGTCTGCCGCGGCCTCGACGCCCTGAACTACGCCTGCTACCAGGACGCCCGCTTCATTGTCGCGGGTACCCCGTCGGGCATCACGCTCGCGCCCGAGGGCGGCGCGCATCAGTCGATCGGGACCTCGCTCATCGGCATGGCGCAGGATGGCCTGGCTTCCTTCGAGCCCGCCTTCGTCGACGAACTCGCGGCCATCATGGAGTGGGCTTTCGCGTACATGCAGCGTGACGGCAAGGAGGAGCCGAGCAAGGCGGCGCCTTCCCCGCGCTCGCATCGCGACGCCAAGGGCGGCTCCGTCTACCTGCGCCTGACGACGCGCGCCATCGAGCAGCCGCAGCGGCCCATGACGAGGGCCTTCAAGGACGAGATCATCGACGGCGCCTACTGGCTGCGCCGTCCGGAACCGGGCACGCGCGTCGCCCTCGTCTATACGGGCGCCGTGGCGCCTGAAGTGATCGAGGCGGCGGGCCTCCTGAGCGAGGACCAGCGCGGCGTCGGCGTGCTGGCCGTCACCTCGGCCGACCGGCTCTCGGCCGGCTGGCACGCGGCGCAGAAAGCGCGCGAAAAAGGCCAGCGCGACGCCGTCTCGCACATCGAGACGCTGCTCGCGGCACTTCCGCGCGATGCGGGCATCGTCACCATCACGGACGCGCACCCCGAAGCGCTCACCTGGCTCGGCGGCGTCGTCGGCCATCGCGTGCGCGGCCTGGGCGTCGAGCACTTCGGCCAGTCGGGCTCGATCAGCGAGCTCTACGGCCACTACGGCCTCGACGTGAACGCCATCCTCGCCGCCGCCGAAAGCATCGGCGGCACCCCCGTGCGCTACCGCTTCCTGCAGAAGTGAGCTAACATTCCCGCATTAGTTTGAGAGATGTTGGTTCAATCATGCGTCGTTACCGTAAGCCGATTAGATGGCGCGCGAATAACTTTGGGCTGCCTACCGTTGCGGGTGAGCCGCCAATTCTCGAACACCATTTCAAGAAGTCCGCTGTACGATCTTATGCGGCTCGAATGCGGCGTTGGCCCACGGCTGCGGAGGAACGGCTCAACGACATCCTCCTCTCGCTGAACCACGGCGTATTGAAGGGCAAATTCAAGACGCAGCACGTCGTCAGCGGGGATCACATCGTAGACTTCTATTTTCCCAAAATAAGACTGGCGATCGAGGTGGACGGTGGCATCCATGATACGGAGGGACAGCGCAAGCGGGACGCCGAGAAGGACAGATATTGCGAAAGCATTGACGTCACTGTTCTTCGCTTATCGAACAACCAAGTCTACGGGAAGCGCGAAAATCTAATAGATAGCCTTCGATCCGGATGGCGACGCGCGCTGCAGCGGAAGAACCGACTTGTTGGACAACCATACGAGCTGCGGAATTCAACGCCCGTAAGCTCCTCGACGGGGAAAGATCCCGGATAGCCGCGCCACCAGCGCGTCTTCCGGGAACGCAACAACCAAAGCGAGCCTCTAAATTCCCTGGGTGCCTTCCCGGCCGAGCGTCAGCGAGAGCCGGGATCTTTACCCGACGGCATGGGCACAACGCGCGTCTAGCCAGCCCTACCTCGGCCCGACTTCGAACAGGCAGTGGTCGTGCTGGCCCTCGGCCTGGCAGTAGGCCTCGCAGGCTTTCAGCGTCAGCGTGCGGCCGGCGCTCGCCGCCACGTATTCGAGCGAGCCTTCGAGCCAGGAGGCGAACATGGTGCACACCTTCCGGCCGGCGTTGCGGCGCGCCTCGTCGATGAAGGCGGAGTTGCGCAGCCGCACGCTGCCGCGCCCGGTCTCGGGATCGACCGCAAGTACCTCGAACTGCCCCCAGCCGCGCTGCGTAATGCGGCGCATGTAGTGGCGGAACACCTCGACGCCGCTTAAGCCGTGATGCGCAGCTTCCTTTTCGCACCAGAAATACGCCGAGCGATGCCCGGCCGGCCGCAGGATCTCGGCAAGCTTCTCGGGGCCGAGCGCCGCCTCGATGGCATAGTGGTTGTTGAGATAGAAGTGCTGCGGCATCAGGATCATCGGCAAGGCGTCGACCGACCACCGCCCCGTGACGTCATCGACCTCGATCTCGATCTGCGGCTTTACCATTGCTCTTCTCCGTTCTGCCCCTTGCCAGTTCATCCCGGTGGCATCACGGGCGGCCCAGTGCGATAGGCGCAGGCCAGCAAGCGCACCGCTCTTCCCCGTGTGCATCCCGGCCGCGCCTGGCCTTTAAAGCTCGAAACCTTGTCGCAATCCCGCAGACCATCCCTTTGCGTCCCCGGATGGCGCGAGAGCGCCAG
>RXJK01000218.1:0-1560 GCA_003963125.1 Hyphomicrobiales bacterium
CTCGCCCTATGCTGAACCGGACAGCCGCGTGCTCGTCATCGGGATCCAGCCCTCGGCAACCGCGCGAGCAAGCGGAGAAGTGGGCCCCGGCAACAAGTGCCGGGGCGACAGGAGTGGGTGGCAAACGCGCGCCGCCCTCACGGCGGCGGCGCCGATCAGGGACCCAGCGGCAAATGCAGCGATCGTAGGAATTGCACACCACCCGGCGCTCCGCACTACGCGCTTGGGCCAGGACAAGTTGACCGCCATTCTTGGCGGCTACTTCAGCGCGACGGGCATGCGGATGGGGCCGCGGAAGCCGAAGCCATGCCACACCACCGCGGAAGCGTCCGGCAGGCTCATGTGCGGGAAGCGGTCGATCAGCACCGGCAGCAGGATGTCCGCGATCATGCGGCGCGCGATGTGCTTGCCCTGGCAGAAGTGCGGCCCGTTGCCGAACGCCTGATGCGCCTGCTTCGGCCGGAAGAGATCGAACGCTTCGCCGTTCTCCCACAACTCTTCGTCGCGGTTGGCCGAGGCCTGGATCGTCATCACCGTCTCGCCCTTGGGAATGAACACGCCGCGGATCTCCGTATCCCGCGTCACGAGCCGCGAACTCGCCTGGATCGGCGCCACCCAGCGCACGCCCTCGTCGAAGGCATCGCCCCAGAGCGCGCCCTCCTTGGCGGCTGCGAACTGATCGGGCTGGGTCAACAGCCCGTAGAGCACCGTCAGCAGCGCGTCGCGCGGTTCGTTGAGGCCGCCCCCGATGGCGATCTTGATGTTGGAGCGGATCTGGCTCGTCTCGATCGGCGCCTCGGCGTTGACCATGACGGCCAGCGCGCTTTCGTTGGGCTCGGCCTGATGCCTCGGGATCATGCGGTCGATGTGTGCGTCGATCTCTGCGTTCGCCTCGTCGCTGCGCGCGAACACCTCTGGCAGCCAGCCGAAGTTGCCGGCCCCGTCGATCAGCGCCTGGCTCCAGCGCTGCATCTCCGCGTCGCTGGCTTCGGGCAGGCCGAGGAGATGCGCGAGGCATCGCGCGGCGAAGGGACCCGCGAGATGCGGAAACAGATCCACCAGCTCGCCGCGTGGCAACCGGCCGACGTACTCTTGCGCGATCTGCCGATAGAGCGGTTCCCACGTCTTGCGGATCGCGGTCGGCGCGAACGCCGGCCCCATCGCGTTGCGTTCGCGCGCATGCGCCGCGCCGTCCTTGCGCATCAGCGTGTGGGCGAGAAACGCGCGCCGCATCGGCGTGTTGGGATCGTCGGAGGAGAACAGCGCAGCGTCTTCCTTCACCGCCCGCGTATCGGCCGCCTTGGTCAGCATGATGCGCCCCAGGGCCTCGACCTTGAGCACCGGCGCTTCGGCCCGCAGGCGGCGGTAGATGGGATAGTAGGGGTCGCGGGCCAGATCAGCGAGCGTGATCGATTGATCGACCGGCGCGAGCGCGGCAACCGTCATGGGCGTCCTCCGTGGAGGCCCGTCGGCCAAGGCAGACCGCGAGCCGCCTGCTTATGCTTTTCGTTCGGAGCCTGCAGCCCCGTTGAAGGTAATTATATATAGCAACGATTGCCA
>RXJK01000218.1:1610-12807 GCA_003963125.1 Hyphomicrobiales bacterium
GATCCGCCAGCCGCTCGGAGGACCGCTCAAATCCGTTAACGATTTGATTAAGAAATGTAGTTCCAACCGGTGAGTCGCGAATCAGTTTAGGGTTCACCCGCCAAACGCTGACAAATCCCTAACGAAATCGGTCGCCGTACCGGGTTTCCTGGGGATGGCCCAGCACATCGACGGGAAGACACAGATGCCGCCTTTCGCCCATAAGCTGATCGATGTCGCGATCGCCATCGCGCTGACCGCAGCCTTGGTTTGCGTCGTGATCGTTTTGAATGGGTTCCTCACGTCGCCACGCGCTTCATGGGCAGGCTTCAAGGTCTGGTATGCGTTCATCCTGCGTGCCGACATCCTCGGCATGATGATCCTCACCGCCCTCGTCACCACGGGTTACTTTATGTGGCAGCAGCAGCGTCCGCGCGCTCGCTGAGGCCGTTTTTCCGCGAGAAGACATTTTCAACCCGCCTTCCGTTCTCCAGCCGGTAGGTGTCAGCCGCCCCGCCCGCCATCCTAGTGTGCTCCACCCTCCCCAGTGTGGAGATGGGGAGGCGTGCGGGGCGGTGTTAGCTCCGCATCTTTCCTCGCCGCCGCTATGGGCTATGCTCGGCGAAAGCCATGCGGAGGCCTCATGAAACCCAAGCTCGATCACTGCGTCATCCACGTCTCGGATTGGGAGCGCTCGAACGCGTTCTACACGCGCGTGCTCGGCGCCGAACTCATTCCCCGCGGCGCAGGGTTCGCCTATCGCTTCGGCGCGACGCAGTTGAACTGCCACGGGCCCGGCGTCGACGCGACGCCCGTCGCGCGCGATCCCGTCCGCCCCGGCAACAGCGACCTCTGTTTCGAATGGCCCGGACCGATTGCGGAAGCGCGCGCGCATCTCGAAAGATGCGATGTCGAAGTGGAACTCGGCCCCGTGCCGCGCCATGGCGCCAGGGGGAAGGGCATCAGCGTCTACTTCCGCGATCCCGACGGCAGCCTGATGGAGTTCATCTCCTACGTCTCAGCGTGAGGCGCACGTTGCGCAGCGCAAATCCTCCGCGCGATTGTATCGCCTGAGACACGTTCATCGTCCGTCATCAGAGCGCCGCAGAGAGACCGCGGTTTCGCCCGTGGTCCTCCGCTCAAGGGCCGGAAACAGCGCGTAGCGAACCTTTCCGTCGTTGAACCGGAAAGGAAATCGCCATGCGGGTCTGGACGTTCGCTCCGTTGTTTACGGCCACTTTTGCAGCCGCAGGACTAACCGGTGGATTGGCTTTTGCCGATCCAGCGCCGCGCATCTCCGAGCCGAAGGTGCACGAGAATCTCGCCGTCTATTTCGTGCACGGTCCGACTGCACCCGGGCCCGTTCCCTTGACGCTTCAGGAAGCGATCGCGGCCAACACGGTCGTCGTCAACGAGACGGGACAGGTCAACGAACTCACCATCGAGAATACCGGCGGCAGCGAGGTCTTCATCCAGGCCGGCGACATCGTCAAGGGCGGCAAGCAGGATCGCGTGTTGACGGTGAGCATGGTGCTCAAGCCGAACTCCGGCAAGGTGCCGATTGCCTCGTTCTGCGTCGAGCAGGGCCGCTGGACCGGCCGCGGCAAGGAGGATATCTCGCGCTTCAACAGCGCCAACGAGGCGATGCCCTCGCGTTCGGCGTTGCTTGCCATGGTCGCCCCGCCGGCGAAGCCCTCGGGCACCGCCGCAGCGCCGCCCGAGACCGGCGCACGCAGGGTCTTGGGCCAGGAAACCGGCAGCTTCGATACATCGACACGCCAGAGCAAGGTCTGGAACGAGGTGGCGCGCACGCAGGACAAGCTGCGCAGCGGCCTCGGCGGCGAGCCGGTCGCGGCCGCGCAGTCGGCGACGAGCCTGCAACTCTCCCTCGAGAACGAGAAGCTCAAGGGCGCGCGCGACGGCTACGTCAAGGCACTTCAGGCAGCGGGCGAAACCGGCGAGGACATCGTCGGCTACGTCGTCGCCATCAACGGCGAGATCACCACGGCGAACATCTATCCCTCCAACGGCCTGTTCCGGAAGATGTGGGGAAAGCAGCTCGCGGCCAGCGTGACGGAAGCCATCGGCGAGCGCGACAAGCAGCCCGAGGCCAAGCCCGCTCCCGAGGCGAAGGCTGCCGAGGAATTCCTGTCGGCCGCCGAGAAGGGCAAGCCCGAGGAACGTGCCACGGTCGCCGGCATGCGCCAGGAAACTCGCGACGCGCCGAAGGCTCTGTACAACGAGACCAAGCGCGACGACGGCAAGTGGGTCTACCGCAACTACCTCGCCAAGTAGTCGCGCAGAACTTCGGCAGCGGGAACCCTGCGGCTCACCTCGCGCGCGCCTATCGCAGGCGCGTCTGGCAGGCGAGCCGCGGGGTTATCCTTTCGGCCCCGTCCCAACTCCACGCGCGTCTCGATCTGTCGCCGCCTCGACCGCCGCTCGTGTGATCTGGTACGTGCGCATATCGCGATGCCGCACGAAGCCGAGCTGTCTGTTGACGGCCAGCATCGCGGCATTGCCGTGAGCATTGTTGGTGACGACATGGCGCAGCTGCGGATGCCGCTCCAGCAGATGGCACAGCAGTCTTCACGGCCTTGGCCAGGCCCCGCCATCGCGTGCGAGCGATGTTGACGCGGCCCTCTCAAGGCTCCGCGAGCGGGATCGCCTTGTCGACCGCAATCTCTTCCGGGCTCATCCGGCAGCGCACCGCGATCGCTTCGACGCCCGCCGCGCGCGCGAGCCGGTACGCCGCCACATACCCCGGATCGATGTCCTCGCAGAAGGCGAAACGCTTCGTATCCCCGCGCTGCACCAGATAGACCATCACGGCGCGATGTCCCGCCCGCACCATGTCGGACATCTCGCGCAAGTGCTTGGCCCCCCGCTCCGTCACGCAATCGGGGAACTCGGCGAGACCCGCCTTCCGCGACAGGTGCACGTTCTTGATCTCGACGTAGCAGAGCCCGCGCGCGGGATCCTCCAGCAGGATGTCGATGCGGCTGTTGACGCCGTACTTCACCTCGCGACGCAGCCCTGCGTAGCCCTTGAGCGCGGCAATGCGCCCCGCCTCGATCGACTCAGCGACGAGCTTGTTGGGATGCCCCGTGTTGATCCCGACCAGCGCCGGCCCCTTGCCGAGGTCGGCCTCCACCATTTCCCAGGTATGACGATACTTCCGCGTCGGGCTGTCGCTCTCCGATAGCCACACCCGCGACCCCGGCGCCGTCAGCCCCAGCATCGACCCCGTATTGGGGCACGTGGCCGTGATCGTGCGCCCGTCCGCCAGCCGCACGTCCGCAAGAAACCGCTTGTAGCGCTGCACCAGGGTGCCGGGGATGAGGGGAGCCGCAAATCGCATGAGCGTCGTCTTAGGCTCTACCCGGGTGCAAGGGCAAGACGGCTTTCCCGGCCTGCGCTTTCGCGCCGTGCGACAAGCCCTTGGCAACGGATTTTCTGACGCTACCTTGGCGCCAATCCGAGATCGACCGCGAAAGGCAGCCGCAATGACCGCATCCCCCGCCCCCGAAGGCATCGTCACGGCCGCCCTGCTCGTGATCGGCGACGAAATCCTGTCGGGGCGCACCAAGGACAAGAACATCGGCTACATCGCGGACCACCTGACGGCCATCGGCATCCAGCTCAAGGAAGTGCGCGTCGTCCCCGACGAAGAGGCCGAGATCGTCGCCGCTGTCAACGCTCTGCGCCACCGCTACAATTACGTCTTCACCACCGGCGGCATCGGCCCGACCCACGACGACATCACGGCCGACTCGGTGGCCAAAGCCTTCGGCGTCGGCATCGACGTGGACGAGCGGGCGCTGGCCCCCATGAAGGCCCACTTCGAGCGCCGCGGCGTCGAACTGACGCCCGCCCGGCTGCGCATGGCGCGAATCCCCTTCGGCGCCGAACTCGTCGAGAACTCCATCTCCGTGGCGCCGGGCTTCAAGCTCGGCAACGTGATCGTCATGGCCGGCATCCCGAGCATCATGGCCGTCATGCTGGAGGCGGCGACTAAGTTCCTGCAGACCGGCAAGAAGATGCTGTCGGAGGGCATCGAGCTGCACCGGCCCGAGGGCGAGATCGCGCACGCCTTCGCCGAGCATCAGAAGAAGTACCCTGGCGTGTCGATGGGCAGCTACCCGTTCTCCCGCGACGGCAAGCCCGGCACGCAGCTCGTGCTGCGTTCGACGGAGCCGGACCTCCTCGCCCAGGCGACGGCCGAACTCAAGGCCATCTGCACGGCCAACGGCTGGCTCTGACCGCCCGGAGCTGACACCGCCCCGATACGCCGTCCTCCGTCCTGTGCTAGGGATGGGCTTCAACCTCCATCGAGGGATTGCGCTTCATGTTCCAGATTTACTCGCGGATTTTTTCCAAGGTCATTGCTGCCCAGGCTTTTGCACTCGTCCTGATCATCGCCGGCATCGCCCCCGCAGCCGCCCAGTATTCCAACCGCGGCGGCTACCAGGACTATCGCTCCGGGCGCCAGTCCGTCCCCGGCGTCTTCGACTATTACCTTCTCTCACTCTCCTGGAGCCCCACCTATTGCGCCGAGCAGGGCGACCGCGGCGGCGGCCGTGACGACGAGCAGTGCGCGCCGCGCAGCCGTCCCTACGCGTTCGTCCTGCACGGGCTCTGGCCGCAATACCAACGCGGCTGGCCGCAGGACTGCCGCAGCCCCGACAACGGCTACGTCCCCAAGCCCGTCGCCCGTCGCATGCTCGACGTGATGCCGAGCGAGCGGCTCGTCTTCCACGAGTACCGCAAGCACGGCACCTGCTCGGGCCTCGGCGTCGACGGCTACTTCGACCTCGCCCGCCAGCTCTACGAGCGCGTGCGCATCCCGCAGCGCTTCGTCGGCCTCAAGGACCAGCGCATGTTCGTCAGCCCCGACGAAGTGATCCAGGATTTCGTGCGCGCCAATCCGGGCTTGCGGCCGGACATGGTGGCGGTGAGCTGCGGCGGCCCCGGCAACCGGCTCAAGGAGGTCCGCATCTGCTTCGACAAGGGCGGCGAATTCCGCTCCTGCGGCCCCAACGAGAACCAGCGGCGCCTATGCGAAGCCTCGCGCATGTACGTGCCCCCGCTGCGCGAGGGCGGCTTCAGCCAGCCCCGCCGCGACCGCGATGAGCCGGAAGGCCCGCCTGAGGAGATCGCGCCGGGCCCCCACGAGCGGCGGCTTTGAGCGAGCACCTTTGATCCTGCGGACAGTCCATCCGCAAGGCTTGTCCCGATCGGCTCCGCCCGATATGCATGCCGCACGGAAGGCGCTCCGGGCGGCGGCTGGGGGACGGTTTGCGTGACGGACGATCTCAATCTCATCACCGACATCCCCGGCCTGAAGGTTGGCAACGCGCATGACGCGCGGCTTGCGAGCGGCGTCACGGCCGTTCTTTTCGACGGGCCCAACGTCGCCTCCGGCGTCGTGCGCGGCGGCGCGCCCGGCGGCCGGGACATCGGCCTCCTCGAGCCCGAGATGAGCGTGACGTCGCTCGACGCGGTGGTGCTGTCCGGCGGTTCGCTGTTCGGGCTCGACGCCGCCGGCGGCGTGGTCTCCCGCCTGCGGGAGCAAGGCGTCGGCCTGCGCATCGGCGGCGCCTGCATCCCGATCGTCAGCCAGGCGATCGTGTTCGACCTCCTCAACGGCGGCGACAAGGCCTGGGGCCGCATGCCGCCCTACTGGGAGCTGGGCTATCAGGCCGCCGAGTCCGCGGCCCCCGGCGCCTTCCCCCTTGGAACCATCGGCGGCGGCTTCGGGGCCACCACCGCGACCCTCAAGGGCGGTCTAGGCTCGGCGAGCGCCATCACCCGCTCGGGCTTCCGCGTCGGCGCCATCGTCATCGTCAATGCGGTGGGGTCCGCCGTCGTCGGCGAGGGCCCGCATTTCTGGGCCGCACCCTACGAGCGCGACGGCGAGTTCGGCGGCCTCGGTCTGCCGGCGCAGATCCCGGCGAAGGATCTCGCGCTGCGCATCAAGGGCCAGGCCCCGCCCTCAACGACCATCGCCCTCGTCGTCACCGATGCGGTACTGACAAAGGCTCAGGCCAAGCGCCTCGCGCACATGGCCGATGACGGCCTCGCCCGCGCGATCCGTCCCACGCATGCCCCAATGGACGGCGACACCGTCATCGCCGTCGGCACGTTGCAGAAACCGCTCGGCGACGCCACGATCAATCTCACCGACATCGGCCTCACGGCCGCAGATTGTATTGCGCGCGCCATCGCCCGCGGCGTCTACGAAGCAACCGCCCTGCCCTTCGCAGGCGCGCTTCCGGCCTGGCGCGACAGGTTCGGCTCCGGAGAGCGCACGTGACGCCCTTCCGCTTCGCCATCGTCGTGTTGATGAGCCTGCTCCTGGCAGTGCTGTTCGGCTGGCAATGGCAGCGCGAGCAATTGGTCAAAGCCTGCGTCGAGCGCGGCGGCTCGTGGGACGGCGGCACCTGCGGCCCGCCCCGCATCCGCCCCATCCTGCGCCGCGATCTGCACCGCTCGTGACCCGGCGCGTCTCCGCCCCATTTGGGCACACGGCACCGTCTCCCCTTTGTGCCCTCCCGGCCGAGCGCAGCGAGAGCCGGGATCTTTCCGCGGCAAAGTAAAACCCCACACTGAAAGATCCCGGATAGCCGTACTTACGCACGCCTTCGGGGAACGCATTTGAGAGGGCGAAGCTTAGCAACAGTGAGTGACGTTGGCACGCAGGCGTGCGCCCGTCATTCTTTCTCTTCGGGAACGCTAAGACGGCACGTCGACCCAGCGGAAGGCCATGCGCGGCCGCCACACGCCGAGGGCGATCTGCGCCATCGACAGCGCCAGCACCGCCCCGAGCGACCACCACTCGTTGGCGATGGCTTCCGCGAGCGCGATGCGGTCGCCAGTCCCCAAAGCGATCTTGGCGGCCTCCGCAGCAGCCGTCGTCGCCTTCGACTGCACGATGGCGAACGTCGCCTCGAACATGCTCAGGCCCAGCAGCGCCTTGAGCCACGCCCAGCGTGTATCGAGAAAGGCCCGATGCACCGCCATGGCGAGCAGGCCCGTGATCAGCGCCACCGCCAGCGACGGCAGCAACAGGTAATTGCAGACGTCGCCGATCGTGCTTCTGGCCGCGGCATAGATCTCCGGTGTGGCCTCGCGCATCGAGACGAGGATCAGCACGTAGACGAGCAACGCGCCGACGAGGCCGCAGGACGCCAGCGTATGAAGGAATTTGAGGACCCTGCGCATGTCCGTCCCTGCAACGCCGCACAACGCGAGAGCAAACGCGCTCCCGCACGCAGTCAGCCTAGCAAAGCGGGCGACACGACGCCAATCGTGCTGCCAAATTCAAGAGGCCGAGCCGCCGGCCATGAGCCGCCGCCAGTTGAAAAGCCGTGGCACGCTCGCGCAATAAGCCCGGTAGGCTTCCCCATAGCTCGCAGCCAGCCACGGCTCCTCGAGCAGGATCATCAGCCAGTAGACGAGCATCATGGCGCCGGCGAGCACGTAGCCCGGCACGCTGTCGGCGGTGACGGCGAGCGCAGCGTAGACCATGATCAGCATCGCGTTCTGCGGATTTCGCGACCATTGATAGATCCCGCCCGTGACGAGACCGTCGGTGGCACCGTAACTGTTGTCGCGCCCGAGCACGCGGAAGGCGTAGACGAAGACGCCGAGAGAGGAGAGCAGCGCCAGCGCGGCAAGCCCCCGCAGCCAAATCGGCAGTTCAAGCGTGCCGCCCGGCCACGAAGCGCCAGCAGCCAGGAATGCGAGCACGTTGAGCCCGCGAAACAGCGGCCAGAACACGTAGCTCTGCCAGGATTTCTCCCCAGGCGTCGGCCAGATGCGCAAGGCCGGCCAGGCCAGGGTCGCGAGAAGCAGCACCAGCAGCAGGCCCGCGACCGCAACGCCGATCGTGAAGATGATCCCGGCCACGCCGCCCGCCATTGTCGCCCCACCGTTTGCCTTGCCGGAGCGTTACGGGATGGGCGCAGCGAGGGCAAGGCTGAAGCCGTGCCCCAAACGTCTCAGCCGCCGAACCTGTCGGCCGCGTACGGCTCCGGATTCGTGAAGGGCGTCTCCTCCGTCATCATCTCGGCCAGCAGGCGCCCCGTCACGGGCCCCAGCGTGAAGCCCAGGTGATGGTGCCCGAAGTTGAACCACAGCCCATCGTGCCGCGGCGCCGCGCCGATCACCGGCAGCATGTCGGGCAGGCAGGGACGGCGTCCCAGCCACGGCTCCGCATCGACCCGTTCGCCGATCGGGAACAGATCCCGAGCAACCGGCTCGAGCGCATCGAGCTGCACCGGCGTCGGTGCCGCGTCGCGGTCGGCGAACTCAGCTCCCGTCGTGAGCCGGATGCCCTTCGCCATCGGCGCCAGAACATAGCCCTTCTCCGCGTCGAGGACCGGACGGTTCAGCACCGCATTGCCCTGCGGCTTGTAGTGCATGTGGTAGCCGCGCTTCACGCCGAGCGGGAAATGGTAGCCGAGAGGCTCGAACACGTCGCTCGCCCACGGGCCGAGGCACAGCACCGCGGACGCCCCTCGCGCCTGCCCCTCGCTCGTCGTCACCTCCCACCCTTGCGGGAACTGCGTGAGCGTCTTGGCATCGCCCGTGAGGACCCGCCCGCCCCGCTCCTGGAACAGCCGCGCGTAAGCCTTTCCGACGGCCGAAGGATCCGGCACGCTGCCGGGGTCTGGCAGCCAGATAGCGCCCGCGTAGGCGCCCCGCAGATGCGGCTCCATGTCGGCCACGGCGTCCTTGCCGAGCTTCTGGAAATTGACGCCGTACGTCTCCCGCTCCTTTCCACTCTTGGCGAGTGCGGTCTCGAAGCCTTCCTCCGTCCGGAACAGCTTCAGATAGCCCGTACGACGCAGGGTGGCGAGGATGCCCGCCTCCTGCATCAGCGTCTCGTGCTCGACAACGCAGCGTTCCACGAGCGGCCGCGCCGCCCGCGCCGTCTGCGCGATCCGATCCGGCGTCGACTGCATGAAATAGCGCACCAGCCACGGCGCGATCGTGGGCAGCGCGCCCCAGTGGAAATGCGCCTCGGGCAGCATGTTGAAGGCGTACTGGGAAAGGAGCCGCAGGTCGCGCGGGAAAGCGTAGGGCACGATGCCTTCGCGCTGGATCAGGCCGGCATTGCCGTAGCTCGTCTCTTCCGCCACGCCCCTCCGGTCGATCAGGATCACGCTGGCGCCGCGCCGCTGCAGGTGCAGCGCGGTCGAAACGCCCACCATTCCGGCACCCAGGACCAGCACATCGGCACGTAGCATCAGGCCTCCTCGAAAACGGCATTCGCAGCGCGGACAGACCGGCCCCTCAGGCGGCCCCGCGCAACCTCTTGATCGGACGTCGTCATCGCGTTCCCGCGCGCATCCAAAAGATCTCCTGCAAGTCTACTGCCACCTCCAGCCTGCCCCTGCGTGACCTCCTGCCGCGCTCGATGGCTTGCGCCCGCAACCCGTTGCCCGCACCTGAATTTGCCTGCGCCGCGCCAAGGTGCTACGCGACCCCCTTCCGATCCGCGCGATATCCGTGAAAGGCCCCCATGATCCCCCGCTACACCCGCCCGGAGATGGCCGCCGTCTGGTCGCCGGAGACCCGCTTCCGCATCTGGTTCGAGATCGAGGCGCACGCTGCTGCCGCCATGGCCGAGATCGGGCAGATCCCCAAGGAAGCTGCCAGCGTCATCTGGGAGAAGGGCAGCAAGGCGAAATTCGACGTGGCGCGCATCGATGAGATCGAGCGCGAGGTGAAGCACGACGTCATCGCCTTCCTGACGCACTTGGCCGAGCACGTGGGGCCCGAGGCCCGCTTCGTGCACCAGGGCCTCACCTCGTCCGACGTGCTCGACACCTGCCTCGCGGTGCAGCTGGTGCGCGCCGCCGACATCCTCATCGCCGATATCGACCGCCTGCTCGCAGCCCTCAAGGCGCGCGCCTTCGAGCACAAGCTTACGCCGACGATCGGCCGCAGCCACGGCATCCACGCCGAACCGACGACCTTCGGCCTCAAGCTCGCCCAGGCATATGCCGAGTTCGACCGGGCGCGGGCGCGCCTCGTGACGGCCCGCGAAGAGGTCGGCACCTGCGCCATCTCGGGCGCCGTCGGCACCTTCGCCAACATCGATCCGCGCATCGAGGCCTACGTCGCGGCCAAGCTTGGGCTGAAGCCCGAGCCCGTCTCGACGCAGGTCATCCCGCGCGACCGCCACGCCATGTATTTCGCGACGCTCGGCGTGATCGCCTCGTCGCTGGAGCGCCTCGCCATCGAGGTGCGCCATCTGCAGCGCACGGAAGTCCTCGAAGCCGAGGAATTCTTCTCGGAGGGCCAGAAAGGCTCCTCCGCCATGCCGCACAAGCGCAACCCGGTCCTGAGCGAGAACATCACGGGTCTCGCCCGCATGGTGCGCGGCTATGCGCTCCCCGCCATGGAGAACGTAGCGCTCTGGCACGAGCGCGACATCTCGCACTCCTCCGTCGAGCGCATGATCGGCCCCGACGCCACCGTCACGCTCGACTTCGCGCTGGTGCGCGCGGCGGGCCTGATCGAGAAGCTGGTGGTGTACCCTGAGAACATGCGGGGAAATCTCGACCGCCTCGGCGGCCTCGTGCATTCACAGCGCGTGCTGATCGCGCTCACCAACAAGGGCGTCTCGCGCGAGGACGCCTACCGCTTCGTGCAGCGCAATGCCATGCGCGTCTGGCGCGAGCGCTGCGATTTCCTGGAACTCCTGAAGGCCGATCCCGACGTGTCTAAGGCGCTCTCGGCCAGCGAACTCGCCGCCCTCTTCGACCTCGGCTACCACACCGCCCACGTCGACACGATCTTCACCCGCGTCTTCGGCAAAGCCTGAGCTTCGCCTGCGTCTCTTTTGCGTTTCCGAAAATCGCGCGCAAGCGCGATGGTCAGGGACCTTGCAGGGTCACGTAAAGGCAAGCGCGTGCTCTAGGTCGCACCAAGAACGCTGACCGGGAAACCCCGGACTGGCGCTCCGCGCCATCCGGGGATGCAGAACCGAACTTACTTACCGCGTCGGGTTTCGCGTCACTCTTCGCAAGCTTCACGACTGCGCGGACGCGAGTCCCGGTCCCCTCTCCCCATGCAGCGATAGCGGAGTGGGGAGAGGGTTAGGGTGAGGGGCAGAAGCTGGGTTGAAGGCAGGAATTGGGCGTGGGCTGAAATGCGCTCCGACTTCGGAGTATGCCGCTGCCCCTCACCCCGGCCCTCTCCCCGC
>RXJK01000175.1 GCA_003963125.1 Hyphomicrobiales bacterium
TATGGAGATCATGGTCGAAGCGCGGCCCGATCTCGTCGACGCCACCGAGCGCAAGAACGCGGCGCACCAGCTTGCCGAGCTGGTGAAAGGCAACATCGGCGTGACGGCGCGGGTGACGGTGACGGAGCCCGGCAGCATCGAGCGCAGCCTCGGCAAGGCGCGCCGCGTGATCGACAAGCGCCCGCGGGAGGCGTGACGCTTTGTGTTGAGCGCCACGACGCGCGCTCGAACGCCTAACGCTATTACTGCGTCAGCGTCTTGGGAGCCGCGGGCTTGCCCCAGATCTGCTCGAGGCGGTCGGCGCGGCGGCAGGCGAACTTGTAGTACTGATAGCGGTTCGGGTTCTTCTTGTAATAGTCCTGGTGGTAGTCCTCGGCGGGATAGAACGTGCCGGCGGGGACGATCTCGGTGACGATCTTCTGGCGGAAGCGGCCCGATGTTTCGAGCGCGGCCTTGCTGGCCTCGGCGATCTTCTTCTGTGCGTCACCGCGATAGTGGATGCCGCTGCGGTAGGGGCTGCCCTTGTCGCAGAACTGGCCGGCCTCGTCGAAGGGATCAATGTTGCGCCAGAACCAGTCGACGAGCTGCTCGTAGCTCACCTTGCTCGGATCGTAGGTGACTTCGACGGCCTCGGCGTGACCCGTCGCCTTGGATGCGACCTGCTCGTAGGTCGGGTTCGCAACCGTGCCGCCAATGTAGCCCGACACTGCCGTCAGGACGCCCGGTACCTTCTCGAAGGCTTCCTCGACGCACCAGAAGCAGCCGCCGGCAAAGACGGCCGTCTCTTTTGGCGGAGGTGTCTGCGCGCGCAACGCGAAGGGCGCGAGGCAGAGGGAGAGCACGACGGCGACGAGGGCGATGGCCTTGCGCATGAGGCGTCCTTGCGGATTTGGAGCGGCGGTTAGAGGCGGGCTAGGCGTGGTTTTGTTCGGTTCTTTGTCGGCGCGTGTGACCTCGCGAGAGCCACTACCGCGAGCTTGCGTGGATGCCCGCCTGCGCGGGCATGACGGAGGTGAGACGCGCTTGCTCGATCCCTCCTCAACGTCGCCCCCGCGAAGGCGGGGGCCCACGCCAGCTCAAGACTTGCCGGACCAGTCGACCAAGCTCCAGCCGTCGTTTCGATCGTCCTTCGAAGCTGCAGTTCGAGCGTGTGTCGCAAGAACAGCCTCTTGTCAGGCCTTCTTTTCGGGCTCGAATTTCAGGGCGACACCGTTCATGCAATAGCGCTGGCCGGTCGGGGCCGGGCCGTCGTCGAAGACGTGGCCGAGGTGGCCACCGCAGCGGCTGCAATGCACTTCCGTGCGCGTCATGAAGAAGCTGCGGTCGGTCTTGGTCTCAACCGCATGGTCCATGGGGGCGTAGAAGCTCGGCCAGCCGGTGCCGCTGTTGAACTTGGTCTTGCCCTCGAACAGGGCCTGTCCGCAGCCGGCGCACAGATAGGTGCCGGGGTCGTAGGTCTTGTCGAGGGGGCTCGTGCCGGCCCGCTCGGTGCCGTGCTGGCGCAGAACGTAGAAAGCTTCCGGCGAGAGCTGCTGGCGCCACTCCGCGTCCGTCTTCTCGACGGGGAAGTGCTCCGCCGGGGCCTCCTCGCCCTTGCCTTTGAACAGGGAAGCTATTGCGCCTGTGATGCTGCCGTCGTCCTTGCGGTCCGTCATGGGCTGATCCTCCTTCGTGCGCCGCTCATATAATCGCTGCAAAGGGAAGTTTCGAGCAACCCGCCTTCACATCGGCATCAAGCGTTCGTCAGCCGAGGCCCCGCCCGTCAAGGCACGCAGAAACGCAAAGAGGCCGTTGCCACGAGCAACGGCCTCTCGAAACGGCAGGCAGTCAGCGATCAACGGCTGTAGAATTCGACCACCAGGTTCGGCTCCATGTGCACCGGATAGGGCACGTCGCTCAAGCCGGGAATGCGCACGAGCTTGGCCGAGAACTTGTTGTGGTCGGCCTCGATGTAGTCCGGCACGTCGCGCTCGGCGCTCTTCATGGCCTCGAGCACGAGGGGCATCTGCTTGCCCTTCTCCTTGACCTCGATGACGTCGCCGATGCGCACGCGGTAGCTCGGAATGTTGACGCGCTTGCCGTTCACCGCGATGTGGCCGTGGCTCACGAACTGGCGGGCCGCGAAGGGGGTCGGAACGAACTTGGCGCGGTAGACGACGGCGTCCAGGCGGCGCTCGAGAAGGCCGATCAGATGCTCGGAGGTCGAGCCCTTCATGCGGCCGGCTTCCTCGTACACGCTGCGGAACTGGCGCTCGGAAATGTTGCCGTAGTAGCCCTTCAGCTTCTGCTTGGCGCGGAGCTGCTGGCCGTAGTCGGAGAGCTTGCCCTGGCGGCGCTCGCCGTGCTGGCCGGGACGGGATTCACGCTTGTTGAGCGGGCTCTTGGGCCGGCCCCAGATGTTCTCGCCGAGGCGGCGGTCGATCTTGTACTTGGCGCGGATGCGCTTGGTCATCTCGGTACTCCTGAGGCCGTGCGGCCGGGTTTGGAGCACCCCTCCTTTGCCTTCGGCGATTGCCGAGGCCGACAGACGCGCCGGCTGACGACCGGCACCTCACGGGTGTGCATGCACGATGGCTTGGTTAAAACTGAACAGCGGGCATCGAGGCCTTTGGGCCAGGACACCCGCTGATCGGGCGTGCTTATACAGGATTGCCGGACGGGGTCAATACGACCCCGCATTGCCGGGCCGCCGTTACTTCTTGGCGGGGGTCGGGGCTTCGCCCGCCACGTAGTCCATGATCGACTTCTGCACCTTCTGGCGCTCGGTGTCGGAGCAGGGCTCCTGGATCGTCGGCTTGTCGTTCACCACGACGTCCTTGCCATCGTCGTTGGCGACGATCTTGACCTTGCCGGCGGTGAACATGACGGTGAACAGGTGCAGCTCGTGGATGAACAGCAGCTGCTGGTCGGTCCACTTCTTGTTGTTCTGCTCGCGCTTCATCAGCGTCTGGTAGTTGGCGCGCTGCTCCTCGTCGAGGTTGCAGCGCTGGGCGTGCGCGGTGCGCCAGGCGACCTGGATCACTTCGCGGGCCACTTCGATGGGCACGATCACGTCCTGGGGCTTCGACTTGTCGACCTCGATGACCTTGCCGTCGGGGGCCGTGAACTTGGTCGGCGTCATGGCCCAGGCGTAATTGACGAGGGTGCGAACGGAGTTGTCGCTGAGTGCCTTGCCCTGCTCCTTGGCCGCCTGAGCGAGCGCACCGGTGGCCGATGCGGCCAGCCACGCCGCGCCGAGCAGCCCCATGATAGCCTTCCCAACCTTACCCATTCTTCTAAGCCCCTGTTTGAACAGCCCCCGTGACCGGATGCCGTCGTTCAGACCCACACGCGACAGCACAGCTGCCGCCCTCTCATCCGGCACGGGCGCATGGCTTGATGGTAATCGAGGCATAATCATGGCAGTTCGCGCTTTGTGCGCCGGCCATGCACCAGAGCCTTTACGATTCCTCTCAGGGTGCGGATTTCCTGCTCCGTTGCGCCCATCCGGGTGAACATACTTCTGATGTTTTGCACGGTGCTGGGACGCTTTTCAGGCGAGGTGAAGAAGCGGGCTGCGTCCAATTCGGCTTCGAGGTGCTCGAACAGCGAAAGAAGCGCTTCCTTGCCCGCGGGTTGCGAGCCCCTGAGGCGCAAGCCGGGCGCCACCGGCGTCTCGTAGGTGGTAACACGGCCGAGCGTGCCGCCGCCCGCCTGCTTCATCCACTCGTAGCCCATCAACAGAACCGCCTGCGCGAGGTTCAGTGAGGCGAAGTTCGGGTTCACGGGCACCATCACGTGCGCGTCCGCGTTAGCGATTTCCTGGGTTTCCAGTCCGTTGCGCTCGGGGCCGAAGACGATGCCGCAGCGCTGGCCCTCGGCGATGCGCGTGCGGATCTCGGCGATGGCCTGTTCGGGCGTCAGGACGGGCTTGGCGAGGTCGCGCTGGCGGGCGCTGGTCGCGCAGATCCAGTTGAGGCCGGTGACGCCTTCCGTGAAGTTGGCGCAGTACTCGGCGGTGTCGATGATGTAGTTGGCGCCGGAGGCGGCGATGCGGGCTTTCTCGTTGGGCCAGCCATCGCGGGGATCGACGATGCGCATCTCCTCCAGCCCGAAATTGGCCATGGCACGGGCTGCCATGCCGATGTTGTCGGCGAGCTGGGGGCGCACCAGGATCATGGCGGGCGCCTCGCGGCCGGGCTCAGGGGGCGCGCCACTCTGGCTCGCGCGGCGGATGCCGTGGCGGAGCTTTCGCAGGACGCGGCGGGCCCAGAACCAGTATTCCTGGCCGGCCCAGGAGGTCGAGAGGGTTTCGAGGCTCGGCGCCTCCAGGATGCCTGTGCCCGGCCCCTTGAGGCCGATGTGTCCGTTAGCGAAGCGCACCTCCGCGTAGCGGCTGACGAGGTCGTCGAGGCTTTTCAGGCCTTCCCGCTCGGTGCGCAGGCGGCAGCCGGGGCAGGTGGCAGTGTCGGCCTGGCAGCGCTGCTCGGCGCAATAGACGAGGATGGGTTCGAGGCGCGCCTTGTCGAGGCCCTGGGCCTGCCAGCGGGCGAGCGCCGTGTCGATGGTGTGCTCGTGCGCATGGTGCACGACCTCGGCCACCGCCGCGGCGAGGGCGGGCACGCGCGGGACCCTTTCCGCCCCCTCCGTCTCGATCGTCACCGGAAAGGTCTGCGCAGTGTCGCTGCTCATTGCCGGTCGAGGAACTTCGAGATGGCGGCGATGATAGCGTCTGTCTCCTGGTGCACGATCCAATGGTCGGCAGTGGGGAACTCCTGGACGGTCAGATCATCGCAGTAGTCACGCAGGGTGGCGTAGGAGACGGGCAGCAGGGCCTGGTCGCGGGTGCCCCAGAGCAGCAGATGCGGCATGCGAATGCGCAGTTGCGACGGGTCGAGCGCGGGCGGCTTGGCGGTGTCGACGCTCTCGCCTGGTCGGGGGATGACGAGCGGGGTGGCGCGATACCAGTTCAGCATGCCCGTCAGCGCGCCCGGCTGCGACCAAGCCGCGAGGTAGGCCGCCTTGCGCTCGGGGGTAAGCCATGACTGCTGCCCGAACCGGGTCAGCATGCCCATCAGCTTCTCGTAACCGTTGGCCGACAGCCGTTCCTCGGCACTCGGGTCGCGCAGGATGTGCATGTAGAGGCTCGCCTGGCGCTGGCCCTCGTCTTCGAGCAGCGCCTTCTGGAAGGGGCCCGGGTGCACGCCGTTGAGGATGACGAGCTTGGAAACCCGGTTCGGGGCGGCGATTGCCGTCGCGTAGGCGACGGAGGCGCCCCAGTCGTGGGCCACGAGCACGAAAGGCTTCCCTGGCGACAAGGCTTCCGCCAGCGCCAGCACGTCCCGGACGAGGTTCTTGATCCGGTAGCTCTCGATGTCCTGGGGCCGCGACGAGGTCGCATAGCCGCGCTGGTTGGGGGCGACCGTATGCCAGCGGACGGCGAAGGCCGGCATGACATCGTCCCAGGCTCCGGCATGCTCGGGGAAGCCATGCAGGAACAGCATCAGGGGCGCCTGGGCGTCGCCCATTTCGCGCACGGTCAAGTCGATGCCGTTGACGTGCAGCGTCGAGACGCGGATGGCCTCGCTCATGCCGTATCCTCCCTGCGGGACGGGGTGTTGCCCCGCAAAGTGCCCAAAACGGGGGCACGAGTCGAGGCCGTCGACCGGCCGCCCAATGGCTGGCTTTGCTTGCCCCCCGCACGGTGCTAAGAGGGCGCCCTGGTTTCTGGCCGAGGCCCCTAGGCCCGCTCGGCAAGTTCCCGTTCCGCACTCAAGAGCCTAGACACGAGAGGTTCCTTCCCGGGAGGAGGGGCCCGCCACAGGGGAAGATCATCATGCAAAAGATCAAAGTCGCCGGAACCGTCGTCGAAATGGACGGCGACGAGATGACCCGCATCATCTGGCAGCTCATCAAGGACAAGCTGATCCACCCCTACCTCGACGTGAACCTCGAGTACTACGACCTCGGCGTCGAGTATCGCGACAAGACCAACGACCAGGTGACGATCGACGCCGCCAACGCCACCAAGAAGCACGGCGTCGCCGTGAAGTGCGCGACCATCACGCCGGACGAGGGCCGCGTGAAGGAATTCAAGCTCAAGGAGATGTGGAAGTCGCCCAACGGCACCATCCGCAACATCCTCGGCGGCGTGATCTTCCGCGAGCCCATCATCTGCAAGAACGTGCCGCGCCTCGTGCCCGGCTGGACGCAGCCCATCATCATCGGCCGCCATGCCTTCGGCGACCAGTACCGCGCCACTGACTTCAAGTTCCCGACGAAGGGCACGCTGACCATCAAGTTCGTCGGCGAGGACGGCAAGGTGATCGAGAAGGAAGTGTTCAAGGCGCCGGGCTCCGGCGTCGCGATGGCCATGTACAACCTCGATGACAGCATCGCCGAGTTCGCGCGCGCGACCTTCAACTACGGCCTGCAGCGCAACTATCCCGTCTACATGTCGACGAAGAACACCATCCTGAAGCAGTACGACGGCCGCTTCATGGAGCTGTTCCAGCAGATCTTCGACGCCGAGTTCAAGGCCGAGTACGAGAAGCGCAAGCTCACCTACGAGCATCGCCTCATCGACGACATGGTGGCCTCCGCGCTGAAGTGGTCGGGCGGCTACATCTGGGCGTGCAAGAACTACGACGGCGACGTGCAGTCGGATACGGTCGCGCAGGGCTTCGGCTCGCTCGGCCTCATGACGAGCGTGCTGCTGACGCCCGATGGCAAGACGGTGGAGGCGGAAGCCGCGCACGGCACCGTCACGCGCCACTACCGCGAGCACCAGAAGGGCAAGGAGACGTCGACGAACTCGATCGCGTCGATCTTCGCCTGGACGCGTGGCCTCGCCCATCGCGCCAAGCTCGACAACAACGCGGACCTCGCCAAGTTCGCCTCGACGCTCGAGAAGGTGTGCGTCGATACGGTGGAAGCCGGCTTCATGACGAAGGACCTCGCGCTGTTGATCGGGCCCGATCAGAAGTGGCTGTCCACGACGGGCTTCCTCGACAAGATCGACGAGAACCTGAAGAAGGCGATGGCGGCCTGAGTTGATAACTGAAGGCTGTGGCGTCCGCCGGACGCCACAGTTGTCTTCCTGAGCTATCTATCCGCGACGTACTGTATGTGACGTGAGGTCGATACTGACCGGGTCATACGCTCTCGTGGCACCTTTCTCATCGACCGGCCAGAACTCGGTCTTGATTTCGGCGGCCGAAACGGAGACGAATAGGTATCCGAGCGAGGCCAGAGATCCGTCGTAGGTCGTATCCGATGACTTCTCGGCGGGCTCGCCCGTCGCATCCGGCACCTTCTGAGGTTTCATTCCGCCCGTCCCCGCCACGATATAGGGGATTGATTTGCCGGCGATGCGCCGCGTGTATCGCTGATAATTGTGCGAATGGGCGGAAAGAACGAGATCTGGCCAAACATCGGCCTGCTCGAATGCACGGTCTAGCGTATCGCGCATGTGGTCGCTGCCGCTGTGCCCGCCGGCGCTAAACAAGGGATGGTGCGTGGCTACGATCAGCGCCTTGCGCTCTCCGCTTCCGACAGACTTGATGTGCCTCAATGTGCTTTGTAGCCACTGAATTTGCGACTTGTCCTGAGCACCGTCCCCGCCACCCTCCAAGAAGCCAGGGTTCTCGACAAGATTTGAATAGAGTCCGATGAAGCGCGCCAGCGGGGCATCGAGCATCCAATACACTCCTGGCAGCGTCATTGTTTCCCTGTAGATGCCGCTCCCCGAAGCTTGGTCTGGTATAGCTGCTTGAGTGGCGCAGAAATTCGCCTCGAAAGCCTTGAGCGAGGGCGCATCGATTTGCGCCTTCACTTCTCCGTCGTGGTTCCCTGGGATCGCGATGATTTTGCCCGGATACCGTCGATAAGGTTTGTAAAAACGTTGGCCATAATTATGGGTCTTGTCATTGCCATATATAATATCGCCTAGGTGAAGCAGGAAGGCTGGATTAAGTGCGCCGGCGCCAGGACGATAATCTTCCGCCATGCTGTCCGATATCATTTCCGCCTCGTGTGCGTCGCCTGCCCCGCTATCACCCAGCGCGTGAAATCTGAGCTCACCCAAATCCGAAATCTCCTTCACGCCCTCCGCGCCGATGATGTCCGTGAGGTCGATGCGACCGTTGCCGCGCACCTTGGGGATCGGGCCCAACTGCTTCTCATGCCAATCCGCCATCCTGTGGTTGCCCTTGTGAGGCGACCTGAGTTCCGGTGGCTCGGGGACGAAGAAAGGATGCGCATAGCGCTTGGCGGAATAGGATGTCGACGATTGCTGTGGCTTTCTGCCCATGGGAAATGCTCCAAAAATTGAAATATAAGATTAGTGGACCTCGAGATGACGAGGTCATAAGGCACTGTTATTGTAGTTCTGCCGTAATTGTCCAGCAAGCGGCCGGACTGAGAGCACTTCCTTTGGGAGGAGCTAAGGGTCGAGGTTAAGGGTGGAGCCGCCCGCGCTCTTTGCGAGAAGGCGCGCGACGTGGATGGCGCTGCGGCCGGTACCGTCGGCGATCTGGTGGCGGCAGGAGGTGCCGTCGGCGACGATCAGCGTCGCGGCATCGGCCTTGCGGACGGCGGGGAGCAGCGACAGCTCGCCCATGGCGCGCGAGACGTCCTGGGTTTCGGCCTGGTAGCCGAAGGCGCCGGCCATGCCGCAGCAGCTCGACTCCACGGTCTCGACTTCAAGGCCCGGGATCAGGGCAAGCGTCTTGGCGACGGCGCCCATGGCGCCGAAGGCCTTCTGATGGCAATGGCCGTGCAGCAGGGCCTTTGCACGCACCGGAGCGAGGTCGAGCTTGAAGCGGCCGGCGTCGGCCTCGCGCGCCACGAACTCCTCGAACAGCAGCGCCTGGCGCGCGATGTCGTCGGCGGCCTTTCCGGGACGGAGTGCCTGGGCCTCGTCGCGCAGCGTCAGGAGGCAGCTCGGCTCGAGGCCGACGATCGGTACGCCGCGCGCCGCAAGGGGCGCAAGGGCTGCCATCGTACGATCGAGTTCGACGCGCGCTTCGTCGACGAGGCCTGCCGAGAGAAAGGTGCGGCCGCAGCAGAGGGGCCGGGTGCTGCCATCGGCGGCTGCCGGCATGTGCACGCGGTAGCCAGCATGCAGCAGTACGGTGAGCGCGTCGTCCAGGTTCTCGCGCTCGAAAGTACGGTTGAAAGTATCGGCGAACAGCGCAACTTCGGGGCCATCGTCAGGGCCCACGACAGTCGAAGCAGGCGCAAAGATATCGCGCCGCCACTTCGGCAGCGGGCGATTGCGGGCAAGGCCCACAAGCTTTTCGGAGAGCCAGGCGAGACCGGGAACGGAATCGCGCGCATTGAGGAGCCAGGGTACGTGCCGCGCCAGCGGTGCATAGCGCGGCAGGTAGGCGACCAAGCGGTCGCGCAGTGACAGGCCGTTGGCGCGGGCGCGGGCGGCGAGCACCTCGATCTTGAGACGCGCCATGTCGACGCCTGTCGGGCATTCGCGCTTGCAGCCCTTGCAGGAGACGCAAAGCGCCAGGGCCTCTTCCAGCTCCGGCGAGGCGAGGCCATCGGTGCCGAGCTGGCCGGAGAGCGCCAGACGCAGCGTGTTAGCGCGCCCGCGCGTGACGTGCATCTCGTCGCGTGTCACGCGGTAGGAGGGGCACATGACGCCGCCGGCCATGGAGCGGCAGGCGCCGTTGTTGTTGCACATCTCGGCCGCGCCCTGCAGGCCGTGCGCGCCGCCGGGCCATGCGCTCCAATCCAGTACGGGCTGGATATCGCTCACGTGATAATCGGGCGGGTAGCGGAAGAGCGTGCGATCGTCCATGCGCGTGGGATCGACGATCTTGCCGGGATTATAAAGCCCCTTGGGATCGAAGGCGCGCTTGACGTCGCCGAACGCGCGTACGAGGCGGGTGCCGAACATCGCTTCGTGGAACTCGGAACGGACCATGCCGTCGCCGTGCTCGCCGGAATGCGATCCCTTGTACTCGCGCACCATGGCGAAGGCCTCTTCGGCGACGGCGCGCATGGTCTTCACGTCCTTCTCGAGCTTGAGATTGAGGACGGGGCGCACGTGTAGGCAGCCTTCGGAGGCATGCGCGTACCAGGTGCCGCGCGTGCCGTGCTTTTCGAAGATCGCGGTGAGGCTCGCGGTGTAGTCGGCCAGATGTTCGAGGGGCACCGCGCAGTCTTCGATGAAGGACACGGGCTTGCCGGCCTCCTTCATGCTCATCATCACATTGAGGCCGGCGGTGCGGAACTCGGCGATGCGGGACTGAAGGCCCGGGTCCATCACGTCGACGACGCCGCCCTGGCGTTCGCGCGGGCGATCCCAGCCGAAGCCGAGGTCGCCCATGAGCTGGTCCAGTTCCTTCAGCTTCATCAGGTTGGCGGGCTCGCTCGTCTCGGCGAACTCGACGACGAGGAGGGCGTCCGGATCGCCGCGCACGACGGCTTCGACGGTCGGCTTGAACATGGCGATATCGCGGCCGAGGCCGATCATGGTGCGATCGACGAGTTCGACGGCGATGGGGCCCAACTTCACGATGTGCTGGGCCGCATCCATCGCCTGGTAGAAGCTGCCGAAGTGGACGACGCCTACGCCGCGCTGGCGGATGACAGGCCACAGCTTCAGTTCGAGGCGCGTGGTGAAGGCGAGTGTGCCTTCGGAGCCGACGAGGAGGTGGGCGAGGTTGGCGTCGGTCGCTTCGGGCAGCAGCGCGTCGAGATTGTAGCCGCCAACGCGCCGCTGCACTTTCGGGAAGCGGGCACGGATCTCGTCCGCCTCACGGGTGCCGAGTGCCAGCATCGCGCTCATCAGATCGCGGCCGGGTGCGGCCTCATTGGCGCGCGCGGTGCCGCGCGAAGACGGGCCGAAGTCTACCAGGCTGCCGTCGGCGAGGCAGGCGCTGAGCGCGATGGTGTTGTCGCGCATGGTGCCGTAGCGCAGCGATCGGCCGCCGCAGGAGTTGTTGCCCGCCATGCCGCCGAGCGTGGCGCGGGACGCCGTCGAGACGTCGACGGGAAACCAGAGGCCGTGCGGCTTCAGCCAACGGTTGAGGTCGTCGAGCACGAGGCCCGGCTCGACGACGACTGTTTTCGCCTCCTTGTCGAAGGCGAGCACCTTGTTGAGGTGCTTCGAGGTGTCGAGGACGAGCCCCATATTGATGGTCTGGCCGCATTGCGAGGTGCCGCCGCCGCGTGCCGTGACGGGAACGCCTTCTTCGCGGGCGATGGCGAGCGCCGTCAGCGCATCCTCGGTGGTCTCGGGCACGAACACGCCCGTGGGGACCACCTGATAGAACGAAGCGTCTGTTGCGTAGCGGCCGCGATCTCCGGCGCCGAACAGCACGTCGCCGTTGGCCTCGCGCGCAAGGCGGCGGGCAAGCGGATGATCGCTCGGCCCCTTGCGGTTCAGCGGACGGTTGTCGAGCAGCGAGACCATGGCACCTCCATCGGGGGCGCAAACTCGCACCCTGCCTCGCCGGATGCAATGCGCGCGGGCGATCAGCTCTCTTGGGTCTCAGCAGGGGAGAGTTTGGCGAGCAGGGCTCCGAGCGTCGCCATGTCGGCTTCGGTCAGTTTTCGGGAGATGGCCGCCTCGATGCCGGCGGCGTAGACCGGCCACATGCGGCGGCGCAGGTCGCGGCCGCTGCGCGTGATCGCCACCACCTGGCCGCGGCCATCCGCCTCGCAGGGGCGGCGCGCGAGATAGCCCTTGGCCTCGATGCGATCGAGAAGCCGGGAGAGGCCGTATTGCGGCAGCAGGAGCCGCCGTTCGATCTCGTAGGGCCTGAGGCCGTCCTCCCCGGCACGGTCGAGCTCAAGCAGGACGTCGTACCAGGCGAGCGGGGGAAATCCCGCCTTTTTCAGGCCGGTTTCGACGATGTCCATGGCGGCAGCGTGGGCCCCTACGAGGCGGGTCCAGGCGGTGACGGCGGTCTTGCTCGGTTCCTTCATGGGCCCCAGTGATCACATCAATGCGATTGCATCAAGCTTGACGATGTCAATGCATTTGCATATTTATGAATGCAGTTGCATTAAACGGAGATCCCTCGTGTCCCAGCCGAAGTTGCTCCTGGTGAGCCATGTCCTGTGCCCCTACGTGCAGCGGGCGGTGATCGCACTCACCGAGAAGGGCGTCGCCTTCAAGCGGCGCGACATCGACCTCGCCAACAAGCCGGCGTGGTTCCTCGCGCTGTCGCCGCTCGGCAAGACGCCGGTGCTGGTGGTGGACGGCACGCCGATCTTCGAGAGTGCCGTCATCGTCGAGTATCTGGAGGAGACGCAGCCACATCCGCTGCATCTTGCGGATGCCCTCTCTCGCGCGCAGCATCGGTCGTGGATCGAGTTCGCTTCGGTGGTGCTGAATGACATTGCGGGGTTCTATGCGGCGCCTGATGAGGACGCGCTCGCGGGCAAGGCCCGAACGCTCGCAGCGCGTTTCGCGCAGGTGGAGGCGGTGCTAGGGGAGGGGCCGTACTTCGCGGGCGAGACATTCTCGTTGGTCGATGCCGCGTTCGCCCCGGCGCTCCGTTATTTCGACGCCTTCGACCGGATCGCGGATTTCGCCGTGATGTCCGGCAAGCCGAAAGTTCAAGCGTGGCGCGCGGCGCTGCGGGCACGTCCGTCGGTGCAGCAGGCGGTGTCGGCGGATTACGCTGCGCGTCTCGACGCTTTCCTGCGCGCGCGAGGGTCTGCCCTGTCGCGACGGATGACGGCCGCGGCGTGAGCTCGTGGCGGCGGGGCAATCCAGTCCATTGCACTGGTGTTGCGGATGGCTGGATCCCGGTGACAAGCACACGGCTGTCCGGTTGAGTTGTGATGGACAAGCTGCATGGCACTGATTCAACTGTGATTCGAGAGCTT
>RXJK01000236.1:0-5073 GCA_003963125.1 Hyphomicrobiales bacterium
AGACGCGTTCCTCTTGGACGGCAGGTTCACGGCCGCGGCGGATGGCGCACTCGTCTGATTGCCGCGAGAGAACCGCGCCGCGAGCTCGATCTTATGCGGCTGCCGTAGACACGCCTCGAACATCCTCGAGGCGGCCGTCGCGCAGCAGGTACATGCGATCGAAGCGGTCGAAGATCTTCTCGTCGTGGGTGACGGCAATGACCGCGGCGTTCTGCTCGCGCGCCAGCTTGCGCAAGAGGTCCATCACGATCTGCGCGCGCTTGGAGTCGAGGGCGGCGGTGGGCTCGTCGGCCAGAATGATCCGCGGCTTGTTGGCGAGCGCGCGCGCGATCGCGACGCGTTGCGCTTCGCCTCCGGAGAGCTTTGCGGGGAATGCCTTCTTGCGGTTGCCGACTTCGAGATAGTCGAGCAACTCGTGCGCGCGCTCGGACGCAGCCACCTCATCGTAACCCGCCAGATGCAGGACCAGGGCGACATTGTCGGTGGCGTTCAGGAACGGAAGCAGATTGTGGAACTGGAAGATGAAACCGATCTTCTCGAGCCGCAGCCGCCGCAGGTCGGAACGCAGCCATTTGCCGTCGAACACGACCTCGCCCTCGAGCTCCATGCGTCCTTCTGACGGATCGAGGATACAGGCGATGACGTTGAGGAGGGTGGATTTCCCCGAGCCCGAAGGCCCGCGCAGGGCAACGACCTCTCCAGGAGTTACGTCGAGCGCGATGTTCCGCAAGGCATCGACGCGCGTCTCGTCCTCGCCGAAATGCTTGGAGATGCCGCGCAGGCTGACGAGAAGAATCGAAGGGGTTTCCATAGCCGTCACCCGTCAACTTCCTAGCGCGGTCGCGGGGTCGAGCTGGCTTTGCGCGTCCGCCAGCAGCGCTTTCGAGACCTCGATATCGCTTTCCGCCACCCGGACGTCGGCGACGGCGACATCCACGTCGCGCTGCGCCTCCTCTCCGGTCTGGGTCGAATTCGATCGTGGATATCTGCACCAAGCTATGCCCGGCGATCGGCGTGGCACACGCCTACAAGGGGCATGACGTCGTCGCCACTCTGGACGCTGCCGCACGCACGTACGGTCGACCGAAGCGCATACGGGTCGACAACGGACCCGAATTTGTCTCTCGCGATCTCGATCTGTAGGCTTGGCAGCACGGCGTCGTGCTCGACTATTCGCGGCCCGGCAAGCCCACCGACAATGCCTTCGCCGAAGGCTTCAATAACCGCGTCAGGCAGGAATGCCTCAACGCATTTTGGTTCTTGAGCCTTGACGATGCACGGTGCAAGATCGAGGCGTAGCGGGTCGAATACAATACTGTTCGCCGTCACAGCGCGATCGGCCATGTGCCACCGACCGAACACGCGCAATCATTGGCTGCAGCATGCTGCAACCAATGATGAGGAAGCCGAATTTTCTCGCTGCAATTGGTCCAGCGTTGAGGCCAGGCACAAAGAGCTGAAAATTCCGGCTCAGCCTGGTCCAAGGATTGGGGCCGTTGAAGGTTAGCCTCAGCATTCACGGGTCACTTTCCAAAATCCGGACTGCAACTTCTCCTGTCTCGGGTACACTGAAAGCGGAGGCGTGCTTTCGATGGGGGCGGTGCAGCTTCTTCAACGGGGAACCTATGAACCTGTCGATGACACTGCGGACGAGTGCGCTGAGGCTGCCGACGGCGCCGGCGATCTCGTCCGACGACACGACGCTCACGTACGGGGAGTTTGAGCAGCAGGTCGGCCGGCTGGCGCAGGGTCTGCGCGTGAAGCGCGGCCTTGTCCCTTCGGCGCGCGTCGGCATCGCCATGGAGAACAGCGGGGCCTACCTCGTGATCCTCTACGCGCTCTGGCGGGCTGGCCTCGTCGCCGTGCCCATGAACGCCAAGCTCCACGCGAAGGAGATGGCCTTCATTCTCTCGAATGCCCAATGCAGGCTCTGCTTTGCCTCGCCCGATATCGCCGACCGGCTGGCGGACCTGGGTGAGCCTTTGCCGCCGGTCGAGGTGATCAGTGGCGCCGTACCGCCCTCGCTCCTGGCTGGCGATGCCATCGAGACCGTCTCATCGGCGCCCGGCGACGAAGCCTGGCTGTTCTATACCAGCGGCACGACCGGGCGGCCCAAAGGCGCGATCCTGACGCATCGCAACCTGCTGTTCATGAGCCACGCCTACTACGCGGATATCGACCAGGTCGACGAGCGGGACGTGAAGATCCATGCCGCGCCCCTGTCGCACGGGTCGGGGCTCTATGGCTTGCCCCATATCGCGAAGGGATCGCACCAGATCGTGCTCGGCGGGTCCTTCGATCCCGACCACATCTTCGCGCTGCTGTCGCGCCATCGCAACGTCACGCTGTTCGGCGCGCCGACGATGGTGACGCGGCTCATGAACCATCCCCTGGCCGGGTCGGCGCCTGTCGAGAACCTGAAGACGCTCTATTTCGGCGGGGCGCCGATGTACGTCGAGGATCTGAAGCAGGCCCTGGGCACGTTCGGCCCGCGCCTGACGCAGATCTATGGCCAGGGCGAGAGCCCGATGACCATCACCAGCCTGCCGAAGCATCTGCTGGGGCAGCCGGGGATCTCGGACGAACTCCTTGCCAGCACCGGCTTTGCCCGGACGGGCGTCGAAGTGCGCGTCGTGGACGAGAACGGCCGAGACCTGCCGGCGGGCGAGACCGGCGAAGTTGTCACGCGCTCGGATTGCGTGATGCGCGGTTACCTCGACAATGCCGAAGCCAACGCCAAGGCGTTGCGCGACGGCTGGCTGTGGACCGGCGATCTCGGCACGATGAGCAAGGCCGGCTTCCTCACGCTCAAGGACCGCTCGAAGGATCTCATCATCTCGGGGGGCTCGAACATCTATCCGCGCGAGATCGAGGAGGTGCTGCTGATGCATCCCGCCGTCCTCGAATGCGCGGTGGTGAGCCGCCCGCACAAGGACTGGGGCGAGGAGGTCGTTGCCTTCATCCAGACGCATCCGGGCGCCGAGGTGACGGACGCGGCGCTCGACGAGGTGTGCCTCAATAACATCGCGCGCTTCAAGCGGCCGCGTGCCTACTACCGCGTGGAAGGGCTGCCCAAGAGCAGCTACGGCAAGATTCTCAAGACCGAGCTGCGTGCGCGGCTCGACAAGGAGGCTGGCAATGCGTGAGGTTGCAATCACGGGGATCGGATCGACGTTGTTCGGCCGTCATCCCGAGCAGGACATCCAGGGCCTCGCCATCGAAGCCGCGCAGTCTGCGTTGGACAGGGCCGGCCTCGATCGTCGCGAAATCGGCGCGCTTTATCTCGGCAATTTCATCGCCGGCCCGCTGACGGGGCAGGAAGTGCTTGCCGGCATCGTGGGCGACAAGATCGGCCTATCGAACGTGCCCTGCACCAAGGTCGAGGGAGCCTGCGCTTCGGGCGGCATCGCGTTCCGTCACGCCGTGATGGCCGTGCAGTCGGGCCTGTGCGATGCCGCGATCGCGGTGGGCGTGGAGAAGATGACCCAGGCCTCGCGCAAGGATGCCACGAACGCGCTGCTGTGCGCGCGCGACAACCGGGAGGACGGCGAGAGCGGCCTGACGTTCCCAGGGCTCTTCGGTCGCGCCTGGAAGGCCTACGAGGCTCGCTACGGGATCACGCGGGAGGAAGTCGCCGCTGTCAGCATCAAGAACAAGGCGAACGGCCTGAAGAACCCGCTGGCGCAGCTTGGCGCAAATCTCACCCTCGACGTCATCAAGCAATCGCCGATGATCGCCGATCCGGTGCAGCTCTACGACTGTTGCCCCACGAGCGACGGCGCCGCGGCCGTCGTGGTGACGACGCGGGACCGGGCGCGCAATGCGCCGGATCTCGCCATCGACGTTCTCGCCTCCGTGCAGACGCGCGGGGCGCCGCACCTTGCGGGCCACCCCGACCTGACCTCCTTCGACGCGACGGTTTCGGCTGCGCAGCGTGCCTATGCGATGGCCGGCGTCTCCGCCGGCGATCTCGACTTCGTAGAATTGCACGATTGCTTCTCCATCGCGGAGATCGTGGACGCGGAAGACCTCGGCGTGCTGCCGCGCGGACAGGGCGGCAAGTGGACGCTCGAAGGGCGCACGGCCGTGGGGGGCACCATCCCGATCAATCCGTCGGGCGGCCTGCTCGCGAAAGGCCACCCCGTCGGGGCCACCGGCGTCGCGCAGATCTACGAGGCCGTGCTGCAGCTGCGGGGCCAGCATGCCAATCAGGTCAGGAATGCGGGGCTGGGCCTCACCCACAATCTCGGCGGCGTCGGCGTCGCCTGCACGGTGAACATCCTGCGCCGCCCGGACGCGCGGTAACAGAGGAGAGGCGCAGAAGTGGATATCCGCGTCGACAAGCACAAGGCGGTCTGGCTCGTCACCATCGACCGGGCCGCCAAGATGAACTCCCTCGATTTCGCGGCCCACGAGGAACTGGTGGAGGTCTGGCGCGAATTCGATCGAGATCCCGGCGCGCGCATCGGCGTCATCACCGGCGCTGGCGACAAGGCCTTCTGTGCGGGCGCCGATCTCAAGACCTACACGATGAACTTCGCGACGCTTCCGCCGCACGAGTTCCGGCAGAAGTGGGTGGATGGCGTGGGGCTCGGCGGCATCACGCGCGGGCTCGAAATCGACAAGCCGCTGATCGCGGCCGTCAACGGCTTTGCGATTTCCGGTGGCCTCGAGATCGCGCTCGCGTGCGACCTGCGCTTCTGCTCCAGCAATGCCGAGTTCGCGCTGCAGGATTCCAAGTGGGGCTTCCATGCCTGCGACGGCGGCCTCGTGCGGCTGCCCATGATCGTGGGGCACGGCAACGCGATGGAGATCATCCTGTCGGGCGAGCGGATCGATGCCGCGCATGCCCTGCGTATCGGCCTCGTCAATCGCGTGTACGAGCAGAAGGACCTCCTGCCCAAGACGCTCGAATACGCCGACATGCTGTCGAAGCGTGCGCCGCTGGCCCACCAGTTCGCCAAGAACACCATGCGCCGCATCGCGACCATGCCCTTGCAGGAAGCGCTGCGGGCCGAGGTGCGGTCGTTCTACGAACTCGGCCGTACGGAAGATCTGGAAGAAGGCACAACC
>RXJK01000236.1:5123-13483 GCA_003963125.1 Hyphomicrobiales bacterium
AAGGGGCGCTGACGCCAGCGCCTCGCATCAACCAACAACAAACACTGCGACAGGGAGAAACGAAACCATGCGCCGGATCCTCTTGGGATTGACTACAGGCCTTGCCGCTTCATGGGCGGCGACCGCTGCCTTTGCGGCCGACGTGAAGGTCGGCATCGTGATGGGATTGAGCGGGCCGCCGGCCATCGTCGACTTCGGCGAAAGCTATGTGCAGGGCATGAAGCTCGCACTGAAGGACTATCTGGCCGCGGGCGGCAAGCACAAGATCGAGTTCACCACCTACGACGACGAGGCCAATCCGCAGAAAGCCGTGTCCCTCGTGCAGCGCCTGATCCAGAACGACAAAGTGCCGATCGTCGTCGGCACCGTTTCGAGCGGCAACGTGCTGGCCTTCGCGCCGATCCTGCAGAAGGCGGGCGTGCCGCTGGTGGCCGGGCCGTCGATCGCGACCAACATCACCACGCAGTTCATCGACCAGAGCCCAAGCTTCATCTTCCGCTGCTCGATGGTCGAGAAGTTCCAGATCGACGGCATGCTCGACTGGGGCGTGAAGACGTTCAAGAAGATCGGCCTCGTCCACTCCACGACGGGCTATGGCAACTTCGCGGCGAAGGAGATCGTCGAGGGGCTCAAGGCGCGCAATGGCAATCTGGTTGCCACCGAGGCGGTCGCCCCGAACGTGACCGATCTGACCCCGCAGATGCTGAAAATGAAGGAAGCCGGGGCGGAACTCGTCCTCAACTTCCACGAGTCGTTCGAACTCGTGTTCCGGCCCATGTCGAAGATCGACTACAAGCCGGTGATCGCCGGTAACTGGGGCCTGTCGTCGCTGAAGGTGCGCGACATCGTCGGCGAAAAGGAGATCGAAGGCACGGTCATGGGGCAGGCCCTCGACCTGTCGCAGGAGAGCGCCCGCAAGTTCGTCGACCGCATGCAGGCCGAGTTCGGCAAGGACTTCCGCTGGCCGGTGGTGGCAGCACTCGGTTATGACGCGGCCCAGGTTGTCTTCAAGGCGCTCGACACCGCCAAGACCCTCCAGCCCGAGGACGTGCGCGATGCGCTCGAGGCCGTCGACGGCATCAAGGCGATTTCCGCGACGCCGGCGAAGCCGTTCGGACCCAAAGATCACGAGTGCCTCGACAAGGAGCACGTGTTCCTCGGCGTGTGGAAGAACAATAGCGTCGTGCGCCTGCAATAGCAGGCACGGCCGCAAACCCACGCCTGGCGAGGTCGCGCGATGTCTGCGGCGAACTTCCTTCAGCTCCTCCTGAGCGGGCTGACGATGGGCGCACTCTATGCGCTCACCGCCAAGGGGCTGTTCGTCGCCCATCTCGCCACCACGCGCATGAACTTCGGCCAGGGCGATTTCCTGATGATCGCGGCCTACATCTCGACGGCGCTGCTGCTTGCGAAGGTGCCCGTCGTGGTGGTGGTCGGCGTGGTTCTGCTGTGCCTTGCGGTGCTGGGCTGGGGGCTCGAGCGCATCGCGCTGCGGCCGCTCGACCGGCTCAAGGCCCGGGCGGGTGAATACTCCTGGGTGCTCACCACGATGGGCGTCGCGCTCATCCTCCAGAACACGGCAACGCTCGTCTGGGGCAAGAGCGCGCAATATTCGCCGCCGCTCTTCTCCGCCTCGCGCCAGGATGTGGTGCGGGTGCTGGGCGTGGGCGTGTTCGTGGAGGAGCTGATCGTCATCGTGGTCGGCTTCCTCGTCGTCGGCCTGTTCTACCTGTTCCTCTTCAAGACGACGGCGGGACGCGCCGTGCGCGTGATCGCCTTCAATCCGGATGCGGCGACGCTGCTCGGCATCGACGTGAAGCGCACCATTTCCCTCGTGTTCGTCGTGGCGGCCCTGCTGGCGGGCATCTCCGGCGTGCTCGCCGGGCCCATCGTCACGGTGCAGCCGCACATGGGGCTCGTCTTCACCGTGAAGGCGCTCGCGGTGGCGGCGCTCGGCGGCTTTGCCAACCCGCTCGGCGTGCTGGCCGGTGCCATCATCTTCGGCATCGCCGAGAGCTTCGCCAACTACTTCAATTCCAGCTTCGGGGATCTCTACCCGCTGCTGATCGTGCTGGGCCTGCTCATCGTGCGACCCACGGGGCTCTTCGGCGAGGCACGCGCCGATGTTCGCTAATCCTGCCGTTCGTGCCGCCGGCTACGCAATGATGGCCGTCGCGATCGTGCTGTTGTCGCTGGCGACCGGCAACAAATTCTACATCCACCTCGCCCAGACGCTCTGCTACACCACGGTCGCCGTGATCGGGCTCAACGTGCTGCTCGGGCTCACGGGGCAGATGTCCCTCGGGCAGGCGGCGTTCTATGCCATCGGCGCCTATGGTTCGGCACTGCTCTCGAGCCGCCTTGGGCTGCCGCTCTTCATCAGCATGCCCGCTGGCGTTCTCTTCGCCGGGGCGGCCGGGTTCCTGGTCGGGCTCGGTGCGTTGAGAACGCGGGGTACGTATCTGGCGATGGCCACTTTGGCCTTCGGGTTCATCGTCGAGATCGCGGCGCAGCGCTGGACGGACCTCACCGGCGGCACGATGGGCATCATCGGCATCCCCTCGCTCGACTTCGGCTCGCGCAAAATGGGCGAGACCTATTTCCTCTGGGTGGCCGCGGGCGTCTACCTCCTCGTGCAGATCCTGAGCGACTATCTGTTCTCCTCGCGCTTCTACCGCATTCTGCTGGCCGTGAAGGAGAACGAGAGCGCCGCACGCACGGCGGGCTTCAGCGTGCCCGTATGGCGGGTCGTGGTGTTCGGGATGAGTGCGGCAACCGCGGGCATCGCCGGCGTCTTCTTCACGCACCAGAGTGCCTTCATCAACAGCGACGCCTTCACCTTGACGTTGACGCTGACTTTGCTGATCGCGGCCGTCATCGGAGGCCTCGGCCGCTCCTATGGCCCGCTGCTCGGTACCGCCATCGCGCTGGCGATCGGCGAGTTCATCGCCTCGCTCGTCGATCTGTCGTTGCTCGTCTACGGATCTATCCTGCTCGGCGTGCTCCTGCTGTTCCCGGAAGGGGCGATCGGTCTCGGCGCGCGCCTCGGCCAAGCCTTGACGAAGCGGAAGAGCACGGGCGGCAAGCCTGTCGATGCTGGCCCCGCGAGCACCGCGCGGCTCAGCACATCGAGAAAGCCGCGGGGTAATGGCCCGGTGCTTCAGGTGGCGGGGCTGTCGAAGCACTACCAAGGCGTGAAGGCCGTGGAGGACGTCACGATCGACGTGATGCCCGGCACCATTCACGCCGTGATCGGACCCAATGGCGCCGGCAAGTCGACGCTGATCAATTGCATCTCGGGGATCTACAGGCCGACCAAGGGCCGGGTCTACCTCCACGGGCAGGACATCACCGATCTCGGCGCGCATCGGCGTGCGCGGCTGGGGCTTTCGCGTTCGTTCCAGAACCTGCAGCTCGTGCCGAGCCTGAGCGTGATCGAGAATGTCATGCTGGGCGTTGCTCCCGCGCACAGCGCAATTTCGGATTTCGCCCATTGGATGACGAGCCGGGCGTACGAGGCGGAGGAGCGGGCGCGTGCGCTAGCCCTTCTCGCTCAGTTCAACCTCGACGCCTTCGCCGACGCTTCCCCCGACGACCTTCCCTACGGGCACCGCAAGCTGGTGGAGATGGCGCGCGTGCTCGCCGAGCAACCGCTCGTCATGCTGCTCGACGAGCCGATCGCGGGGCTCAACGACGTCGAGGCGCGTGAGATCGCCGCGACGGTGCGCCGGATCCGCGAGGCCGGGACGACGATCCTCCTCGTCGAGCACAACATGGAATTCGTGATGCAGCTCTCGGACCGCGTCACCGTGCTCGACTACGGGACGCGGATCGCCGAAGGGTCGCCGGCCGAGATCCAGCGCGACCCGGCCGTGATCGCGGCCTACCTCGGTACCCCGGCCGACGCGCCCGAGACCGCGAGCGCCGCGCCATGATCCGGCTGAGCAAGGTCACCTCCGGCTTCGGGCACCTCACCATCCTGCGCGACATCGATCTGGTGCTCGACGTGGGCGAGATGGTGCTGGTGCTCGGGGCCAATGGAGCCGGCAAGACCACGCTTCTGCGCACCATCTCGGGGCTTGCGCAAGTGCGCTCCGGCAGCATCACCTTCGACGGGCAGGACATTACCGGCGCGCAGCCGCACCGCCTCGCGCGTTCAGGCCTCGTGCACGTTCCCCAGGGCCGCCAGATCGTGCCGCATCTCACCGTCGAGGAGAATTTGCTGATCGGCGCGCAGCACGTGCCCGGCATCACGGCGCGGCTGATGACCGAGCGGCTCGAAGCGGAATACGCGCGCTTTCCCGTGCTCAAGGAGCGGCGTCACGTGCCCGGCGGCTCGCTGTCGGGGGGCGAGCAGCAGATGCTGGCGGTGTCGCGCGGGCTGATGATGGGACCGCGCGTGCTGATGCTAGACGAACCCTCGCTCGGCCTCGCCCCGCAGGCGATCCACCGCATCCTCGTCGCCGTCGAGGCGCTGGCGCGGCAGGGCATGTCGGTGCTGATGGTCGAGCAGAAGACGTCAGCGTTGCGGTTCGCCCAGCGCGCGCTCGTGCTGCGCAACGGGGAGATCGTGTTCAGCGGGCAGGCGAAAGGTCTCTCCGCTGACGACGAATTGATGCGCCACTACGGTGGCGCCGGCTAGGGCCTTCAGCTCGGCGACAGCCTATTGCGCGTCCAGCCGCCATCGACCAGCAGATGGGCGCCCGTCACCATCGCGGCCGCGGGCGAGGCGAGATAGACGACCGCCGCCATCACGTCCTCGATGCGCGCCAGTGAGCCCATGGGAATCCGGATTTCAAAGTACGTGCGCTTTTCCGGTGTATCGACGATGCACGGGCCAGCGGCGTATCGACCAGCGTCGGGCCGGCGCTGTTGACGCGGATCCGGTGCGGCGCCAGCTCGACGGCCATCTTCTTTCGAGGCGCAGCGGGGGCGGCCTGCGTCGCCGGACGATCGTCAGGCGTGAAGTGACGCCATTCTCCGCTCAATGTGCCGCGCTGGAAAGGCGGGTCAGCATGGCCTTGAGCCGTTGCACGATCACAACGGCGACGAAGTCATAGCCGGGCTGCTCGAAGTGGATGCCGTCGCTGGCGCGCATTAGACGTACGTGACCGGCGTGGTCGCGGAAATGCGCCGCATAGGCACCTGCCGCATCGGCCGTGATGTCCGCTGTCTGGAGCAGGGTCACATGCGGCCGGGTTTGCGCGAGTTCGGTCACGATGCTGTTGATCAACTGCGCATCCCGCGTCGCCTCCGGCGTTCGCATGACCGGCAGGAGGATCCAGAGCAGCGGCACGCCGCGCTTGTCCGCATGATCCATGAAATTGGCGACGCGCTGTCTGTAGGCGGCGATCCATTCGGGCGACCGGAACTGCAATGGAGGTTTACCCTCGACGAATATCGACCTGCGATCGTTGGCGCCGATCATCATGACGAGGACGCTTGGCCGGGTCTGGGCGAACGCACGGTCGATCATGTCGGTCAACGGGCTCGCGGCAAACCCGACGGAGTTCTTCGCACCCCGGTACACGAAGTATGACTTGTCGGTATTGAGCACCCGGTAGATCCCGCTCCACATGCCGTCTGCGAGGCTGTCGCCGACGACTGCGACGGTCGTGCGCTCGAGGTTTACGCGTGTGTCTTGCGCAATGGCGCTGCCCGTGCAGAGCCCGACGACGATCGCAATGCCCAACAGAAAAGATTTGATCCGCATATGTACGCCCACTGCTTGCCGCTTTCATTTCGATGCGCACAAAAACGCTAGCTTCGGTCCTCCGATCGCCGATCCGTCAAGGAAGGCGGGCCACCCGGAACCCGATGTCGGCACTGCGATGGTCAGGAAGATCGCGTGCCCGGCTCGAGAGCCTGCAGTCCTGTGCCGGCTTGTACCACGACCCGCCACGGATCACGCGCAGGGCATCGTCCGCTTCGGAGGTCCGCGCGGATCCGTCACCAGGCGCGTCCTGGTAATCGTCGTGCCACGCGTCGAGCACCCACTCGCCAACATTGCCGTGCATGTCGTGCAGCCCCCAGGCATTGGCCGGCAACTCCCCGACGGGGATCGTCCGCTCCCGATAAAGTTGGGTCGTGCCGTCCGGCACTTCGCCCGGATTGATATTGGCATGCTCGGTCGTCAATCGCACGCCGGTGATGAAGGGGGCCTCGCTGCCCGCCCGCGCCGCATATTCCCACTCGGCTTCGGTGAGAAGTCGGTAGGTCTTGCCCGTCTTGCGCGTGAGCCAAGCGACGTAGGTCTGCGCGTCGCTCCAGGAGACGTTGATCACGGGACGGCGTCCGCGCCCCCATCCTTCATCCTCCGGTTCTGGATTGGCCTGACAGCCACCGCCTGCCACGCACGCCTCCCATTCGTTGAAGGTCACTTCGAAGCGGCCGACAGCGAAGGGCGCTGCAAATTTCACGAGATGGGCCGGCAACTCGTCGGGCCGCTGGTCGAGGTCCGCTTCGCTTCCCCCCATGCGAAAGGTGCCGGAGGACACGACCACCATCTCGGGACATTCCGCGCAGTCTCGAAACGTGGCGCCGGTGCCGAGCGTGATCTGCCGCACCTGCGGTGACGTCGTCGGGGCCACTGACGCGGATGCAACGGGAGGAGCCGCTGCGGGTGGAGACGGTGCTGGCGGCGGCGGCGGTTGCGGCTGGTCGATGCCGATGGCCGTCTTCAGCACGTCGAGCATCAGGTCTCCGCCCTGCGCGGTGACGTGGATGGCGTCATACGTAATGCCCTTCTGCCTGCCGGCCGTCACCCAGTCTGCCAGCGCGAGATCGGGATGACGCTCCTTCAGCGCCCGCAGACGCTCGTTCACGTAGGGGAAGTACCACGCGTAGCGATTGAACTGGTCCAGGCTGCCGCTGCCTGGAGGCAGCAAGTCGGCCGTCAGTTCGCGCAGCATGACCCAGACGATCTTCTGAGCCCCGAGACTCTTGAGGGTCGCGAGCATGTCCTCCGCCATGGCGTCGAATTTGTCGGCCCATGACTGGAAATTCCGGCGGTCTTTCTCCCACAGCGTGTTGTAGCCGATGGCGATCACGGCGACGGGCGGGACCTGCGGACGCTGCTGCTTGAGTTCGCGCGTGGCGATGTCGATCATCAGCGCGGGGCGGCCCCGGAAGGTGATGCGCCAGTCCGGCAAGCCCTTGACGATATTGAAGCGGGCTCCGAGGACAACGGAGTCCGCGATGATCAGCATCTGCTTGGGCCAGCTCGGGTCGAGGGAGCGCCCCAGGAGTTCGGGCTTGGGGGGCGGCGCCTGGAAGGGGGCGGGCGGGGCGCCTGGGTTCGGTCTGAACCCTTGCGCCGCGACTGCTGGCACGAGGAATTGCGCCGCCAGCAGCGCGGTCAGAAGCCATAGATTTCGCCCGCGGCGCCGGACGCATGAAGTGGGACGCGCACGCATGAGGCACCACGAATTTGCCAACGCCCGCCACTATAAGGGGCGGCATCCGCCACGTGGTGTCTCAGCCGCAACATTCCGGTGCGGGCCAAACATCCGGACCGTCAGCACGGCTCAAATCATGTGGAGGACTTGCGCTACTGACTCGAGCGCGCGGCCTTCGTCGGCCTCGGAGGATTGACGCAATGCTCGCCGACGATGGGCGTGATGGCATCGCGCCAGATGCGATACCCCTCAGGCGACAGGTGGATACCGTCGATGCTCAGGCCCTCGGCGAGCGCGCCTTCCTCGCCCACGACGTCGCGTGTGAAATCGATGAACTTCACCCTGTCCGACTGCATGCGCGCGTAAAGCGCGTTCAACTCATTGATCTTCGAATTGATTTTGCGGCGATAGCCTTGCGTCACGGGAAGCACGGCGGTGAGGTAGACCTTGGCGTCGGCCTCATTCAATTGTGCGACGATCTGCTGGACGTTCGCGGCGATTTTTTCGACCGGCACGCTCGACGCGACGTCGTTGACGCCGATCATCAGAAACACAGCGAAAGGCTTGAGTTTCGTGACCTCGTCGATGCGACGCAGCACGCCGGCGGAATCGTCCGCCCCGATGCCGCGGTTGGCGACGAACGGGCAACCCGTGATCTCGGACCATTGCGCCCGTTCGGTGAGGCTGTCGCCCAGCATGACGACACTCGCGCGTTCGATCTGGGTCAGCGCAAACATACCCTGCCGCTGGCTGCGGTGGGATGGTGGCTTGGCCTTAGAGGCCTTCTCGACGACGTCCTTGACCCGCCGCACTTGCGCCTGGGCCATCTCCGAACCTTGCGAGGCGATAAGACCGAGACCTGCGATGGCAAGCGCCAAACCCTTCAAGGTGCGCGCAATTCTTTGCGAAGAGAGAGCTTTCAATGAGAGGGGCATCGCGGGTGAGGCCGGCTTTCGAGCGCAG
>RXJK01000236.1:13533-18070 GCA_003963125.1 Hyphomicrobiales bacterium
CAAGAAGCACACACATCGCAGTCCTCTCGTGAGATCGCATGCCGCGGAGATTTCTCTTTTTTCTCGGTATGGTACGAGAGAAAGCCCTGGCCGGTGTGGCGGCGCGTGACGTTGGCGATGCGTATTTTCCTCTCTGTTGTTCTTGCGCTGTTCGTGAGCCTGACGGGCGGATTGGCTCACGCCCAGACCGCGGCGTTGCGTGCGGCGCCCGCACCCGCCGAGCGGGCCTACGTCATCGGCACGGTCGGCGACTCCCTGGGCGATGGCCTGTGGGAAGGCCTTTACCGCAGCTTGTTTCAGGACAAGCGCTTCATCGTCCTGCGGGGCTCGCGCCGATCGGTTGGTTTCGCGGATTCCGACCTTACGCATCAGATCGATGCGCTCGCCTCGAAAGGACGCGTCGACGCCTTGGTCGTCATGGTTGGCGCCAATGACGATGGCCGCAGCTTCTTCGTGAACGGCCGCGCGAATGCCCTGTTCGGGACCGACCGCTGGAAGGAGCAGTACAAGGCACGGGTGGCCGCGTTCATGGCGCACGCGGGCCGGCTCTCAACGCCTTTGGTTTGGCTGCTGCTTCCGGCCATGCGCACCGGCGAGATGAACCGCGCCGCGAGCCTGATCAACGCGCTCGTCGTCGAGGCGGCGGCCGAGCACCCTCACGTCGCGCTCGTGCCTACCTACACGCTGACGTCCGATGCCAAGGGCATCTACGTGACGCACTTCAAGGATCTCCGGGGGCGGCTGCGCCTGATGCGCCTGCCGGACGGCTTGCACTTCACGGAACCGGGCTACAGTGTGCTCGCCCATCAGGCGCTGGCGAAACTCGTCGAGGTTTCGCCGAGCTTCCGCGCGATCGCGCCGGCGAACGCAGCAATGCAGACGAATTAGGGCGCGTGGGATGCACAGGACTGTCACCACTCTGCTGCTGACGGGCCTGCTCGTCCTCTGTCTCCCGCATGATCGCGTCGTCGCCGAGGGGCCGGAGACCGACATGCCGCTCGACGAGCCGGGCGCTCCGGTGCTCAAGCAAATGCCGAAGCACGTTCGCGATGGCATGCTGGGCGGGCGGCCATGGCCACAGCTCGCCGTCTTTCACCGCCGCTTGGCCGAGTTCCGGGCCGGAAAGGGCACGCGGCTCACGCTCATCCAGATCGGCGACAGCCACACGGCCGGCGACCAGTTCACCGGCCGTTTGCGCGCAACCTTTCAAGCCCAGTTCGGCAACGCCGGCCGTGGCCAGATCGCACCGGGCGTGCCGGCTCCGTACTGGCGACCGTCGAGCGTCAAAGCCGAACAGTCCGGCAAGTGGCAAGTCTTCACCAGCAACAAGTCGGCGTACGCGAAGCTGCCGTACGGCATTTCGGGCTATGTTCTGCGCGGGGCCGAGGCCGGCGACACGATGACCCTGACCGCGAGCGGCGAAGACGCCCGCTTTGCGAGCGTCGAGATCGGCTACTACGCGCAGCCCGGCGGTGGCGGCTTCAAGATCATCGTGGATGGTACGCCGGTGGAGACGGTCTCCACGTCAGGCGCGGCCTATCGCTATGGACGGGTGGTCGTAGCCGCGCCGTCCGCGCAGGCCCAGCAACTCGAGATCAGGGTTGTCGGTGACGGAGCCGTCGACCTGGCGCATTGGGCCACCTACCGGGAAACCCGCGGTATCGAATTCGTGAGCCATGGTTTCGTCGGGGCGCAGGTCGGCATTCTCGATCGATGGGACGAGCGCGTCGTCACCGAGGAACTCGCCGAGCTCGATCCGGCGCTCGTCATCCTTGCCTTCGGCACCAACGAAGGGTTCGCGCCCGCGGATCGGCTGCGCGATTATGGCGAGCGGTTGCGTGCACGCATCGCGCTGCTGCAGCGGCTGGCACCGCACGCCTCGATCGTGCTGGTGGCGGGGCCGGATGCCAACCGTTACCCCAAGTACTGTGCCGGAGGCTCGGAAGGGACCGAAAGCAAGTTCTGCCGTCCTCTTTCCCCCGGTGAAGCCGCCGCCTACGAAACACTTCTTGCTCGCAGCGACAAAACGCTCTGCCGCTGGCACACGCCACCGGGCTACGCGGTCGTGAGAGCGGCACAGCGGGAGGCCGCCGAGCGCATGAACGTGCTGTGGTGGGACTGGATGGCGTTCCAGGGTGGCCCGTGCGCTGCTTCCGCATGGGAGGCGAAGGGCCTCGTGCACAAGGACCGCGTGCATCTCAAGAACGCGGGCTCGGCGCTTTCGGCCGACGCGTTCTACGCGCAGCTCGTCCGCGGCCTGCCGCAGAACTGAAGGGAGGGGCAACCGATGATCTTCCCCACCCTCAACTTCATGCTCTTCTACCTGATCGTGTGGCCCCTTTCGTGGGCGGCGGTACTCGCCAACCGGCATCTCCTCCACAAACTCCTCATCGTGTCGGCGAGCTACGTGTTCTATGCGTTCTGGAGCTGGAAGCTGGCTTTCCTGCTGTTCGGCAGCGTGCTCCTGAACTGGTCGGTGGGCCGCCTGATCGGGATGCTCGCAGCGCGCCCTGTCCTCCGTCGCATTGTCTTGGGGCTCGGCGTGACGGCGAACCTGGGCTTGCTCGGGTTCTTCAAGTACTACGGCTGGTTTTCCGAGGAACTCAACACGCTCCTCGTCGCGTGGCAGGTCGGGCGCGAGCTTCCCCTTCTCGAGGTGGTGCTGCCGATCGGCATTTCCTTCTATACGTTCCAGGGCATTTCCTACATCGTCGACCTCTATCGCGGCGACCTCGATCGCCCGCGTCCGCTTGTCGACGTGATGTTCTTCATCTCCTTTTTCCCGCATCTCGTGGCGGGTCCGATCGTGCGCGCGGCCGCGTTCCTGCCGCAGCTCGAGCGTCCACCTAATCCGCAGCGAGTGTTCGTTTCCCTGGGCGTCCTGCTCATCGTGTGGGGTGTATTCAAGAAGGCGATCGTCGCCAACTGGCTCGCCGTCCTGCTGGTCGACAAGGTGTTCTTCGATCCGACCGATCTCGGCACACTCGACATCCTGGCTGGCGTTTATGCCTACGCCATCCAGATCTATTGCGATTTCTCGGCCTACAGCGACATCGCCATCGGCGTCGCGGCGCTCCTGGGCTATCGCTTCCAACGCAACTTCAACCAGCCGTACCGCGCGCAGTCGCTCACGGATTTCTGGCGCCGCTGGCACATGTCGCTGTCGAGTTGGCTGCGTGATTACCTCTACATCCCGCTGGGCGGCAGCAGGCATGGGCGCGTGCGCACCTACCTCAATCTGTTCCTCACCATGGTTCTGGGCGGGATCTGGCACGGCGCCGCGTGGAAGTTCGTCGTCTGGGGCGCCTTGCACGGCGGCATGCTCGTCGTCGAACGCATGATCTGGGGCGCGAAGGCGGCCGACGTGCCGGCAGGGCGGACTGCGATCGGGCGTGTACTTGGCGTGCTCTTCACATTCCATTTCGTGTGTCTGTGCTGGGTGTTCTTCAGGGCAAGCTCGCTGGAGAGCGCGCTGACGCTTCTCGGCGCATTAGGGAATACTCAGATCGCGCCGGTACTGATCACGCCGTTCCTCGCCTGCCTCGTGGCCTTCGGCATGCTGATCCAGTTCACGCCACCCGACACATTGCAGCGGCTCGACCGGATCTATCACTGGGTGCCGACCTGGGTGGTCGGCCTGGTGGCCGGATTTGCCATCCTGCTCATCGACATGGCCGGTGGCGACGGCAGCGCGCCGTTCATCTATTTCCAGTTCTAGCGGGAGGGGACGCATGCGTGATCTGGGTCCCGTCGAGGCGCCTTCCGAACTCGGAACGCAGGAGCTCGAAGCCGGTATGCGGCCCTCACGCATGGGGGCATTCGCCGTGATCGCCTGCAACACGATTCTCGTGCTGTTGCTTTTGAATGCTTCTGCGCTCGTGAGATGGACCCAGCAGCTCCCGTCCTCGCCGATCTCCATCTGGGTGGCAGAGCGCGCGGCCGACTGGGAGGCGCTGACCCACGTGTCGCCGGCGGACATCGCCGAACGGCTGCGGACTCTCGTCAAGGTCGACGAAGGGCGCTGACAGGTTCGCAGCGCAGCATGGCGAGAGACAGCCTCACGGCTTGGCGGCGCCGGTTTCGAGCGGGGGGCGCGCGCATGTTTCCTTCGCCCGCGCGGCTTCCGCGGTCCAGTCATCCTTCTGCTTCTGCCAGTCCTTCAGCGCGCTCTGCTCGAGCACCTTGGCGTAGCCAGCCTCCGCCTCCGCGAACATCGCAAGGGCGTCGGTGCATGCGCCGTTGGCTAGTTGCGCGCGGGCCAGTAATCCGAAGGTGTTCGCAAGGTTGCGCCGGTTCTGCTGGATTTCCTCAGGGCGGCGGTTGGCGGCAACGGAAAGATCGACAGCCGCCTGCCGCAATTCAAGGGAGCGCTTCAAGAGGCCGAGGGCCGGAGCGATCTGTCCTAGCTTGCCTTGGATACCCGCCTTGGCCTCCAAGGTGCGAGCGAGCTGTGACTGATAATCGATGTTCTTGGGTTTGTTCGTGGCGTGCCGCGTGTAGATCTCGATGGCCTTGTCATGGTGCGGCAGGGCCAATT
>RXJK01000045.1:0-978 GCA_003963125.1 Hyphomicrobiales bacterium
GTGAACTCATCCCACGTATGCGGCTTGTACCCAATTTTTATCGCTTTTGACTTGTCCTCCAGGACGCCAAGATCAAACATGTACTGCTCGATTTTTTTCAGCCATGCCACGCCATCCAGTGTATCGATGTGATCCGCTAACCCCTGACCTGCTTCCTCTATGGAAGAACCCACCGACGCTATGCACGGCTTTCCGAAAGCCAGGCTTTCGGCCACCGTCATGCCAAAACCTTCGTAGTGGGATGGGAATATTGTAAACGCACAATTCGCGTAGAGCCAACGCAGTTGGTCGTCACTAACATTATCGAAGTGGACAATATGGCGCCCCCCTATGACCGGGTCCTGGGAGATCCTTCTCATAAGACTGTCGGTGTCCCAGCCCAGCTTACCGGCGAAAACAAGAGGAAATACCTTGACGCCGTGCTTTGCCGCCAAGCGGCGCCACAGATGGTAGGCAAAGTCATGATTCTTTCGTGACTCAATTGTACTGACAAAGAGGACAAACTTGCCGGAGTCGAGCCTCTCGGAGCCGGGGATGCGCGGACCTTCAACCGCGTCAGGCCCTGCGTGATGAACAAAGCGCGCAGGGCCCAACCTGCAGACTTCCGCCTTACTTTCGAGAAGCGGAGGGGAGCGGCGTGCGTCAGCATACCGCCTGAGATCTCGAGCGGTGCTATCGGATATGCAAAAGAAATGATCGCAAGACCAAAGTAGATAGTGAAGACAAGCGGCAAAGTTCTGAGCGGCGCCGGATTCAGAGAATTGACGGACAACAATTGGAATAAGATCGAACAATAGCAATTTTATAGGAATGTTTCTTTTGGAACTTTCCTTCCAAAGCCATTTTGCTTTGCTTCCCTCCCAGAAAACTCCAGGCAGCAGTATGGCGTCAATCTTATCGATCTCCACCGCCGGCGAGCCCGACGGGGGTGCGCTATGCACCAAAGCCATGCGAAGGCCGCCGAGTGGTCCTCTTAGG
>RXJK01000045.1:1028-2191 GCA_003963125.1 Hyphomicrobiales bacterium
CGCTATTCGGGTTAAAGATTCGAAATCAATTACATCATAGTTTCCAGCCACATATTGCTTGGCCCAGGTCGCGGCTTTTATGCGCCACTTGCTGAATCCTGAGGCCCTCCCAGCCATATAGTTAGCGAATAAAAATCCCGCTAGAAAAGTTTTGGGAAATGACTTTCTAATAGCCGACTCGTTCAGCTCTTGCTTATTCGAAAGTTCCTTTTCTTGTGGCAACGAACTCCCGGATGAAGTGGAGTTCGTGATCATCTTAATTACGGTATCGTGAGAAATCTCGCTGTATTGTTGAGCCTCTTCTGAAAAAAAGCCGAAAATCACATTCTCTGGAGACGCCTCCAGGAAGTGTCTAGCTATTTCGTGCTCGCATCGAATTATACCGACGGGAGGAGAAGATCGATGACGCCAGCTGGTGCTTAGGTCAATAAGTATGCGACCTTGTAATGGTTGATCCAAATAAGAATTCGCTACCGATGAAGATTGATTAGTTCTTGACATTATATTTGTCACGAGAAATTTCGACAATAATCAGGCTTGTATGCACAGTAATGATCGGCAGCACTGCTGAAGATGAACTGTTTGGCTGATTTTCTGATGATTTCATTGTTACAAGATCTTTCCGGCGCCGGAGATTATCAACGTCTCACATCATTGGAGCGCGCCTGTCCTTCATGCTGAGGCTTCACGAGGGGACAGGCTTGGAGGTGGGCCGTTACTGGGCTTGGTCGAGACATGAACATTGTGCCTTTATATTGTGGCATCGCATCTAGGTTAAAACTTGTTGCGTATGCGGGCCCATCTCCAACGGGCTTTATGGTTCGCAGACAGCAATGGTTTTGTGATTCGCCAGGAGATTGAGGCCTGGGTTTCGGCAAGACGGGCCTCTAGTTGCAGTCTTGCCTCTCGCTCTGCGGCAAGGCCATTTTCCAATTCGGCCCTTGAGCCTCGTTCCTCGGCGAGTTGGGCTTCCTGAGCACCTTTTGCGTTTCGCTCGTCGGCAAGGCGATCTTCTAATTCGACCCGCGCGCTCCGTTCCCTGGCAAGCTGAGCCTCCTGAAAATCTTTCGCGCTTCGCTCTTCGGCAAGACTTGCTTCCAGTTCTCCCCTGACGCGTTCCGCTTCCTTGATTTTCCGGTCGAGACCGACAAGTTCCGACTGCT
>RXJK01000045.1:2433-2603 GCA_003963125.1 Hyphomicrobiales bacterium
CTGTGGTGGTGGCGCTGAGGTTGGGCGCCTGCATACCCTCTGCACCCCAGCTGCTGAATTGGTACTCGGACGAGCTGAAGTACCTGCTGCTGTTTGGAGGGCCCTTGGAGGGCGGGCTTGAAACCAAGGTATGTGCTGAGCTGTGCTGCTAGCGTGTGTGCCTGTCACAG
>RXJK01000045.1:2653-2759 GCA_003963125.1 Hyphomicrobiales bacterium
GTTGGCAGCCTGCACTGCCACTGATCAGCCCCTCACGCAATGCAGCGCAGGAGAGTATGCTAACAGCAAGAGAACACCACACCTTGCAGCCTTGACCTCTGAATCA
>RXJK01000364.1:0-484 GCA_003963125.1 Hyphomicrobiales bacterium
AGGAAGACGAGAGCCGCTACACGCCGTTCAACCATCTCGGCAACGAGCAGGGCCATTACGAGGTCATCAACTCGCTGCTGTCGGAAGAAGCCGTGCTCGGCTTCGAATACGGCTATTCGCTCGCGGAGCCGAACACGCTGACGCTGTGGGAAGCCCAGTTCGGCGACTTCGCCAACGGTGCGCAGGTCGTGTTCGACCAGTTCATCTCCTCGGGCGAGCGCAAATGGCTGCGCATGTCCGGTCTCGTCTGCCTGCTGCCGCACGGCTATGAGGGCCAGGGACCGGAGCACTCCTCGGCGCGCCTGGAGCGTTATCTCCAGATGTGCGCGGAAGACAACATGCAGGTGGTCTATCCGACCACGCCGGCGAACTACTTCCACGTGCTGCGCCGCCAGCTTCATCGCGAGATCCGCAAGCCGCTGATCCTGATGACGCCGAAGTCGCTGCTGCGTCACAAGCGCGCGGTCTCCCGTCTCGAGGAGCT
>RXJK01000364.1:536-678 GCA_003963125.1 Hyphomicrobiales bacterium
CCGAACGAGGCGATCAAGCTCGTTCCGGACGAGAAGATCCGCCATGGAAGCCGACCGGATGGTCAACCTGCGCCTCGACGAGAAGGACGTGATCACGGAGCGCGCCGTCATCATCGAGGAGCGGCGCTCGCGCACAGAGAAT
>RXJK01000364.1:749-8648 GCA_003963125.1 Hyphomicrobiales bacterium
CATCGGATGGATGCACGAGATGGAGAAGCTGTCGCGGGAGGACGCGCTCAATTTCTACAAGCGCCATTACGCGCCCAACAACGCCATCCTCGTGGTTGCGGGCGATGTCACGGCAGACGAGGTCAAGAAACTCGCCGAGGCGACGTACGGCAAGGTTCCGGCCAATCCGGCCATCAAGCCGCGCGTGCGCACGCAGGAGCCGCCGGCTCGCGCCGCGCGCCGCGTCGAACTGAAGGACCCGCGTGCGGGCAACGCGAGCGTGCGCCGCTACTACCTCGCCCCGGCCTACCGGACCGCCGCGCCGGGCGAGGCGGAAGCGCTGCACGTGCTGATGAAGATCGCGGGCCAGGGCGCGACCAGCCGCCTCTACCAGAGCCTCGTTGCGGAGCAGAAGGTGGCTTCGTCGGCCGGTGGCTGGTACTCGGGCTCGAATCTCGATTCCGGTTCGATCGGCATCTATGCGGTCGCAGCCCAGGGCGTCGATCTCGAAAAGGTCGAGGCGGCCTTCGATGGCGTGCTGCACGAGTTGCGCACGACGCTCGTCACGGCCGACGAACTCGAACGCGCCAAGAAGGCCTACATCGCCGACTTCATCTACGAGGCCGACAGCCAGAGCGCGCTTGCCCGCCGCTACGGCGAGGGGCTCGTGATCGGGCAGTCCATCGCCCAGATCAACGACTGGCCGAACGCGATCGCCAAGGTGACGGCGGAGGACGTGCGGCGCGTCGCCGACAAGTACTTCGACATCCGCGCCTCGGTGACGGGCACGCTGATCCCGGTGCCGCCGGAGCCCGAGGCCGACAGCGTCGCCAAGCAACAGGTGACGCCCGCCTCCACGCCGGCCAAGGCGCCGGCCGCCGTTCCCGCCAACAAGGGTTGAGGAGCACACTCCACATGGCTCGCTTCGAGAAGCTCGTTCCCGCGTCCCGCCTCTCCTTCGCACTCGTGCTGTCCTTTCTGGCGACGGCTTTCTTTCTCCTTCCTACCGACAAGGCCAATGCCATGAAGATCAAAGAGGTGACGAGCCCGGGCGGCATCAAGGCTTGGCTCGTCGAGGAGCACGCGGTGCCGCTCGTGGCACTGCGCTTCGCCTTCGACGGCGGCTCCGTGCAGGACCCCACGGGCAAGGAGGGCGTCGCCAACTTCCTCGCCGGCATGCTCGACGAAGGCGCCGGCGATCTCGTCTCGCAGGACTTCCAGCGGCGCATGGAAAGCATCGCCATGCGCATGAGCTTCGACGACGCGCGCGACTACTTCTATGGCAGCTTCGAGACGCTGACGCAGCATCGCGACGAAGCCTTCGCATTGCTCGGGCTCGCGCTGACGAAGCCCCGCTTCGACGATGACGCTGTCGACCGCGTGCGCGGGCAGCTTCTGGCGAGCCTCGTCTACGCGGCGCGTGATCCCAACCGTGTCGCCAGCGAGCAGTGGTCGGCGCTCGCGTTCGCGGGCCATCCTTATGGCCGGCCTGCCAACGGCACGCAGCAATCGCTCGAAGCCATCAAGAGTGCGGATCTCAGGGCCTACTGGTCGAAGAACTTCGCGCGTTCGAACCTGAAGGTCGTCGCCGTCGGCGATATCGACGAGGCGACGCTCGGCAAGGCGCTCGACACCGTGTTCGGCGCGCTGCCGGCGCAACCGCAACTCGTCGCTGTGCCGGACGTCGCGCCGAAGGCGGCCGAGCCCGTCAAGGTCATCGACATGGCGGTGCCGCAGTCGGTCGCGCGCTTCGGCCTTCCGGCGATCGCGCGCAAGGACAAGGATTTCATCCCGGCCTACGTGCTCAACACCATCATCGGCGGCGGCGTGATGTCGTCGCGGCTGTGGGAGGAAGTGCGCGAGAAACGCGGCCTCGCCTACTCGGTCAGCAGCGCCATCCAGCCGCTCAAGCACGCCAGTATCTTCGCCGGCGGCGTCGCGACGAAGAACGAGGAGATCGCGCAGTCGCTCGACATCATCCGCGCGGAACTGAAGCGGATCGCGACGGAGGGGCCGACCGACACGGAGCTCACCAACGCCAAATCGTATCTGACGGGATCGTTCGCGCTCGGCTTCGACAGCAATGCCAAGATCGCCAACCAGCTGCTCTGGATCTGGCAGGAGGATCTCGGCATGTCCTACATCGATACGCGCAACGCGCAGATCGATGCCGTGACGCTCGCCGATCTCAAGCGCGTGGCGAAGCGCCTGTTCGACGGCCAGGAGCTGATCGTCACGGTCGTCGGCAAGCCGAAGGGCATGCCGCCGAAGGGGTGAGGCCTGGGGCGAGGCCCCGTCTTGCAAAGGAATTTCCAAGTGGCCCGCGCCGGATACTCCGGTGCGGGCCATTGCATTTCGAGAAAGCCTGGGTCCCGGATCGGTGCTGCGCACCGTCCGGGATGATAGATATGCCGTGCACCAGCGCCGGCAGTCGAGTTGCGCGCTCGATTTGGGCACGACGTCTGTGGACTTCCATACGCACCTAAGTCGTTCTCGGATGAAGTCCGCTCTGGAGCGGATTTCAGCGCGACGATCGCTCCGCTTCGCATTTGATCCTGGTCAAACGCTCTGGTGGTCCCGGATCTAGCCTCGGGCGAGACCGTCGTGCGGTCGTGCGCGCGGCGGCAAGCAGCCAAAGGAGGCTCGCCATGCTGAAAGTCGCTCTCGTCGTCTGGATCATGCTCGGTACGGTTCTGGCCGGTGCCGTCATGACGGCGATCGTATCCGTGCCCGCGCTCGCCGATCAGGCGAAGTTCCTCATCCCCGTCGGGTGCATCGGGGCCTATCTCGTCGGCCTGCCCATCGCGTATGTGGTCGCCCGCAAGATCGCGGATGCCTCCGCCTCGCCGGCGTGACGTAGTCTATCTGACCCGAGCCATTCCACCACTGTCGCCCCGGCACTCGTTGCCGGGGTCCACATTGCCTCTTGCGCGATGCGTGCGGATGGTTGGATCCCGGTGACGCGCACCGGGATGACAGTTGGACGTCGTGCGTCGGCACGACGAGCCGGGATTTTTCAGCGTGCGATCAAATCGCAGCCGGGAAAGGTCTCGGCTCTCGCTTTGCTCGGCCGGGAATGCAGCGGCGAGGCCGCGGCGTCTCATTGCGCGCGTCGGGGCGCGATTTCGGCTTACAGGTGATACAACAAGGGCGGGAGAGATCCCGCCCTTGCTTGTCTTTGGATCGAAGAAGCCGTTGCGCTTACTGCAGGCCGCCGGCGGCGGCGAGCTGGCGCAGGTGATGGTCGGCGTCGCCGAAGGCGAGGTCGATCATCGTCAGCCGCTTGAAGTAGTGGCCGGCCTTGTACTCCATCGTCATGCCGATGCCGCCGTGCAGCTGAATGCCGGTCTCGCCGACGATCTTGATCGAGCGGCCGACCTGCACTTTCGCGGCGGAAATCGCCTTGCGGCGCTCCTTGGGATCGGGGTCTGCTGCCATCATGGTCGCGTAGTAGGCCATGGAGCGGGCCTGCTCGACGGCGGTGTACATGTCGACGGCCTTGTGCTGCAGCACCTGGAACGAGCCGATCGGCACGCCGAACTGCTTGCGCGTCTTGAGGTAGTCGACGGTCAGTTCCTGCAGAGCGGCCATGGCGCCGACGGCTTCCGCGCACAGCGCCGCGATGGCTTCGTCCGCCACGACTTCGAGGACGTCGAGGCCCTTGTCGGGGCCGGCGATCACTGCCTCGGGGCCAACGCGCACGGACGACAGCGTCACGTCGGCGGCGCGCATGCCGTCCTGCGTCGGGTAGCCTTTGCGCGTCACGCCGGACGCCTTGGCGTCGACGAGGAACAGGCCGATGCCCGAACGATCGGCGCGACCGCCCGAGACGCGCGCGGAGACGATCAGCTTGTCGGCGCTGTCGCCGCCCCAGACGACGGACTTCTCGCCCTCGAGCGTATAGCCGCCCTTGCCGTCGGCCTTCGCGGTGGTGGAGACGTTGGCGAGATCGTAGCGCGACTGCCGCTCCTGGAAGGCGAGCGCCAGCGTCTGCTTGCCTTCGACGATCGCGGGGATGAGTTCAGCAGCCATTGCCTGATTACCGGCGTGGCGCAGCACGCCACCGGCCAGCACGATCGTCGGCAGGTAGGGTTCGAGCGCGAGCGCGCGGCCGAAGGCTTCGGCGATGATCATGGTCTCGGTGAGCCCCTGGCCGAGGCCGCCCATTTCCTCCGAGAACGGAACGGCCATCAGGCCGAGTTCGGCGTACTGCTTGTAAAGCGCGTCGGAGTAGCCCTTGGGCTCCTTCATATAGCCCTTGCGCAGGTTGAGGTCGTCGTAGGTGTCCTTGAGCAGGCGCTCGACGCTGTCTTTCAGCTGGCGCTGTTCGTCGCTGAGATCGAAATCCATGGGAGGCGCGTGTCCGCTTGATTGATAATGACGCTGGATAGGCAGTAGGCAATAGGCCGTCGGCAATAGGGGGCCCTACTGCCTATTGCCAATTGCCGATTGCCTTCTCAAAAGCCCAGCACGGCCTTGGCGAGGATGTTGCGCTGGATCTCGTTGGAGCCGCCGTAGATCGACACCTTGCGGTAGTTGAAATAGGTCGGTGCCGCGGGAGCCGCCCAGTCGATGTCGGGCAGGAGCGCATTCGCGCCGTGCTCTTCCTCGTCCGTCTGGTAGGGGAGCGCGAGCGGCCCCGCGATCTCGAGCAGGAGCTGCGTCGTCGCCTGCTGGATCTCGCTGCCCTTGATCTTGAGGATCGAGGAGGCCGGGTTCGGGGTGTTGCTCTTGCGATGGCGATCCTCGGAGAGGATGCGCATCTGCGTCATCTCCAGCGCCTTCAGCTCGACCTCGACGGCGGCGACCTTCTCGCGGAAGCGATCGTCTTCCATCAGCGACTTCGAGCCGGTCATGACGCGGCCCGCGAGTTCCTTGATGCGCGCGATGCGCTGCTTGGAGTAGCCGACGCGGGCGATGCCGGTGCGCTCGTTGCCGAGCAGGAACTTCGCGCAGTCCCAGCCGCGATGCTCCTGGCCGACGAGGTTTTCGACAGGCACCTTCACGTCGTCGAAGAACACCTCGTTGACCTCGTGCCCGCCGTCCAGCGTCTGGATGGGGCGCACGGTGATGCCGGGCGTCTTCATGTCGATGAGGAGGTAGGAGATGCCGAGCTGCTTCTTCGCCGTGGGGTCCGTGCGGCAGAGGCAGAAGATCCAGTCGGCGTATTGCGCGAGCGTGGTCCAGGTCTTCTGGCCGTTGACGATGTAGTGGTCGCCCTGGCGCACTGCGGTGGTCTTGAGGCCCGCGAGATCGGAGCCGGCGCCGGGCTCGGAGAAGCCTTGGCACCACCAGTCATCGAGCGCCGCCATGCGCGGCAGAAAGCGCTTCTTCTGGGCCTCCGTGCCGAAGGCGATGACGACGGGGCCGTTCATCGACACGTTGAAGGGCAGCGGCTGCGGGATGCCGTTGAACTGGCTCTCCTCGGTATAGATGTAGTGCTGCACGGGCGTCCAATCGGCGCCGCCCCACTCCTTCGGCCAATGCGGCACGGCCAGGCCCTTGGAGTGCAGGATCTTGTGCGAGGTGACCATCTCCTCCTTAGAGAGATGCCGGTTCTCGCTCACCTTCTTGCGGATGCTCTCGGGCACCGCCGTGCGGAAGAACGTGCGAAGCTCCTCGCGGAACGCATTTTCCTCGGCGCTGAAGCGCAGTTCCATGGCGACCCCTCCTCAGACGATCTCGAACAGGCCGGCAGCGCCCTGGCCGCCGCCGATGCACATGGTGACGACGGCGTACTTCACGCCGCGGCGCTTGCCCTCGATGAGCGCGTGGCCGGTCATGCGGGCGCCACTCATGCCGTAGGGATGGCCGATGGAGATGGCGCCGCCGTCGACGTTGAGCTTGTCGTTGGGGATGCCGAGCTTGTCGCGGATGTAGAGCACCTGGCTCGCGAAGGCTTCGTTAAGCTCCCACAGGCCGACGTCGTCGAACTTCACGCCCGTGCGTTCGAGGAGCCGCGGGATCGCCCACACCGGGCCGATGCCCATCTCGTCGGGTTCGCAGCCCGCGACCTGGAAGCCGCGGAAGATCGCCATCGGCTTGACGTTGCGCTTGGCCGCTTCCTTGTCGGACATGAGCACACACGCGGAGGCACCGTCGGACAGCTGGCTGGCATTGCCGGCGGTGATGAACTGGTCGTCGCCGCGCACTGGCTTCAGTTTGGCGAGGCCTTCGAGCGTCGTCTCGGGGCGGTTGCCCTCGTCCTTCTCGAGCGTGTAGGTGCGCTTCGAGATCTCCTTCGTCTCCTTGTTCTCCACCGCCATCACGGCCGTGAGCGGGACGATCTCCTGGTCGAACCGGCCGGCCTTCTGGCCCGCAGCCGTGCGCTGCTGGCTCTGCAGGGCGTACTCATCCTGCGCCTCGCGCGAGACGCCGTAGCGCTTGGCCACGATATCGGCCGTCTCGATCATGGGCATGTAAAGCGCGCCCTTGTGCTCCACGATCCAGTCGTTGCGGTAGAACTTGGTGTTCATGTTCATCTGCACGAGGCTGATGGACTCGAGGCCGCCCGCCACCGCGACCGGCACGCCGTCCTGCGTGATGGAGCGGGCGGCGAGCGCGATCGCCTGGAGCCCGGACGAGCAGAAGCGGTTCACCGTCTGGGCCGCGGCCGTCACGGGTAATCCAGCGCGGATCGCGCACTGGCGGGCGATGTTGCCGCCGGTCGCGCCCTCGGGATTGGCGCAACCCATGGTCACGTCCTCGACGAGGGCCGGGTCGATGCCGGCACGCTTCACGGCATGCTGGATCACGTGGCCGCCCATGTCGGCGCCGTGCGTGAGATTGAAGGCTCCGCGCACGGCCCGTCCGATGGGCGTACGGGCAGTCGAGACGATGACGGCGTCAACCACGGTGTGTCCTTTCCTGATGTAATCTCGATCAAAGTGGCCCTGGGTCCCGGCTCTCCGCGCTCACGCGCTCCGGCCGGGATGACAGAGGATTTTCATTCGGCTGCGGAGGCCTTGTGTTTTTCCCGCTCCTCCGCGATCAGCTCCTTCTTCGAGAGCTTGCCAACCGCCGTCTTCGGCAACTGGGCGCGGAACTCCAGGTGCTGGGGCAGTTCGTGCTTGCCGAGCTTGTCGGCGAGGAAGCCACGCAAGTCCTCCAGTGTGAATTCCGCAGCGCCGGCCTTGAGCTGGATGAAGGCCTTCGCCGCCTCGCCACGATAGGCGTCCGGCACGCCGATGACGATCACTTCTGCGACAGCGGGATGCTCGTAGATCGCTTCCTCGATGGCGCGCGGATAAACGTTGAAGCCGCCGGAGAGGATCATGTCCTTCTTGCGGTCGACGATGAAGAAGAAGCCGTCGGCATCCATCATGCCGATGTCGCCGGTCAGGAACCAGCCGTCGACGAAGGCCGCCTGCGTCTCGGGGCCGGCGTTGAAGTAGCCCTTGGTCACGTTGGGGCCGCGAACCCGGATCTCGCCGACCTCGCCGGGTGCCAGCACCTTGCGGTTGTCCGTCAGCGAGACGATGTCCATGTCGATGCCCGGCAGGGGTACGCCGCAGGAGGCGGGCTTGCCGCCGAAGTTGCGCGGCAGTGACGTGCCGGCGGGCGAGGTTTCCGTCATGCCCCAGCCGCCGCCCATGCGCTGGCCCGTGATCTTGAAGATGCGCTCGGCCGTCTCGACGGGAATGCCGGCGCCGCCGGAGGCCGCGTAGCGCAAGGACGAGAAATCGCGGCTCTCGACGCCCGGGTGATTGGCGATGGCGATCCACATGGTCGGCACGCCCGGAAACACCGTCGCCTTCTTCTTCTCGATGTCGTTGAGCGTCGTCTCGACGTCGAAGCGCATGCGCAGCATGAGTTCGCTGCCGTCCTGGAAGCCGCGCAGCATCACGGCGGTCAGGGCATAAATGTGAAACAGCGGCAGCACGCAGATGGTCTTGTCCTGGCCTTCCTGGCCCAGGCTCT
>RXJK01000364.1:8698-12846 GCA_003963125.1 Hyphomicrobiales bacterium
GCGCATGCGGCCGTGAGGTTGGCGTGCGTCAGCATCGCGCCCTTGGGCTTGCCTGTGGTGCCACCGGTGTACTGGAGGAGGGCGATGTCCTCTTTGTCGATCTTCGGCCAGCTCGCGGGCAGCCGCGCCTTGCCGTCGACGATCAGCTTTTCGAGGCGGATGATGCCTGCGGCTTCCGGGATCGGCGTCGTCGGCACGGGCGAGGGGCCGAACAGCGTGTCATCGCCGACGATCAGGTGGTCGACGAGCCCCTCGGCCTTGAGCTTCATGGCCATGCCGAGCATGTGGCCGACGTTGGTCGTGACCAGGATGCGCGCGCCGCTGTCCTTCAGCTTGTAGGCAAGCTCGCGCTCGGCATCGAGCGGCGAGAGGTGGGCGAGGCGCGCGCCGGCGCGCAGGCCGCCGAAGAAGCAATAGGGGTGATAGGGCGTGTTCGGCAGGTAGAGCGCCATGCCGGCACCGGGCTTCAGGCCGAGCGCGATCAGGCCCGCTGCCACGGCATCGGCCGTGCGGTGCAGATCCGCGTAGGACACGCGGTTGTCGCGGTATTCGATCGCCGGCTTGTCCTTCCAACGCTCGGTGAAAGCGTCGAAGAATTCCGGAATGGAGCAGGTGTGGATCGGGCTATCCCACCGCAATCCGGGTGGGTAGCTCTTCTCCCAAAGGCGCGTTTCTCCCATGGCCGCTTTCGCCTTGTGGTTGGCGTTTGAACTCTCGGCGCTATGATGCCTGCGAACCTAGGCCCGCGGAACGGGCTTGGCAACAAGTTAACGTAATGGTCAGGCTGCCGGCGGGTGTCGCCACGCGTGGCACGGAGGGCGTGGAGGAGCGGACTTCAGAGCGCCTCCGACCACGCACCGCCGGCTGGATCTGGACGCCGATCACAAACAAGCTTTTGGAGAGGAAGCCTCATGACAACGCAAGCGCGCGCCGCCCATCCCTTCGACCTCACGGGCCAGGTTGCCGTCATCACGGGTTCGAGCCGCGGGATCGGGCGCGCGGCGGCGGAAATCATGGCCGGGCTCGGCGCCAAGGTCGTGATCTCGTCGCGCAAGGCCGAGGCCTGCAAGGAAGTTGCCGACGGCATCGCCAAGGCCGGCGGGGAGGCCATCGTCATTCCCTGCAACATCTCGCGCAAGGAGGAGATCGAGGCGCTGGTCGCGGGCACGCTCAAGCAGTGGGGCCGACTCGATACGCTCGTGTGCAACGCGGCCGTGAACCCCTATTTCGGACCGCTCGCCAAGATCCCGGACGAGGCCTTCGACAAGATCATGGCCTCCAACATCAAGAGCAACTTGTGGTTGTCGAACACGGCGGCGCCGCACATCGCCAAGGCGGGGGGCGGCAGCATCGTCATCGTGTCCTCGATCGGCGGCTTGCGCGGCTCGACGATGCTCGGGGCCTACGGCATCTCGAAGGCCGCCGACTTTCAGCTCGCGCGCAGTCTAGCGCTGGAATGGGGACCGCAGAACGTGCGCATCAACTGCATCGCGCCGGGCCTGATCAAGACGGACTTTGCCCGCGCGCTATGGGAGGACGACAAGAACCGCGCGGCTCGCGAAGCCGGCACGCCGCTGCGGCGCATCGGCGAGCCCGACGAGATCGGCGGCATCGTCGCGTTCCTCGCCTCGAAGGCCGCGACCTTCATGACCGGCAGCGTCATCGTCGCCGACGGGGGCGTGACCATCGCGTAGGGGAGACCCGCGGTGCTCCGATGGGCGTGCCACGGCCGCGCATTGCGCGGGCGTCGGTGCCCACTCGGTGCTGAATGAAGCTTGAGGCGTCGGCCGGCAAGGACGTCGAATGGGCACGGATGGCAACGATCGCTTAACCCAGTCGCAACTCGGGCGGAGCTGAACCGTACGCACAAGGATGCATTCACCGAAATCGCGTAGAACGGCCTGTAACCAAGGCTGGGCTCAGGCTGAATGTTCAAGCTTTTCGAAATTCCGAGGGACAATCCGTCCCTGGCCAAGGCTCAGATGGAAGCCTTCAGCAAGCAGGTGCCGTTGCTGTACCTGATCCTGCTGGTCAACACCTGGACACTGGCGCTTTCGCACCTGGGCCTCGGTTCCCTCTGGCACGTGGCGGGCTTTCCGCTCGGGTTGTCGGTCGTCTGTATCCTGCGCCTGTGGCGCTGGGCCCGCACGGACGCTGAGGCAGCCACGGGCGACGAGGCCGTTCGCCGGCTGAGACACACGCTGCTCCTCGGCACGTTCCTCGGCGCCATGTTCGTGGGCTGGGCGCTGTCGCTCTATCCGCTGGGTGACGCCTACAACCAGGGTCACATCGCCTTCTATATCGGCATCACGGTGGTGAGCTGCATCTTCTGCCTCATGCACCTGCGGCCCGCCGCCTTGGCGCTCACGGGCGTCGTGCTCGTGCCCTTCACGATCTTCTTCCTGCTGACCGGACGTCCCACGTTCACGGCCATCGCGGTCAACATGGCGCTCGTCGCGGCGGCCATGGTCTACATCCTCATCGTCTACTCGCGTGACTTCGCCACCATGGTGATGGCGCGCGAGGCGCTGGAAGCCAAGCACGCGGAGCTGACGCGGCTGAGCGAGGAGAATTCCCGGCTCGCGCACGTCGACAGCCTGACGGACCTCCCGAACCGCCGGCGCTTTTTTGCCAAGCTCGGCGAGGCGCTGGAGGCGGCGCGTGCGTCCGGCACGAGCCTCGCGCTCGGCATCGTCGATCTCGATGGGTTCAAGCCGATCAACGACGTGCATGGCCATGGCATGGGCGACCGCGTGCTGATCGAGACGGGTCGGCGCATGCGCGCTTCGCTCGGCGATGCCGCCTTCGTTGCGCGGCTCGGCGGCGACGAGTTCGGCCTGATCTTCGAGGGCGGGCGCTCCAAGGCCGAACTGCAGGCGCTCGGCGACAAGCTCTGCAACGACATCGGCGCGCTGCTGCAATTCTCCGGCATCTCCATGCACGTCACGGGTTCGGTCGGCATCGCCCTGTTCCCGGACGCCGGCAACGACAGCCATGCGCTCTTCGAACGTGCCGACTACGCGCTCTATCACGCAAAGCACAAGCAGCGTGGCCGCGCGGTTCTCTTCTCGGCGTCGCACGAAACGGCGATCCGCCGCCAGCGCCTCGTCGAGCAGCACCTGCGCGAAGCCGATCTCGAGCGCGAGATGGAACTCGTGTTCCACCCCATCGTCGACATCGACGCCGACCGCGTGGTCGGCTTCGAAGCGCTCGCGCGCTGGCACAGCCCGGGGCTCGGGCTCGTGTCGCCGGACGAATTCGTCAAGGTCGCCGAGCACAACGACCTGATCACGCGCCTGACTTGCACGCTGCTGCGCAAGGCGCTGATCAGCGCGAAAACCTGGCCGGAGCACATCGGGCTGTCATTCAACCTTTCGGCGGTCGACATCTCCTCGCCGGAGGCGATCGGCAAGGTGACGAACCTGATCCGCGCCAGCGGCATCGATCCTGCCCGCATCGACATCGAGGTGACGGAGACGGCGATCATCGCCGACTACGACCAGGCGATCGCCTCGCTGCATGCGCTGAAGGCGCTCGGTGTGCGCATCTCGCTCGACGACTTCGGCACGGGCCATTCGAGCCTCAGCCAGCTGCACAAGCTGCCGATCGACAAGATCAAGATCGACCGCAGCTTCATCCGTGACATCGAGGACGGCAGCCAGAGCTTCAACATCATCAAGACGGTGCTGGTGCTGTCGGACACGCTGGGGCTGCCGTGCGTCGTCGAGGGCATCGAATCCTCGGCGCAGGTCGATATCCTGCAGCAACTCCACGCGCAGATGATGCAGGGCTACCTCTTCAGCAAGCCCCTCGCCGCCGACAAGGTCCTCGACTACCTGCGCGAGAAGCACAGCGCCGCGCCTGCCGCTGCGTAAGCGCGCGCCTTCCCGCGCTCGAATACGAGCGCCGGAATCTTCTTTCGTCTTGCTCTAAACCCAGCCTTGCGCTGGACCCCGGCAACGAGTGCCGGGGTGACAGTAGCGAGTGGCAGGCGTTCCGGTTTCCCGCACCTGTCATCCCGTGTGCTCATCACCGGGATCCAGCCATCCGCGATGTTGGCGCAAGAGGCTGAGTGGACCCCGGCAACGAGTGCCGGGGCGACACGGAGAGCAATTCCTCCAAGAGTGATCAATCCTAACGGACGCGCC
>RXJK01000350.1 GCA_003963125.1 Hyphomicrobiales bacterium
GAGCCTTCGTGCCAACGCCGTAAGCAGGGAAAACCTACTGCGTAGGCATCGTATGTCGGGCCGCTGATGAGGCGCATATCAGAGCGCTGTTGTTGCAGGGCCTTACCACAGGCCTGCTGCATCTGACAGAGCTTGAAAGCGCCGATATTGAGGGTAACGATCGGGTAACAGTAGCGGCCACCATTCGCGCCGAAGTCATTAGCGACGCGGCGATTGAGCATATCGTCGGCGGATTGAGCCTGGAAGCGTCAGTGGCCTCGGCGCGCTGGACAGCACGACACGGAGAGTAAGTAGAGCCCCGGCGCGAAAATCGCCGCATGGTCGATCCTACTTGACCAGGGTCACCGGTACAGTAGCCAGATGAACGACTTGAGTTGCCACAGAACCCAAGATCAGATTCCCGAAGGCAGTCATCCCCCGCGTTCCCATGACGATTGACGAGCACTTGAGTTCTTCTGCGCGACGCGTGATGCACTTTGCAGTTTCGCCGATGAGTGCACCGCTTGTGAATGCGACACCGGCGGCTTGAGCGACTTCCATTGCGGGGCGTAGTAGCGCGTCGATGTTTTCGCGGAACGCGTTACCCAGGGATGTGTCCGTTCCATCTGCAGTGGCGCTGCCAATGAAAATCTGGGCTTCGTGCACAAAGACTATGTGCAAGCGCGTATTCGAATGCTCCTTCGCCAGGCCGATGGCATAGCGCAAGGCACGCATTGCCGGATCCGACCCATCGAACGCAATGAGGATTTCTAACATTCATCGCACTCCCCTGACTTGGCGTGCTCCATCCAAATGACTTGCCAGTCGATCCATGTAACTTGTGAGACTTACCCCATGCTACGATGTGCAATGGCACCATATCGCAGCAGATTAGCGAATGACCAATACGGGCACGGTTGCCCGGATCAGAACCTTCTGCGTCTCGCTTCCCAGAAATACGGACGAAATTCCGGCACGACCGTGCGAGGCCATCACGATGAGATCGCATGCTCGCTCGCGAGCTGTCTTGATGATTGCCTCGAAGGGGCGTTCATCGACGATGTGCAGGAATTCGCAAGATAGGTTCTGGGTGGACGCCATTTCGCGCGCCCTGCCCAGGATGCGTTCCGCTGCTGTGGCGGCTGCTGCTTCATATCTCTCGATATCCGTAGGCCACGGGATCGGCCCATATGCACCAGTCGGTATCATGTCGGTTGCTGTCACGACAGTCACGGTCGCCGCCAGGGCCTTGGCGAGTAAAAAGCCCTGGGCGAGAGCCCGATCAGAAAGCTCTGAACCATCGGTCGCGATCAGGAGATGACTGAACATTTGGTGTCTCCGCACGTTGGGAGGCCTTCAAGGGCTGGCAGGAAGAGTGATGACCACTTTCAGGCCTCCCAATGGGCTCCGCTGGAATTGCAACTTGCCTGTGTACTTTTGCGCGATCTCGCCGGCAATTGATAGGCCGAGTCCGGAGCCCTCCGAGGTCTCGTCCAGCCGGACTCCGCGACCACCTAAGCTCGATAGCTCCGCCTCGGGGACGCCCTGTCCATCGTCCTCGATCATCACGGTCGCTACTGTTCCGGAGCTGGCGGAAATTTTGACCGTCGCCTTCGCCCATTTGGCGGCGTTTTCGAGGATTGTCCCAAGCAGTTCCAGTAAGTCATCGTCGCGAACGAAGACCGTTAAGGCTTCGGGCACGTCAACCTGCCACGCCAAGCGCATGCCGTTCGGGGTACGTCCGAGTGTCCTGACCAATCGCTCGACTGCTGCACGGACCACGCTTCGATTGCCTGTAGAGGCCGATGCGCCGATCCTGGCTCGTGAGAGTTCATATTGAATATGCCGGCTCATGTCTGCGGCAAGGTCTTCCAACTCGTCGGCAATTTCTGTTTCGCCCTTGGCCCGCAATCTCTCAGCGTCAGTCGCGAGCACGGTCAACGGCGTTTTGAGCCCATGCGCCAGATCGGCAGCTCGCTTTTGGGCAGTCTCGATTGCGGCCGCTCGATCCGTCAGCAAGGAGTTCACCTCATTTACCAGCGGCATGATTTCCGAAGGACTCGCCAGATCCAATTGTCGGCATGTTCCGGCGCGAACCGAAGCGACGGCTGATCGCAGAGCAGCCAGAGGCCGCAACCCAATTGCAACCTGCAGCCATGAAACTGCTCCGAGCACACCGGCAAGTCCAAGGAGAGCGATGGTCGCGTCGCCCATGAAAGCATGGACCGCCCTCGTGATTTCACGCGCATCGACGCCTGCAGCAATGCGAATTGGAGTATTTCTCGGCGAGACAACCGAGATGCTTCGTTCACTGACAATAAGGGTGGAGCCCGAGGGGCCATTTAGTAGATGCTGATGAAGTGCACCCGGCTGAAGCTCGTCACGTGGGAGGTCGATCAGGAAATCCCATAAGGAACGAGACCTGAGCGGCTTGCTGGCCTCGCTTTCAATCTGCCAATAGATACCCCCATAAGGTTGTGCAAACCGTGGATCGGTTGGTTCCTGCGTCAAGACGAGTGATCCGTCAGAGGAGATGGATACGTCTGCTGCAAGCTGTCTCACATATGCATCGAGTTCCGCCGTAACCCGCCGAGTTACATGTCGCTCGAAGAGCAGGGACAAGCCAAATGCCGCAATCGCAAGAATGACAACAATTGAGAACAGCCCAAGAATGGTTAGACGAACACGCAATGAGTTCGCGATCATGTCTCGACCTTATTCACGATATAGCCGAAACCGCGCCGAGTCTCGATGACGTCCTGCCCTAACTTTCGACGAACCCGCCCCACCAGAACCTCGATGGCATTGGTTTCCTTATCGCTATCGTGCGCGTAAAGCTGCTCAATCAGCTCGGCGTTTGAGACAACCCGTCCCGCATGGTGCATCAAGTAGCTCGCGAGGCGGTACTCTTGCGGAGTCAGCGTGATCGGCACACCATCGCGGGCAATCCTCATTTGCCGAGTGTCGAGGGTCAGTGCTCCGATTTCGATCACTGGAGAGCTATTGCCCGCCGACCGCCTGATGATGGCGCGCAGTCGGGCCAGCAACTCTTCCATCTTGAATGGCTTGGGGAGGTAATCGTCGGCACCTGCGTCGATGCCTTCGACGCGCTCAAGCCACGTGTCGCGGGCCGTCAGGATCAGAATTGGCATCGAGCGACCGTTTGCGCGCCAGCGCTTCAAGACCGAAAGTCCATCCATCCTGGGAAGGCCAAGGTCGAGCACGACAGCCGCATAATCTTCTGTGTCCCCTTTGAACCAAGCGTCCTCGCCGTCGCTCACTCGGTCTACGACAAAACCTCCTGCGCTCAAGGACGACACCACGTCCCGCGCAATCCTGTCGTCGTCTTCAACGAGCAGAAGTCGCATCACTTGCTCTTCTCTTTGACGATCGTCCCAGTCTTTGCGTCAACATACACTTCGACAACGGCACCGTTTGGTTTGATCAGTTTGATCTCATACACCCAGCGGTCTCGCTCATGTTCCAATTCAATTCCCGCTATCTCGCCCATCAACTGGGAGCGGACGGCAGCCAACACTTTGTCCAGGGGCACGATGGAGCCTTCTTCTAGTCCTCGTCGGGCCAACTCATGATCTCGTAGTCGCATACCGCTGCCCTCTGCCCGCGCGGGGAAGGGCGCGGCGATCATTGCAGCTATGGCGACGAGGACCGTCGCAGTCTTGGGACTGGGGTGCATGCACTCATCCTCGCCGATAGCACCTGTCATTTCGATAACAGCGACGTCCAGCGGGCTGACAGCGTTGACCCGCTAGATCTCCGTTCGCAACAGGCTTTGGAACCAAGAACGGAGAACTGATCATGAAAAAAGCTCTGGCCGCATTGACTATGGTACTCGGCGCCGCCGTGGCAATCCCCGCTTACGCGGAGGAGAATGGCCGATGCGGCTCCGTCCCGAAAGAAAAATGGCTCACACAAGACGCCGCGAAGGCCAAACTGGCTGAACTCGGCTATGAGGTGCGTTCGATCAAAGCCGAGCACGGCTGCTACGAGGCCAAGGCCGTCGACAAGAATGGCGTACGCCTCGAAATCTACGTCAACCCTGAGACCGGTACGCCAATCAGGCGAACTGAGGGTCGCAGAGACAAGTCCTGAAAGTGAGTTCGATTGACCCGGACGCGTCTGGCGCGTCCGGGGGCTACGTGATTGGAGAATCGTGATGACCACATTCGAGAAGCTTCGGCTATCCCATGCCGCCTTGGCGGCCTTAGCGATTGGCGCCTACCTGTCTGGCGAAGCAGGCATCATCCATGCGTGGCTCGGCTACGCAGTGGCTGTCGTGCTACTGGTACGTGTCGTCTGGGGCATCTTCGGACCGCGCCAGGTGGGGATCTCGAGGTTCCTTCCTGACCTCGCCGGCCTGACACAAGTCAGAGTCCTGGATCACCCTGCCGTCAGCCGGCTACTGATCGCAGGAATTGTGGCATCCCTTCTGCTGGTGACAACGACGGGTGTTGTCATGGATCGTTTCCGTGCGCTTCCCTCCTTTTCTGCGGCGACGACCATGTCGCGTGCCCACGCTCTTATCACCCAGGCCGGGACTGCGTCATCCAATCGGCAGGTTGTCGCAGCGAGCGAGCGTCGCGAGCAGCGGGATGAGCACGAGGGCAGAGGCGACAGCTGGATCAAAGAGGTCCACGAGGCGGCAGCAAATTTGATGCTTCTGTTTGTTGGCCTCCATGTCGGATACCTACTTCTCTTCAAGCGAAAGCTTGCCGCGTTCATGCTGTTCCAGCGTTCAGCCGCAGAACAAAAGCCGTAGTCACAATCTGTGTCGACCAGGTCAAGCCAGCTCCGCAACTTGACAACATTAAAGGTGACCGATGCCGACAATACCGCACATCGAAAAGCACTTCACAGCCTCCGAATCCGTCCGCGATGTTGTCATTGGCATGGCCGATGGCCTCACAGTCCCGTTTGCATTGGCAGCAGGGCTATCAGCCGCGGTTAGCTCCACGGATGTCGTCATCACGGCAGGGCTCGCAGAAGTCGCGGCGGGTGCAATCGCCATGGGACTTGGTGGTTACCTCGCCGCGCGCACCGACGTGGAGCACTTCGATTCTGAAGTTGCACGCGAGGGGCACGAGATCGACACGCTTCGCGAACGCGAAGTTCATGAAGTCGAGGCGATATTCAAGGAATACGGTCTTTCAGGCCAGGCACTATCGAGTGTCGTCGAGGCGATCACCTCTGATCGCAAGCGCTGGATCGAATTTATGATGCGCTTCGAACTCGGTCTGGAGCGGCCAGATCCGCGCCGCGCACCCATCAGCGCATTCACAATCGGCAGTTCGTATGTGGTCGGTGGCCTCATACCGCTCGTGCCCTATATGCTCACGTCGAGCTTGCCACAGGCCCTGACCAACTCTGTGATCGTAACAGGTATTGCCCTCGTCATCTTTGGAATGGTCAAAGGGCACTTCACTGGCGTGAACATGCTGAAGTCCGCTTTCCAGACCTTGATGGTGGGAGGATTGGCTGCTGGTGCCGCCTTCGCTCTGGCGCGGGCCTTTGGATAGCATTGGGCGACCTTTGCCACCGTTGCGGGAGTACCATAAAATCCATCGCTTATCGGCGGGTCGCCGAGGTGGAAACGACAACACCCGATGAGCTCAGAAAGGCGTCGGAAGGTGCTGAACGATCGGGCGGATGTCGTTTTGAGGGCGCAGAAAGCGAGCAGCGGGCATGGCCAACTTTAACCAAACGGCCGCCGTGATCGAAGTCCGGATCCGTGACTTAGCTCAGCTGTTCAACTCGCTTGATCCCGCACCGTTTCATGAACGAGATCTCGATCGCGACGCGGAGGACTATATTGTGAGTTGGGCGCGGGAGTTGCCGCACGACGCCCCGCTCCAGATTTCCGTCCATCTGCCTGCTCAGGAAGCGATCAAGGCGGAGCAGAGTGGACTGTCCCTTGCTCTCTCGCACTATTTCGACGAGCGCGCCGCTGCTTTCGAACGCGAACTCAGGGAAAACTTTCGCAACGGCTGGCACTATCTGCGAATTGGTGTGCCGATCCTCATTGTCTGCCTTATTGGCAATAAGATTGTTCAAGTGGTCTTGGGAGCGGGACCGCTCGCGCGGGCGATCCAAGAGAGCTTTCTCATTGTAGGATGGGTCGCCAATTGGAAGCCACTTGAAACGTTCCTCTATGATTGGTGGCCACTGCGACGGCGACGCGACCTTTACCGGCGTTTGCAAAAAGCCGAGATTGTGCTCGTCCGAACCTAGCAAGGCCGACACCGCTGATCGCCAGCTTTCGTGGCGACAGACGCTCACGCCACAAACATGCCGATCCAAAGTCCTGCTGTGATAAGGACGACGCCCGGCACCACGCGAATGGCGAATGCGCGTCCGCCTTCGCTGACCGCAAGCAGACACTTAACGAAAGCGTTTGCCGTCAGACCGATCACAATTGGCAGGCGAGCATCGAGCGCTTGCAGCTTTCCCGAAGCGACGAGCGACGCCACGGACATAGCGGCTGAATGTGCATCCGCCAGGCCGGCCGCCGCTGCGGCAACGATCACACCTGAGTCGCCAAGCCAGACGCGAGCCGCAGCGGCAAGAACAAGAGTTCCGGCGATAAGGGCAGCGAGTATTAAGGCTGTGCTGGGCTTGAACGCCTCGCCTCCGCTATCGACTTCGACATCAGCCGATGAGGCCCTAAGCGCAAACACAAGGCCATAGCCAATGGCCAAAAGACCGGCAAGCGACAGGGGCAGAGCCAAAGCCGAAATCGTTGCAGGGCTCACCGCTGCTATGAGAATAGATGCTTGGATTATGGTTGCGATGTTCGATAGCACTGCTGCTGCCGCAGCGGGCGCAAGAAGCCTCGGGTCGCCAACGGCCTTGTCGCCCATCGCCGCTATGGTAGCGCTGCTCGAAACGAAGCCAGAGGCCAAACCGGCAAGCGGCAAGCCGAACCGTGTCCCGAGAACTCTCACGGCGACGTGACCGACAGCGCCGATCGCCATTGCCAGTACGACGACAGTCCACAAATTGCGTAAATTGACTGCCTCGTAAGGCCCCAGAAAGCGGTCTGGCATGATCGGCCATACGACCAGCGTTGCTGCGGCGAGGGTCAACGCAGATTTTAGCTCACTCTCCGTCAGCACGCGCTTCGCGAAATGGTGCATGGGCTCGCGCGCGGCCAGCACTACAGTCACCACGACACCAATTCCTGCAGCCAGTTCCGCCTGCGCTACAGCGAGCCCACCAAGGGCAGCTGTGAGGATCAGCACGATTTCAGTGGTGAGGCCGGGATCTTCGTTCTTCGACCTAAGGTATGAAATGGCAGCTAATGCTATGACACCCGCAAGTGCAACAGACAGCAAGACCGAGCCGCCTGCGAGCATCGCGACTGCGCCAAGAAGTCCCGCAACGGTGAACGTTCGTAAACCTGCAGCCGCGCGTGCTGTTCCTTCTCCTTTCCGCCGCTCGCGCTCTACGCCAATGAGAAGACCTATCCCCATTGCGACGACAAGCGAGAGGATTTGTTCAGCCGGAGCAATCATTTGGATAACTTATGGGAGGGAGCGAGAATTGACTGTGATCAAGGTCGATGTCGTCACGGTCCGTTAGTCACATACTGGATAAGCTTGGGAGGCGCGCGTAGCCTGATGCAGGTCCCACCGGTTTCAAGTGTGCGGATGACGAGAACTCGTCGAGGGGTAGCCGGCATCGCGATCCGGGAGGGGTCAGCCATGTTTCTGGCGGTCTTTCTTTGGGCAGTGTTGTGGGGACGTCTCGTGCCGGCACCCACAACACCTGAAAGTGCCATGTGGCACGTGGCATGGGTTGCCATAGTAGCCCTAGGATATACAGCCTTCCATGCATTTGCCGCCGCTACACAACCTCTATCAAGCGAGACGTTGCCCCTGATCGACATTCTTGTGTCGCTGCTGCCCTTGGGCGTGGTGGCGTACACGGCGGTGGAGTGGCTGCGCGGCGAGGTTGCGCTTTCGGACTATCAGCGCATCGTCATGATCCTCGGTGCGATGGCTGTCATGATCGACACAGTCGCGTTCACGTGGTTCACATTGCGGCTCAATCGTCTCTCGCATGAATTCGTACGCGCGGACTAACCACTCGGCTGGCCGCCGTTCTACCGGTCTTGATCCCCTCTTGATTTTCGAAGCGGATGGGACGTCCTATGTACAAGCACATCCTGATTGCAATCGATGGATCGGAGTTGGCGGCCAAGGCCCTCTGCCAAGGCCTTGAGCTGGCCAAGGCGCTGGCAGCGAAAGCGACTGTCGTGACCGTCACAGAACCTTGGGTAGGCCACGTGTCGGGGGAGGCTGCACTCAGATTTCCATCGGTCGAGTACGACGAGGCCGTGGCGGCAAATGCGACCCAGATACTGTCAACGGCAAGCGCAATGGCTACGCAAATGAGCGTCAACTGTTCGTCATTGTCGAGCAATCGGTTTGCGTAAGGGGGCTGAGCGGACGCGCTTTTGCAATGGGCACCCTGTCACCGATCATTGGTGGTCGACTGCGACAGCAAGGACTCTGCAGAACCTCGCTGACATGAAGATAAGAGGCTTTACAAACTTTGGAGCCGTTCTAAACAAGGTCGACGATCCGAAGCCGACTGGGCGTTTCGGTCGAAACTGCATGATGGTTAATCAGACGAAGCAGGAGGTGTCATTGGACGAGGGACCTAGTCGACCCACGGCGCCGCACCCGGCGGTTACCGTGGGTTCAAGTGCCTGCACAGCAATTCAATTGCGATCGGCGGTCGCCCTGACGCGCCGGGTTAGCCGCGTCGTCTGAAGACGAACTTCGGCTCGCCTGGTGCTGCCACTGCGCGGCGCCAGGAGTGAGACCGATGAGCGGAATCAAATTGTTCGAGAAAATCGACCGCAGCGCCAAAGCGCAGTCTTCAGAACAAAACTCTCAATATTCCGCGATAGTGGTTCGCGAGGCTCATCGTGATCTCGATGGCGCCTTCGTTGCGCTCGCTGCAAACCGCGATGGCCTCCTGCAAGCCGACGCCGAGGCGCGGTTGCAAAGTTCAGGCGCGAACGAGGTGGCCCGCGATCGCCCGCCGGCTTGGTACTGGCAGTTGCTTGCCTGCTTCAAGAACCCTTTCATCGCTGTTTTGCTGCTGCTCGCGATCGTGTCCTACGCGACCGACGACACCAAAGGCGTGGTCGTGCTCACAACGATGGTGGTCTTGAGCGCGCTTCTGCGTTTCTGGCAGGAATATCGAAGCACCCAGGCGGCTGAGCGCCTCAAGGCTATGGTGCACACGACGGCGACGGTTCTGCGCCGTGACGGCCCTGATGCACCGGCCAGTAAGCGCGAGATCGCACTGCGCGAGCTGGTGCCCGGCGATATCGTGCAGCTTTCAGCCGGCGATATGATCCCGGCGGATGTGCGCCTGATCACCTCCCGCGATTTGTTCGTCAGCCAGGCAGTGCTGACTGGCGAGGCCTTGCCGATTGAAAAAAGCCATTTGCCGAGCCATGCCGGCGAAAAGTTCGCTGAGGCAGGGTCTCGCGAACGTTCAGCCCTGGACCTTCCCAATATGGGCTTCATGGGGACCAACATCGTCTCCGGCACGGCGATGGCCCTAGTCGTAGCAACGGGTGCGAAAACGTACTTTGGGTCAGTCGCGAAGTCCGTGGTTGGCCGGCGCGCGGAAACAGCCTTCGATCGTGGGGTGAACAGCGTCAGCTGGCTGCTCATCCGCTTCATGGCCGTCATGGTCCCGATCGTCCTGTTCGTGAATGGCTTCACCAAAGGCGATTGGATGGAGGCATTTTTCTTCGCGGTCTCCGTCGCCGTGGGATTGACGCCGGAAATGCTGCCCATGATCGTAAGCGCCAACTTGGCGCGCGGTGCGGTAGCGATGTCCGCCCACAAGGTCGTGGTAAAGCGCCTCAACGCAATCCAGAATTTCGGCGCCATGGATGTTTTATGCACCGACAAGACCGGCACGCTGACGCAAGACAAGATCATTCTCGAGCGCCATCTCGACCTGTGGGGTCGGGAGGACGAAGGCGTCCTCACACTTGGGTGGGTCAACAGCTTTCACCAGAGCGGTCTTAAAAATCTGCTCGACGTCGCGGTGCTGGCGCGCGCCGACGAGATTGGCTCCGCGGTCAAACGGCAATCGTGGAAGAAGGTCGACGAGCTGCCGTTTGATTTCCAGCGTCGGCGCATGTCGGTCATCGTTGCCCGCGAGGATGGAACGCACCTATTGGTCTGCAAGGGCGCGGTTGAGGAACTGCTCGGCATTTGCGATCGCTATGAACAGGAAGGTACGGTTCACGCGCTCGACGACAGCTTCCGCGAACATGTTCGCGACCTCGCACGCGACATGAATGAGGATGGCTTCCGGGTCATTCTCATTGCTGATCGAGAGTTTGCTGGGCCGGATATGCGCCCGACCTACAGTCTCGGCGACGAACAAGGCCTGATACTGCGTGGGTTTCTGTCGTTCCTCGATCCGCCGAAGGAAAGTGCAGCACCGGCGATTGCCGCTCTCAGGCGGCATGGCATTCGGGTCAAGGTTCTGACCGGCGACAATGCCGTAGTGACAGCCAAGATCTGCCGCCAGGTGGGACTAGATGTTGGAATCCCACTGCTGGGGACGGATATCGACAAGCTCGACGATAGCGCCCTGCGCAGTGCCGTCGAGAGCTCGATCATTTTTGCTAAAATGTCCCCCACGCAGAAAGCACGCGTCATCAAGGCGTTGCAAGCCAACGGCAGCACAGTGGGGTATCTCGGAGACGGCATCAACGACGCTCCGGCACTGCGCGGGGCGGACGTTGGCATCTCGGTCGACACCGCGGCTGATATCGCGAAAGAGAGTGCCGACATCATCTTGCTGGAGAAAAGCTTGCTCGCACTGGAGCAGGGCGTCCTGCGTGGCCGGGAGACCTTTGGCAATATCATCAAATACATAAAGATGACGGCTAGCTCCAATTTCGGAAACGTGTTCAGCGTCTTGATCGCCAGCGCCTTCCTCCCGTTCTTGCCGATGCTCCCGATTCAGCTGTTGGTACAGAACCTGCTCTATGACCTTTCCCAGACTGCAGTGCCGTTCGACGGTGTTGATAGTGATTATTTACAGTCGCCGCGCAAATGGGTGGCAAGCGACATAGGCCGATTCATGGTCTTCGTCGGTCCTATCAGCTCGATCTTCGACCTCACTACCTTCGCGCTCATGTGGCATGTATTCGGCGCCAACAGCATGGCACAGCAAGCATTGTTCCAATCAGGCTGGTTCGTTGAGGGCTTGCTCACGCAGACGCTCATTGTGCACATGATCCGGACGGAGAAGTTGCCCTTCATCGAAAGTACAGCACGCTTGCCATTGCTGCTGCTGACCGCGTTCATCATGGCTGCTGGCATTGCACTGCCATATTCGTCCATAGGGCAACATATCGGACTTGTGCCACTGCCGTGGAGCTACTTTCCGTGGCTGGCTGCAACATTGCTTGGCTATTGCGCGCTCACCCAAGCGGTCAAGCACTGGTACATGCGGCGCTATCACGCCTGGCTTTAAACCTGTTCGCGTCCTTCCGACTACGTTGACGGCTAGACACTTCGAGAGAAATGCATGACCACGACCACCTCGCTTGCACACGCCTTCCTCTATCTCAGTTCCGCCGTTGTGTTCGGCGCCGTGATCGGCTTTGAAAGGCAATGGCGCCAGCGCATGGCCGGCCTCCGGACCAATACACTCGTCGCACTCGGCGCCGCTACGTTCGTGCTGTTTGCGAGCCTCATTCCTGGAGAGGCGAGCCCAACGCGCGTTGCCGCTCAGGTCGTCTCCGGGATCGGCTTCCTTGGGGCTGGGCTGATCTTTAAGGAAGGTCTGAATGTGCGCGGGCTCAACACAGCTGCCACGCTCTGGTGCTCGGCGAGCATCGGCGTCCTCTGCGGTGCCGGACTTCAGCTGCACGCCGCCTTGGCAACGAGCCTGGTCATGTTCGTCAATTTGTTCCTTCGACCGCTCGTCGGGTGGATCAATCGACGATTGCCAACGCCGGCGCCGGAAGCAGGACAAACCTACTGCGTAAGCATCGTCTGTCGGGCCGCTGATGAGGCGCATATCAGGGCGCTGCTGTTGCAGGGTCTGACAACAGGCCGACTGCATCTGACAGAGCTTGAAAGCGCCGATATTGAGGGTAGCGATCGGGTAACAGTAGCGGCCACCATTCGCGCCGAAGCCATTAGTGACGCGGCGCTTGAGCATATCGTCGGCAGATTGAGCCTGGAAGCTTCAGTGACCTCGGCGCGCTGGACAGCACGGCAGGGAGAGTAAGAAGAGCCCGGCGCGAAAATCGCCGTATGCTCGATCCTACTTGACCAGGCTCCTCTGCGCGAGCGCATCCGCGAGATTGCGAAGACGCGTGTGCGCTATGGCTATCGACGCGTCCACATTCTCCTGCGACGCGAAGGCTGGGCGATCAATCACAAGCGCACGCGCCGGCTCTATCGACAGGAAGGCCTTCAACTGCGGAACAAGAACCCGAAGCGCAAGGTCGCAGCGAAGTTGCGCGAGGACCGTGTCATGGCCACGGCTCCCAATGAGTGCTGGGCTATAGACTTCATGGCCGACCAGCTGTTTGACGGCCGCAAGCTGCGCGTCCTGACGATCGTGGATATCTGC
>RXJK01000103.1:0-6781 GCA_003963125.1 Hyphomicrobiales bacterium
GAACTGCGTGCGTCTCCACGGCAAAGGGCGCAAGGAGCGCATCTGTCCGCTCTGGCCGGAAACCGTGCTGCTGTTGAAAAGGCTGCTGGAGCGGCAGCCACGAGGGCCCACCGAGAGGATCTTTGTCAACCGCTACGGCGAGCCACTCGGCGCATCCGGCGTTCGGTTCAAACTCGCGGCCTACGTCGAGGCGGCGGCGAAGACGGTGCCGACACTCCGGTCAAAAACCGTGACGCCGCACAGCTTCCGGCATGCGACCGCCGTGCACCTCGTCTCGGCGGGCGTCGACGTCACCGTCATCCGCAGCTGGCTCGGGCACGTCAGCCTCGACACGACGAACCACTACGCCCAGGCCAACCTCGAAACGAAGAGAAAGGCACTCGAACGCGTCGGCGCCTCTGTATCGAGCAAGAAGCCCCCGTCCTGGAAGCGCGACGCCAGCGTGCTCGCCTGGCTCGACTCACTTTGAGGACACCATTTTGGTGGTCGCTTTCGGAGGTGAAGCGGCCACCCGGGTCGACGCATTGCATCGACGTTCGTGACCCTTATGTATGGTCCGGCCGTGCGTCGCAAGGGGAACGTTGAACTGGTTGAGCGGTCTTGCATCAATGTATCCGGCCTCGTCGTGGAGCACGCATCTCGGCTCCGGGCCATCATGGATATCAGCGCGCAGTCGGTCTGATTAGCGGTAAGACCTCAAGGGCCAAAAGGGTCACCAGACTCACGATGCGCCGGGAAGACCGGTCCTCCATCTCCTCACGTTCTCTCGCGGACCTCGGCGGGAAACTCATCAGGATCGGTTGCTACATGGCTGCGCTCCCATTTCCCTTGTTCGACAGGCGAGCCTTTCCCTCGCCCCGACCTTCGCTCATGGCAGGACGCTCGGTCGAGGGCGAGTCAAGGTTGGCCGTCGCTGTGCGCTGGCCGGATGCCCGTCTGCTTCCAGGCCACACCTTGGCGCGGCCGAGCCAGGCGCCAGCATCAAGCGGGTTGGGGCGAAGTCGGATCATATCTCGTCACCTCGTAGTCGCGGCCCTTGGTGAGCAGGGCCCAGGCGATGCGCGCGAGCTTGTTGGCGAGCGCGATCGCCAGCTTGTTATGGTGCAGGCGCTTCCGCTTGCTTTCGATCCAGGCTTTCAGACCGTATCGCTCCCAGAGTTGGCTCTTCACGAGTACCACGCGGGCCGCCTGACAGTAGAGCGTCCGCAGATAGGGGTTTCCCCGCTTAGAGATCTTGCCGAGGATGGTCCGATCGCCGGTCGAGATCTGTCGCGGCACGAGGCCGAGCCACGCCGCGAAGTCTCGCCCGCGCTCGAAAGTCCGCCCGTCTCCGATCGCAGCCACCGTCGCCGTCGAGATGATGTGCGCAACGCCGGGCATGGTCATTAGTCGTTCGCACGGTCCCCCGTCCTCGGCCAGCGCCTGGATTGCGATTGACACGCGTTCGATGCGCGTGTCGAGGTACCGCCAATCCTCGGCCAGCTCCTCAATGGTGTGGCGCATCCGCAGCGACAGAACATCTTCCCGAGTGGCAAGAATATCGGGCAGGGCTTTGCGCAAGCGCTGATATCCCTGGGCTACGGCGATGCCGCGTTCGAGCAGGAAGGCGCGGATCTCGTTGATCACAGCCGTACGCTCCCGCACGAGCCGCGCACGAACCCGATGCAAAGCCTGCAGATCGAGCTGATCCTCAGTCTTAGTCGTGACGAACTTCATGGTCGGGCGTTGCACCGCCTCCGCAATTGCTTCGGCGTCGCGGAAGTCGTTCTTATTGCCCTTGAGAAACGCCTTCACGTACTGGGCGGGCATTATACGCGCATCATGGCCGAGCCGATTGAGCTTGCGTGAAAGATGATGAGCACCATTGCATGCCTCCATGCCGACGAGGCAGGGCGGCATATTGGCGAACTGGGCATCAAGCTGCCCACGCGTCAGCTTGGCGCGTAGGGCAATGCGGCCGTGCTTGTCCAAGCCGATGAGGTGGAAGACATTCTTCCCGATGTCGATACCGACTACGGTAACGGCAGTAACTTGCTTGGCGGAAGTTCTGGGCATGGGCGCGCTCCTCAACTGCAGCCCCGAGCCAGCGTGCAACGCTGATGGGGCGAGAGCACGGCCAGTCCATCCCATTAGCGGTCGTGAGCAGGTGCAGCGTCGGCGGCACAAAGTGAGGTTCGATGGCAATCGTCCTCCGCAAACAGGCCGATAGAGAGCGCCGCCCGAGCTGTGGCTTGCTGCTTCGTCACACGCCAGTTCGATAAGCTTGGCGATCGGTGGACACGTCGGGCAGATCAACGACGAAATGGGGCTCGCACGGCTCCCACTTGCCGTAGCAGGTCGGCTTCGGCCTTCATTTCCGTTGCCGACGCTACAATGATGCGTCTCAACCAGACGTGGCGCGGCGCATTCTGATGGCGCGCATGCCACAGGAGGCTGAGCGCGAACGGCCCCGGATCGACCGGAGGTGGCAAGAGGATCGGACCCTCGGCGCCCATGCCAAGGCTGCTCGTGGCGCAGGCTTGAGAGCATGACCGGAACCTCGCCCGATTAGAAAAACGCCCGGCTCTGTGCAGGATTGAAACTCCCCCCCTGTATAGTATGCTGGAGCGATTTCTCGGGAAAACGCGATGCCACATTCATCAGAGGACAAGAAGCGAGCCATCACACGCTTGCGGCGTATCAAGGGTCAGGCGGACGCTCTGGAACGCGCGATCGAAGCGGGGGCCGATTGCGCTCCCCTGCTGCAGCAAATTGTCGCCATGCGTGGTGCGACAAATGGACTGATGGCAGAAGTGATGCAGAGTCATCTCAGGGAAACATTCGGTGCGGGCGCAGATCGGGCCGTCGGAGGCGCAGGTGGCGATCACGATGACGGCGTGGAGGGCGTAATGAAGATTCTGCGTACATATCTTAAATGACAATTTCAGGCTCATTTTCTTGCCCGTGTTCTCCCGCACTTAGAGCCGTGCCCGGTCACGTAGCGACGGCCAAGTCGGTATCGTAGCCGGCGGCAGCAAGGGAGTTGCGGCACTCATCTGCCGTGAAGCAAGCCAAAGCCTGCCGGATGGCGTGCCACAGATCAGGGACGGTGCGGGCCGCCGCTGTCCGGAGCAGAGCCTTCAGCTTGGCGAAGATCTGCTCGATGGGATTGAAGTCCGGGCTGTAGGGCGGGAGGTAGAGCAGCCTCGCCCCGGCGGCCTCGATGGTCTCACGCACACCTGCCACCTTGTGGGCCTGCAGGTTGTCGAGGATGACGGTGTCACCGGGCTTGAGCGCGGGCACATAGGCGATCTCGCGATGGCGGCCGCCGAGGGAGCGAATGTGCCGGATGAGGCCGAGGCACTGCTTCACGTCGAACACATGCGCCTTGGTCGGGATCAGCACGAAGTCGGCGTTGGCGACGGCGGGGCCGAGCGCCGCCGCGGCCGTGCCCCATCCACGAGGAGAATGTCCTCCTCGCGCGGGCGCCCGAGTTCCTCGATCAGGATGTCGGCCGTGCCCACCGCGGTGACGGTGATGTTCCGAAGGGCGAAGCCGGCGCGCCCTGGCCGACGCCTGATCGAGCAGGGAGCTGACCTCGGGCGTGAGATCCACCCGCGCTCGTTGGCGAGCGGCGCTGGCATCGCAGGTGCGGATGGTCGGGCGGAATCTGAGCCAATTGCTGCACGCTGTTCATGGGGGACGGGTGGTCTTGCTCGAGAGCGCACTCCCCGTTTTCGAGGTCTTGGATCAACGTATCCGCGAGCTTGACGCTGAGCTGACCGCCATGACGGTGGCGCACGGCCTGAAACTGAGACGGGCGGCCCATCTGCCCGAACTGCGGTCATGAGCATCGACCAGGCCGCGCTCCAGATATTTGCGGCGCGTCTGCGGGCGCATGCCGAAGTAGAAGAGGCCAATCGGGCACGGCGGCGACGCGCGGCGGAACTGTTCGACATTGCCAGCTGGTCTGCGAGCGCGCCGCGCGTTCGCGGCACGCGAAGCGGGAACATGGGACCGGCAGGGGAGGGGCCTCGCGAGGTTGCTACGGCGATGTTCCGGACAGCCCAGGTGTTGCCCCTGGATGCCAGCCCTGTCAGGGATGCCCTGGAGGATGCCCCTCGCGGCAAAGGCGCTCCCCGGATCGGAGGTCCGGCTACGTCGAGGCCACTGGTGCCGGGCGCAGGCGCCTCGGCCAGCTCAGCGACGAAGCTTGCTGCCGGCTACCAGCCGGCGGTGCTCAAGGTCATCTCTTATGGCCACGGCGGAGCGCGGGCGACCGCCATCGGCCAATATATCCAGCGCGACGAGGCGGCGCTGGAAACGCACGAGGGCAAGATTCTCTGCACCCATGAGGCGGTGGCCGCCGAGATGAAGGAATGGGCCAGAAGCTTCGACAAGCGGAAGGAGAGCGACGACGTCGCAACCTTCAGCCTCTCGGTGAAAGGGGAGGGCGAGGAACAGTTGGCCGCCGCGGTCGAAGTTGCCTTCTCGGGCCATCGCTATGCCTATCGGATCGACACGTCCGGGGATGGCTCATGCTCTGCCCGCGTGGTGGCGACCATGGCCGGCCGCACCATTGTTCGAGGCGAGGCCGGCGATGAGGCCGTGAAGGAACGCTTCCATGTTGCGGCCCGCCGAGGCGCCGGCGGGCGCCTGGCGTTCAGCGTGCCGACGAAGAATATGATCGGCGACCGTATCGCCGGCGCGCTCGGCGTCGAGGCCGATGCGGTCAGTGTCGCTCCGGTCGGCGAGCCCAGCCACGGCAAGGCTGGCGTGGTCTTCCAGCTTTCGCGGCTGGTGCATGACGGAACGGCGAGGAATGGAGACGGTGGCGTGATCAGGTCGGAGCAGCAGGTCCGGCAAGTTGCCCAGGCTTGGAACAGGAGCCTTAATTCCTTCAGTCCGCGTGACACCATGCACATAATCCTGTCGGCCAAAGCCGGGGCGGAAAAGGAAGCTCTGGTGCGGGCCGCGCGCGGGTTCCTGCATGAACAGTTCGCCGATCACAAATTCGCCTTTGCCCTGCATGACGACAAGGAGGCCGACGGCCACATGCACGTCCATGTTATCGTCGCCGTCAAAGGGGAGGATGGCCAGCGGCTGCGGACCGGACCGGCGGTGCTGCGGAGCTGGCGTCATACCTATGCGGAGCACGCCGAGGCCGAGGGGCTGAGGATCGTCGCGACTGCCGCGACCTACCGCGCTTCGTCCCAGAGCTACGGGCCGCGCGACAAGGCCATCGTGGATGACGCCGATCGCCCGCGCGCTGGCCGGGAGGCCCGTGACCGGGCCTATGCCCAGATGAACCCGCATGTGGTCGAGAACGCCCGTGAGCGGATCCAGCGCGCCCGGCAGAATCCTATCCTCATCCCGGAGACGGGCCGAAGGCTGGCGGCCGTGAATGCCGCCCTGGAGGATTGGAGGGCGGTTGCCGGCACCGCACCCGATAGTCGGATCGCTGTGCAGTATGTTGAACGGCTGACCATGGCCGCATCGTCTGGTCGTGTCCTTTCCCGTCTGGATACTTATCGGAAAGGCATCGCCATGACTAAAGCCAGCGCCGCCGAGATGCGCGAGAACCTCAAGGACATCAACGACGCGGTGCAGGTGACCGCCGGCCCGCTCACCGGTGCGACCAGGGCGGAATTCCTGCGACGCTCGGCCGAGGCCATGGAAATGCTGGCCGTGCGGACCGATCTGAAGGCCCGGCAGGAGACTGGGGCGACGCAAATCAGCGAGGAAGAGGCACGCGCCATGATTGGCCCGCGTGCCAACGAGCTGATCGCCCGCGCGCGCGAGATCCAGGCGGCGGAAGACCGGGAAGCGCAGCGCGCCGAACAGATCCGCGACCGTGCCATCGAGCGCGAGGCGCGCAGCGATGCCGGTACTTCCCCTTCGTCCCTTCAACAGGTCGCCGACCGGGCTTTGGTCCGGCAGACCGAGACGATTGCCGCGAAGGAACGCCAGGAGGCACAGGCTGCCGCCGAAGCGGCGCGGGCGATTGCGGCTCATCCCGCCGAGCGGATTGACCCGAACCTGGTCAAGGGAGAGCGCCTGGAAGATCTGGCTCACGATCAAGCCGATCGCATCAACACAAAGCCTTTGGCGCCAGAGAAGGCTGAGGCGCAGAAACCGCGTGGCCAGCGGCAATAGGCTGCCTGGTCCGTGCGAGCCAAGCGTGGCGCAGCCTTGGTAAAATGCGCGACGTCCCGGGACTGTCAATCGGCGTCCAAAGTTGACCCCCCCGCAGTCCGGTAGCGGACGCCCCGACGCAGCTGGTCGGGATTGCGCAGTCGGGGCGACCGCGGGTCGATAGGGCAATAGTCGCGGTGGACTGATCAGGCGCGGCTTTTGAAGCGCCAGCTCTCATTTCCGGTTTCGATGATCTCGCAGTGATGCGTGAGGCGATCGGGCAGCGCGGTCGTCATTTTGGCATCACCAAAGACGGAGGGCCATTCGCCGAAGGCGAGGTTTGTGGTCACGATCACCGAGGTTCACTCATAGAGCCGGCTGATGAGGTGGAAGAGCAATTGGCCTCCAGCCTGCGCAAACGGCAGGTAGGCGAGTTCGTCGAGGACGACGAGGTCCATTAATGGGATGGTCCGGCCGTGCTCTTGCCCCAGCCGCAGCGCACGCTGGACTTGGGGCTGCAATTACAGGAGCACGCCCATGCCCAAGTCCACAAGCGCCGAGATCGCCGTGATCGGCATTGACATCGGTAAGAACTCTTTCCACGTCGTCGGCCACGACAAGCGCGGCGCCATCGTGCTGCGTCAGAAGCTTTCGCGCGGCCAGCTCG
>RXJK01000103.1:6831-11191 GCA_003963125.1 Hyphomicrobiales bacterium
CTCGCCAACTTGGCCCCCTGCCTCATCGGCATGGAGGCCTGCGTTGGCGCGCATCACCTCTCCCGCAAACTCGGCTCGCTCGGCCACGACGCCCGGCTGATGCCGGCAAAATACGTACGGCCCTACGCGAAGGGCCAGAAGAACGACTTCAACGATGCCGAGGCGATCGCCGAAGCCGTGCAGCGGCCAACGATGAAGTTCGTCGCGACGAAGACGGCCGATCAACTCGACCTACAGGCTCTGCATCGTGTGCGCGAGCGCTTCGTCCGCCAGCGTACCGGTATCGTCAATCAGATCCGGGCTTTCATGCTCGAGCGCGGCATCGCAGTGCGCCAGGGCATCCGGTTCCTGCGCACCGAGCTGCCGATCATTTTGGCGACGCGCACAGACGTCTTGTCCCCACGCGTGCTGCACGTCATCGAGGATTTGGCCGGTGACTGGCGGCGGCTCGACGAGCGCATCGAGGCGCTGTCGACCGAGATCGGCGCGATCGCTGCTACCGATCCCCATTGTCAGCGCACGATGACCGTGCCCGGCATCGGCCCGATCATCTCCAGCGCCACCGTCGCAGCGATCGGTACTGGCGACATCTTCTCCAATGGACGCGATTTTGCGGCGTGGCTCGGCATCGTGCCGCGGCAGATGTCGACCGGCGACAGAACGATCCTCGGCAAGATCTCGAAACGCGGCAACCGCTACCTGAGGAAGCTGTTCGTGCAAGCGGCGTGGGTCGTGCTGGTCAGGCCGAATAGCTGGGAGCGCTACGGCCTGCGGGGCTGGATCGAGGCGGCGAAGAAACGCCTGCACCACAACGTGCTGGCGATCGCGCTCGCTAACAAGCTGGCTCGAATAACCTGGGCGGTGCTCGCCAAGGGCCGCGACTTCGAGTTCACGAGGACCGCCGATGCGCCCCAACCCGCCTGAGCCTGGCCGTGTGCTTGGTCTCGTCAAGACGTGGCCTGGAAACGCTGAGCAAGCATCCCGACCAACCCGACGGCCAATCTTGACGAGCCCTCCGTTCACGGCCGTCGAGCAAGCACAGGTCGAGGCGAGGGAAAGGTCTTTCGATCGATCAAGGGAAATGGCCTGACAACAGAAAAGGAAATGTCGATGTAGGCGCAGCAATCTGAGTTTACCCGCCGAGGTCTGCGAGAGGAAACGAAACGATGGAGGTCGGTCTTCCCGGCGCGATCGAACACTGGCGACCCAAATAGTCCGCTCGAGACTTATCCGCTAATCAGATCGATTGCGCGCTGATATCCATGATGGCCCGGAGCAGTGAACCGCTCCAATCAGAGGCCGGATACATTGATGCAAGACCGCTCAACCAGTTCAACGTTCCCCTTGCGACGCACGGCCGGACCATACATCGGGTCAGGAGGTCTGCGGTCCGGCTTTGCCGGCCGTTGCGGGCTTCGCTCTCGAGCCGGTTCACCAGATCGACCGTGTTGAAGAAGCGGCCCCGGGCGCCGGCACGGATGCACGACCTGGCGATGGCAATCGCAAGATGGGTCTTGCCGGTCCCGGTTCCGCCGATCAGGACCGCATTGCGCTGGGCGTCGAGGAACGCCCCGGTCGCAAGGTCCCGCACCAGCTTCGCGGAAAGAGCCGACAGGGAGGGCTGGCCTGCCGCCCGCTTCCTCGCGGCAATCGCGGAGCACGAAATTGCCGAGCGTGATCGTCGCCGCATGGAGCGACACCTTGGTGAAGCCAGGCTACCGCCCGGCAAGACGCTTGACGGCTTCGACTTCGAGGCCGCACCGGTCATCTCCAAAGCGCAGGTCATGGCGCTTGCCGCAGGCGATGCGTGGCTCGCCCAGGGCGCCAACCTCTTGCTCTTTGGTCCGCCCGGCGGCGGCAAAAGCCATCTCGCTGCCGGCATCGGCCTTGCGCTCGTCGAGAATGGCTGGCGCGTGCTCTTCACCCGGACCACCGACCTCGTCCAGCGCCTGCAGCTGGCACGCCGCGAACTGGGACTTGAAGCCGCGATCGCCAAGCTGGACCGCTTCGACCTGCTGATCCTCGACGACCTTGCCTACGTCACCAAGGATCAGGCCGAGACATCCGTGCTCTTCGAACTGATCAGTGCGCGATACGAGCGCAGATCCATGCTGATCACCGCAAACCAGCCCTTTGGCGAATGGAACAAGATCTTCCCCGATCCTGCCATGACCCTCGCCGCCGTCGATCGCCTCGTTCACCACGCCACCATCATCGAAATGAACGTGGAGAGCTACAGACGGCGCGTCGCAATGGAACGCAAACGTGGCCCAGGACGACCGCCGATCCGCGCGACAATCAAGACCGCAGCAGAGTGACGCCGCGCGTCAATCAGCGGATCGAAAGGCCCTTGCCCGCGTCAATCGACGCGGGCATCCGCCAACTGTCCGCGACACAGGCTTCTCATCCTGATCGTCGCGCGCTTCCCATCCAGATCGTCGCGGTACATCCAACCCACGCGCCTCACGGCGCCAGTTGAACAGCTGTGCCTTCGACAGGCCGTGACGCGCAGACGCCTCGCCGACGCTCGTCTCATAGCTCTCGGCAACGATCGCGGCCTTCTGCTCGTCACTCCATCGGCGACGGCGGTGGCTCCCCGTGAACACCTCAACACGGGGCGACCCAGGCATCATCAGCACATCATGTCCAGACATCATCAGGTCCCTTAACCGCCCTCGCGGCCAAAAGATCGTTGATGGGCGTCATCCCAGGAAGGTGGGGGAAAAGCTCCGCTTACTGCTCTCCAGCACGATCCGGCGCTTCTCCTCATCCGTCCAACGACGGCGACGCCCGGTCTCGACGATCTCAAGTCGCCCGAAGGCACTGTGCGTATGGCTGTCCATACCGACAGTGCTCAACGATTTTCCTCAGATCCCGCAAGGCGGCCTTCGCCGGATGCGTACGGAGCGAATTCGCAGCAGCAGAACATTTGTGGGTCAGTCTGCGCGCTTCGAGTGAGGCGTCAGAAAATATCCAATAAGATCAATAATATAATGGAATATTTGGCGGAGGGGACGGGGCTGGGATCCAACCTTCTCTGGACGACCTGTCTTCTGACGGGTCGCCCTTCTCCTGGGTGATCCAGCTCCCAGCAAGCCTACCAGTAGAGCCCAAGGCGATGGAACCGAGGCGGTGTGCCTCCCAGCAGTATCCTTGCGGTCGGGTAGCCGACAAGGGCGGGGATCGGGGTCGTGCTACCCGTGATCAGGTCCCGGAGGCGGCGGATTCGGCTTTCGGTCGGGGGATGGGTCCTGAGCAACGAAGGCTCCGGAATGCGTCGGCCGGGAAGAAAAATTTCTTCCCAGAACCTTCCGACACGGCGTTCGAGTTTGCTCAGCGCTCTCATGAGACCCTCCGGGTCGCCGGTCAGCTCCGCCGCCGCGCGATCTGCGTCATACTCGCGGGTGCGCGACAGGCCGAGCTGCACGAGCGCCATCAAGGTGGGCGCGAAGATGAGAAGCGCCACGATATGCCACGGAACATAGACCGCGCCCGCGAAAATAAGAGGTAGGTTGAGGAGCAGCAGGAATTGTCCAAGCCAACTCGCGATGGAAACCAACCGTGACATCATATCTGCCAATCCCATGATCCACAGGTCGCGGTTCGCGATGTGGCCAACTTCGTGAGCCAGGACGCCGACGAGTTCGCGACCGTCGAGGAGTTGAAGCAGTCCATCGGTGACGCAGATGGTACTGTCTTCCGGACTGCCCATCGCGAAGGCGTTCGGCAACGGGCTCGATACGCGATAGAGCTTCGGCGCGCGCGGCAAATCGGCACGTCGCGCAAGTTCCGCTATTCCTGCGACAAGGCCGGGCGCATCATGTCCCGTTATGCGCTCCGCCTGATATGCGGACAGCAAGAAGTCTTGCGGCAGATTGGGGACAAAAATCAGACCCGCAACCATTCCGAAGGCAAGCAGCAGCCCGACCTCCGCGCCGACGACCGCTGTCATGGACACCCAGGCGATCATCGCCATAAGGCCAAGCAAGAGCGCGGATTGGACGAGATTGATAAATCGATGCCTCGTCGAGACAGCGGGCATTTCCGGCTCCTATCGCGGTTCGCCGAGTGTGATCTTGAGGCTCTGGCGCTGATCGCCGCGCCGGATGTGCAATTCAACCTGATCCCCCGGGCGATGCGCTTCGAGCGCTGTGATCAGGTCAGCCGCTTCATCAACTCTAGTCGCTCCAAGGCCGATTATCCGGTCGCCGACTACAATGAGCCCATCGCCGCTAATGCGGGCGGGCACCAGTCCCGCACGGGCAGCGGGGCCGTCAGGATCGACTCCGAGGACCGGGACGCCGGAGGAGCCATCCTGCGCGAGCATCGCGTCGACCCTGGGATCGAATAAGATGCCGAG
>RXJK01000103.1:11241-12612 GCA_003963125.1 Hyphomicrobiales bacterium
GTGCATAGCTGCCGCGAGCGATGAGATGTGGCACCACCCGGTTGACCGTATCGACGGGAACCGCAAAGCCGATTCCCGCACTGCCGCCGGATGGACTGAAAATCGCCGTGTTGACGCCGATCAGACGCCCTGCGCTGTCGATCAGAGGGCCACCGGAATTTCCGGGGTTGATTGCCGCGTCCGTCTGGATCAGGCCCCGTATCGGGAGACTGCCTTCTCCCGGCAATTCGCGGCCGAGAGCCGAGACAATTCCGGTCGTCATCGTCCAGTCCAGGCCAAACGGATTGCCGATGGCGAACACGCTCTGACCGACACGCAACTCGTTGCTGGTGCCGATGGGGATTGGCGGTGGCCGGTCAAAACCTACGCCGATATGCAGGACTGCCAGATCGTGCTCGGGGGCGCGCCCCACCAGGCGCGCGGAGAAGGCACGGCCATCAGCCAGCCTGACGACTGCCCGGCTCGCGCCGGCGATAACATGATTGTTCGTCACCACATGACCGAGTTCGTCCCAGACGAATCCTGAACCGTTCCCGCGCGGAACGTCATAGGCATTCCGGGTCCAGGGATCGACTACACGCTCGGCCGTCGTGATGAAGACGACACTGTCTCGAGCGGCGTTGAATACCGCGATGGTGCTTTGTTCAAACGCCGCCAAGTCGCCGCGCGGAGCCACGGCGCGCGGTTCGGCAAACCGACCCAGCACAACGCCCTGAATGATAGGAAAGCTCTGCCACACAATTATGATAAGGAGCGCGGCAGAGGTTGCTGAAACAAGTCGAATGAAAAAGGTTCGGTTCATTGACCGCCATCCGCATTCCTAGTAGGGGGGCTGTTCGCGCCGGTCCTGATCGCGCACCAGCCAGTGCACCGCCCCGAGCGCAAGCGCCGCGGCGGCGAGTGCGGCAATCTTGGCCGGCTCCGTCTCGCCGAGGTCGAGGATGATGAACTTTCGTGCGATGGCGAGGAGCGCGATCAGCACGATCGTGCGGACCTGGAGGATGCCGAAGCTGCGTTCGGTCGCAACAAGAAGGGAGCGCTTGAACTCAAGGGCAATCACCACGGTGAAGATCATGCCGAACACCACCTGGAAGGTGGCGTAGTCGAGAGTGTCGAATGCCCCCAGAATCAAGCGGTTCACGACTTCGCGCATCAGCGCCCAGACCGACGCCACGACGATCGCCGCAATGATGACGCTGAGGACGAAGATGACAACTTGCTCGAACTTCTCGTAGACCGTCATCGCCGACCATTGTTCACGGGTCAGCCCGGATCGCTTCAAGTCTTTCATCATTGCCCCTCGAAAGCCGCCCCGGGGAGACAAGCTGCCCCGGGCTTCACCAGATTACGCGATATTACACGGAGCGGAAG
>RXJK01000098.1:0-2676 GCA_003963125.1 Hyphomicrobiales bacterium
CACGACGGCACACTCCTCGGACACGGGATCGCAGAACACAGTTGCCGGCTCTCCGCGCTGACGCGCTCCGGCCGGGATGACAAGATGGAACTGTCATCCCGGAATTTGCCGAAGGCAAATATCCGGGACCCAGGGGCCACACGCGCCGCGCAAGCGCATAGAAATGAAGTCGGCGTGCGCAGCGACGCGCGACAAGGGCTGGCCTGCATCGTGGAAGCGTGCGAGCGTAGCTGCCCCAAGTTCAGACGTGGAGTGGCGACGCCGATGGCGCGCATCAAAGTGAAAGTCGTCCGGCTGGCACATGCACACGGGCTCGAACTGCCCGCGTATCAAACACAGGGCGCGGCGGGCATCGATCTGCTCGCGGCCGTCGGCGAAGGGCGGCCAGTCGTCATCGCACCGGGCAAGCGCGCGCTGATCCCGACGGGGCTCACCCTCGAATTGCCGAAGGGTTTCGAAGCGCAGGTGCGCCCGCGCTCAGGGCTTGCCCTGCGCAACGGTATCACTGTGCTCAACAGCCCCGGCACCATCGACAGCGATTACCGCGGCGAAGTCGGTGTGCTGCTGATCAATCTGGGCGACGCCAAGTTCAAGGTGGAGCGCGGGGCGCGCATCGCGCAACTCGTCGTGCAGAAGATCGAGACGGCGAGCCTCGTCGAAGTGACGCAGACGGCGCAATCGGCGCGGGGCGCCGGCGGTTTCGGGTCGACCGGCGTCGCGACCGGGACCGGGGCCAACAGCGAGCCGAAAAAGGGTAAGCGTGGCGGGCGTGGTAAGGAAGCGCGCGGCGCCGGAACCGCTCGCGCGGCCGCAACGCCGCCGGCTCAGAAGGGGAAGAACGGCGCCCATGCCGCCGCGTCCCGCAACGGATCGGGAAAGACGAAAGAGCGGCCGCCGCTGGTGAGTTCGAACCCGCAGAACCGGCTGCGGCTCAATGCGCGCCGGCGCGGCGCCGGCGCGGGGCGCCTCAAGACGCGAGCTTCGCCTCGATCGCCTTGAGGGCATCGGCGGCCTTGGCACCATCAGAGCCGCCGGCCTGGGCCATGTCCGGCCGGCCGCCGCCGCCCTTGCCGCCCAGCACCTCAGCGCCGACCTTGACGAGGTCGACCGCGTTGTGGGCGCTTTTCAGGTCATCGGTCACGCCGACGGCGATCGCGGCCTTGTTGTCCTCGGCGACCGCGACGATGGCCGCAATGCCCGAACCCAGCTGCTTCTTGGCGTCATCGATCAGGCCGCGCAGGTCCTTCGGGTTGAGGCCGTGCACCACGCGGGCCAGCAGCTTGACGCTGCCGACGGTACGGATGGCGCTCTCGGCTGCGGCCGCGCCGTCACCGGCGCCGCCACCCGACAGGGCGATCTGCTTCTTGGCCGCGGCGAGGTCGCGTTCGAGATGCTTGCGCTCTTCGACGAGGCCCTTCACGCGGTCGACGACTTCGTCGGGCCGCGTGCGCAGGAGGCTCGCCAGCTCACGCAGGCGCTGGTCCTGCTCGGCGAGATAGGCGCGCGCGCCGTCGGCCGTCAGCGCCTCGATGCGGCGCACGCCCGCGGCACTGGCACTCTCGCCCACGACACGCACGAGGCCGATATCGCCGGTGCGCCGTACGTGCGTGCCGCCGCACAGTTCCACCGACCAGGCCTTGTTGGCCTTCTGGCCAGCGGCCGCCGGGGCCTCGCCCATGGAGACGACGCGCACCTCGTCGCCGTACTTCTCGCCGAAGAGCGCACGGGCGCCGGAGTGCATGGCATCCTCGAGCGCCATCAGGCGCGTCTCGACGGGCGCGTTCTGCAACACCATGGCGTTGGTCAGCGCCTCGACGGAGGCGATCTCCTCGGCCGTGATGGGCTTGGGATGCGAAATATCGAAGCGCAGGCGCGTGGGATCAACCAGCGAGCCCTTCTGGGCGACGTGATCGCCCAGCACCTGGCGCAGGGCCTCGTGCAGGAGATGCGTGGCGGAGTGGTTGGCGCGGATCGACGTGCGGCGGCCGTGATCGACCGCAAGCTCCGCGTGGTCGCCGGCTTTCAGCGCGCCCTTCTCCAGCGTGCCGACGTGCACGAAGACATCGCCGAGCTTCTTCTGGGTATCCTCGACGCGGAAGACGGCGCCCTTGGGTCCGCGGATGAGCCCCGTATCGCCCACCTGGCCGCCGGATTCGCCATAGAAGGGCGTCTGGTTCAAGACGAGCGTGGCGGTGTCACCCGCCTTGATCTCCTTGACCTCCTTGCCGTCGCGGACGATGGCGCGGATCTCGCCCTCGGCGCTCTCGGCCTCGTAGCCCAGAAACTCCGTGGCGCCGACGCGTTCGCGGATCTCGAACCAGATGCCTTCGGTCGCGGCCTCGCCCGAACCCTTCCAGGCCTTGCGGGCTTCGGCCTTCTGGCGCTCCATGGCGGCTTCGTAGGCGTCGGTGTCGACGGAGATGCCGCGCGCCTTCAGCGCATCCTGCGTCAGGTCGAGCGGGAAGCCGTAAGTGTCGTAGAGCTTGAACGCGACGTCGCCGGCAAAGCGCGCGCCGCTCTTGAGGCCCGCGCTCGCCTCGTCGAGGAGCCCCAGGCCCTTGGCGAGCGTCTTGCGGAAGCGCGTCTCTTCGAGCTTCAGCGTCTCGGTGATGAGCGCCTGCGCACGCACGAGTTCGGGATAGGCCTCGCCCATCTGCTGCACGAGGCTCGGCACGA
>RXJK01000098.1:2726-12676 GCA_003963125.1 Hyphomicrobiales bacterium
TCCTTGGCGCCAAGGAGGTGTGCGTGGCGCATGGCGCGCCGCATGATGCGGCGGAGCACGTAGCCGCGGCCCTCGTTGGAGGGCAGCACGCCGTCGGCGATCAGGAAGCTTGAGGCGCGCAGGTGATCGGCGATGACGCGGTGGCTGGCGCGGTGCTCGCCCTTGGCCTCGACGCCGGTGGCGGCGACGGAGGCTGCAATGAGTGCCTTGAAGAGGTCGATCTCGTAGTTGTCGTGCGTGCCCTGCAGGACGGCCGAGATGCGTTCGAGGCCCATGCCGGTGTCGATCGAGGGCTTCGGCAGCGGCAGGCGCTCGCCTGGACCCTTCTGGTCGAACTGCATGAAGACGAGGTTCCAGATCTCGATGAAGCGGTCGCCGTCGGCGTCCGCGGAGCCCGGAGGCCCGCCCGGGATCTTGGGGCCGTGGTCGAAGAAGATTTCCGAGCAGGGGCCGCAGGGGCCCGTGTCACCCGCGGACCAGAAGTTGTCCGAGGTGGCGATGCGGATGATCTTGTCGTCGGAGAAGCCGGTGACCTTCTTCCACAGGCCGTAGGCCTCCTCGTCGTCGTGGTAGATGGTGACGAGCAGGCGCTTGGCGTCGAGGCCGAATTCCTTCGTCACGAGCTCCCAGGCGAAGGGGATGGCGTTGGCCTTGAAGTAGTCGCCGAAGGAGAAGTTGCCGAGCATCTCGAAGAACGTGTGGTGGCGCGCGGTGTAGCCGACGTTATCGAGGTCGTTGTGCTTGCCGCCGGCGCGGACGCACTTCTGCGCGGTCGTTGCGCGCGAATAGCTGCGGTGCTCCTGGCCGGTGAACACGTTCTTGAATTGCACCATGCCGGCGGAGGTGAACATCAGGGTCGGGTCGTTGCGCGGCACGAGCGGGGAGGACGGCACGTGCTCGTGCCCGTTCTTCACGAAGTAGTCGATGAAGGCGCGGCGGACCTGATTGACGGAAGCCATGGACGTTGTTCGTGCTCGCGAGAGGTCGTTTTTCCGGTGAAACCCGCCTCTTCTAGCCACGGGGCGGGCCCCTGTCCACAAAGCCCCGGCGGTGCAGGGGGAAAGGCTGGTTCGCCGTCGGGCACGAGGGGCACGGGGAGCGGGTCGGCCCAGCCGATCGGGGCAACGGCAGCGCCAATGGCGCGAAGCCCGGCCGCCGTGGGAGGCAACCGGGCTTCGCTCTATAGGTCTTCACAGATCTCACGCGTTCTCGCGCGGGACTTGGACGCTCGCGCGATCCGGCGCAGGTCAGCCGCGCTTGGTGCGGCCCTTGCGGCCCGTGTCCTCGGGTTCGGCGTGGACGTCGTCGTCCGGCGTCATCTCGGCCTCGGCCGCCTCGTCGCCCTCGGGCTCGGCTTCGAGCATCTTGTCGACGATCAGGCCGGCGTTCTGGCGGATGGCCTTCTCGATCTGGTCCGCGACCTTCGGGTTCTGCTTGAGAAACTGCTTGGTGTTCTCGCGGCCCTGGCCGATGCGTTCTCCGTTGAACGAGAACCACGCGCCCGACTTCTCGACCATGCCGGCCTTGACGCCGAGGTCGACGAGTTCGCCCGTCTTGGAGATACCCTCTCCGTACATGATGTCGAACTCGACCTGCTTGAAGGGCGGAGCGACCTTGTTCTTCACCACCTTGACGCGGGTCTGGTTGCCCACGACCTCGTCGCCTTCCTTGATCTGGCCGATGCGGCGGATGTCGAGGCGGACGGAGGCGTAGAACTTGAGGGCGTTGCCGCCCGTCGTCGTCTCCGGATTGCCGAACATGATGCCGATCTTCATGCGGATCTGGTTGATGAAGATCACCATGCACTTCGACTTGGAGATCGAGGAGGTGAGCTTGCGCAGCGCCTTGCTCATGAGGCGGGCCTGCATGCCGGGCTGCATGTCGGCCATCTCGCCCTCGATCTCGGCCTTGGGCGTGAGAGCCGCCACCGAATCGACCACCAGCACGTCGATGGCGCCGGAGCGCACCAGCGTATCGGCGATCTCGAGCGCCTGCTCGCCCGTATCGGGCTGGGAGATCAGCAGGTCCTCGACCTTCACGCCGAGCTTGCGGGCGTAGACGGGGTCGAGCGCGTGCTCGGCGTCGACGAAGGCGCAGATGCCGCCGCGCTTCTGGCTTTCGGCCACGACCTGGAGAGAGAGCGTCGTCTTGCCGGAGGATTCCGGCCCGTAGATCTCGATCACGCGGCCCTTGGGCAGGCCGCCGATACCGAGGGCGATATCGAGCCCTAGCGATCCGGTCGGGATCGCCTCGACGTCGATGGTGCGGTCGTTGGCCCCCAACCGCATGATGGAGCCTTTGCCGAAATTCTTATCGATCTGGGCGAGCGCGGCCTCGAGTGCCTTCTGCTTGTCCATGTTACCCCCTTCGACCACCCGAAGTGCCGGCGCCTGAGACATCTGTGCGTCCTCTTATTTCACGAGTTGCAGGGGGTGCAAAACTTACTCGCGCAATGTCCCCATATGCCGCCAATGTACACATTTTGTTCTCATTCCGCAACACAATTCGTTTCACTCTTGTTCCGTGAGTACTGTCGGTGTCCGGCTCAGAATGTCCGCGAGCGTTCCCGCGGGAACAGCGGCCGGCAAAGTCCGGCGATAATCTCTTAACCATAAGAACATGGAGAGAGAGATGATCACCCCCACCGAACCCGTGAACGGACTTGTGGCCATGATGGCGATCTTCGGCGGCCAGGATGGCGACTGGGCCATCGTCGAGCGCGGCGGCGAACTCTACGTCTTGCCGGCCGGCGAGGCCGAGACGGGCCACTAGCCAAAACCGATCGACAAGAAGGGCCGGAACGCCCCTCCCCGTGATGCCTGCTGCCTGGGACGCTCTCGCGTGCCCAGGCAGACTTGTATAGGACTACGCAGCCTGCGCTGGCTCAGCGGCCGAGTTGCTCCTTCACCTTGGCGGCGATCTGGGGGAGCGTGAAGGGCTTGGGCAGGAAGGAATAGACCTCGTTCTCGTCGAGGCTCTTCTTGAAGGCGTCGTCCGAATAGCCCGAGACAAAGATGATCTTGAGGTCGGGCCGGGTCTTGCGCATCTCCTTGAGCATAGTCGGGCCGTCCATCTCGGGCATGATCACGTCCGAGACGACGAGATCGATGCGGCCCTCCTCCCGCTCCATCACCTCGAGGGCTTCCATGCCGGAGACGGCTTCGAGCACCTCGTAGCCCTGGCGGGACAGCGCGCGGGCGGCGAAGTTGCGCACGGCGTCCTCGTCCTCGACGAGCAGCACGCGGCCGGTGCCGGTCAGATCGCGGGTCGTTTCCTTCTTGGGCCCTTCGCGGAGCTTGGCGAGTTCGGCTTCCGTCACCACGTGGCGCGGCAGGTAGACGCGGAACGTGGTGCCCTTGCCGAGCGTGCTCTCGGCAAAGATGTAGCCGCCCGTCTGCTTGACGATGCCGTAGACCGTCGAGAGGCCGAGGCCGGTGCCCTTGCCCACGTCCTTGGTGGTGAAGAAGGGCTCGAAGATCTTGCCGATGATGTCCTGCGGAATGCCGACGCCGGTGTCCTCGACCTCGATCAGCACGTACTCCGCGGCGGCGACGCCGAGGCCCGACAGCTTCAGGCTCTCGCGCTCGGTGATGTTCTTGGTCCGGATCGTGAGCGAGCCGCCGCTTGGCATCGCATCGCGCGCATTCACGGCGAGATTGATGACGACTTGAGTCAGCTGGCTCTTGTCGGCCTTCACGTACCAGAGGTCGCGGCCGGGCTGGATCTTCAGCTCGATGGTCTCGCCGAGCGAGCGGTTGATGAGCGGCGCCAGATCGGTCAGCGCCTCGCCCAGTTCCATCACCTGCGGATGCAGCGTCTGGCGGCGGGAGAACGCCAGCAACTGGCTGACGAGGCCGGCTGCGCGGTTGGCGCTGTTCTTGATGTTCATGATGTCGCCGTAGGCGCGGTCCGTGGGGCGGTGCGTCTGCAGCAAGAGATCGGAGAAGCCGATGATGGCGGTGAGCACGTTGTTGAAGTCGTGCGCGACGCCGCCGGCGAGCTGGCCAACGGCCTCCATCTTGTGGCTTTGGGCGAATTTCAGTTCGAGCGCCTTCTGCTCGGAGACGTCGAGCGCATAGAGGATCGCGCCCTGCGGGCCCTTGGCCGGGCCCTGGCCGCCCGCGCCCAGCGGATAGATGTAGAGGCGGCGCGTGTGCTCGCGCTTGGCGCCGAAGGTGATCTCGACGGGCGCCGTGCCGGTGCGGCCGGAGGCGGCGCGCGCGAGGGCCCTGTCGAGGACCGAGGCCGCCTCCTCGTCGCCGAAGGTGAGATCGGCGATGCGGGCTGGCAGCGCTTTGCCCTCGACCGCGAACATGCGCATGAAGGCCGGGTTGGACGTGATGATCTGGCCGTCGCTCGCCACGGTTGCGATGCCGAAGGGTGCCGTCTCGGTCTGGCGGGCGAGGCGAGCTTCGTCCGAGAAGGCGTTCTGGCCGCGGCGCTGCGGCTCGGTGCTGCGGTCGAGCACGAGGACGGAGGTCATGCCACGCGGGCCGTTGCCGCGGCAGATGAGTTGCGCCTGGAAGGTGGAGCCGTCCTCGCGCAGGAGATCGAGGTCGAGGCGGGCGGATTTGCCGGGCGCGGCGCGGCTCATGGCGCGCACCAGCGAGACGCCGTCGGCGGGGAGGATGTCGGAGAGGACGAAGCTGCGGCCGGGCTCGGCCTTCAGGCCCAGCCACTGGACGAGCGTGGCGTTGAGGTGGGCGATGCGGCCATCGGGGCGCACGGCGAAAAGGCCTTGCGGGAGCGCGTCGTAGAAGCTGATCGTCGCCTCGAGGCTCGACACGGTCTCGATCTCGCGGGAGCGCTCGCGGGTAATGTCGACGACGTGCCAGAGCGCGCGGGCGGCGAGCGGCGGCTGGGCACGGTCGGCTGGTGCGGCGCCATCGAGGGGCCGCACGGAGACGCGCAGCCAGCGACCTCCGGCCGTGTTGGCGAGGCCGGCGCGCAGGTAGAACTCCTCCTCGCGCGCCTCGCCGAGTTCCACGGCGCGGTTCAGGCGGAAGTAGGCACGGGCAGAATCGGCTTCCTGGGCAAAGACTTCCTCGAGCGTGGTGATGCCGCCCGTGCGCCGCGCCAGCATCTGCTGGAGGGCCGGGTTGCGGTAGAGCGTATCGCCATCGGCCGTGGAAATCTGGATGCCGTCGGCCAAGCCTTCGAGGCCGGCGCGGGTCACGTCGTCGACGGCTACACGCTCGCCCATCTGCAGCGCGCCCGTCCACAGCCCGAAGAGCAGGAAGGCGCCACCGACGGCGAGCAGCGACAGCAGCGCGAGGAGTACCGCTTCGGCGCTTCCGGAGAGCAGCAGGAGAACGGCCACGAGGATGCCGCCGCCGACCGCCATCAGCGGCGCGGCATACTTCTGGGCCAGTGCGGATGCGAGCCCGAGCGCGCTGTCCACACCGTCCTGACGGCTCAACCTGAAATGCGCCATGCCTCGCAGTCTTAGCTGATTCTGTTCAAGAAAGAGCCGCGCTTGGCGCAGAGAGCGGGCGAGGGGCGAGGCGATTGCCCCGGAGGAGCCGACGTCGGAACGCATGTACAAAACCAAAGTCCAAACCGGATGTCGCGTTGTTGGCCGGAGCGCTGCGGTGTGTGACCACCGGTCCCGCTTCGACGCCCCAAGAAAGCAGTCATTCAGGTTAAGATGGAATGAAGACGGGCGACGCGCGGGCGCGACTCGCAAAGACCGCCCGCCACAGGAAAGCCGGAAAGCTACTGCACGCGGCGGCATCCACCTCGAATTGCTGTGCGTTTTCCTTGGGCTCTTGCGGTGATGCGCTTGGCGCGGTGGGCAAAGTGGCGCACACTCGCGCCGAAGTTTTATTCACTCTAGGGCGCGTGAAACCAGCGAGGCTGCGAGGCAACGATGCTGTTCTGGCTCTTCATGACCATCCTGCTGGCTGCCGGCGGCGTCGCCCTCGTGCTCGGCTATCGCTACTACCAGACGGGTGATCTCGGGCTGCTGTTTCCGGACTGGTTCCAGAACAAGCCGGAGCCGCGCCTCGGCGTCAGCGAGCACGCCATGGTCGACAGCCGCCGCAAGCTCCTGCTGATCCGGCGCGACAACGTGGAGCACCTGGTGCTGACCGGAGGCCCCGTCGATCTCGTCATCGAGACGGGCATTACGCCGCCGGAGGAGAATTCCTATTCTGCCGTCAGGACGCGGGAGACTATAAGCGAGCCGCCGGCGCCGCCCGTCTTCACCCGACAGCCGCGAGCGCTCGGCCAAGCGGTCAACGAATAGGCGCCGCCGCCGGCTGCCTGAAAAAGACAGAGCAAGATGCAGACGTCTCGTATCGCCGCCTTGTGCGCGGCCGTGGTGTGGCTTTTCGTATGCGTGACGGCGATGGCGCCGGCCCTCGCCCAGGCGCCGCAGCCGAAGGCGGGTCCGCCACCGGCCGCACAAGAGCCGGCGCAAGGGACGTCGCCGGCCGCGGCGCCTCCGCCGCAGGCTAGCGAGCAGACGCAGCCGACCACGATCGAACTGCCCGCGGACGTGCTCGAGCCCGTCACGCGCCTTTCCTCCGCGATCGACGAAGCGGAAAAGGCGATCCAGAACCTCAGCGAGATCGAGCAGGATCTGCGGCGGCTCAGGAACGAGGCGGAGACGATCCTCTCCGATTCCACGACCACGGCAGACGACCTGCGCCCGCAGCTCGCGTCCGTGAAAGCGCTGATCGAGAAGCTCGGTCCGCCGCCCGGCAAAGACCAGCCGCCCGAGGCGCCCGCGATCGCCGCCGAGCGCGCGCGTCTGACGGCGATGGCCGCGCAGCTCGACGGTGCCATCAAGTCGACGGAGCTGACCTGGGCGCGCGCGCGCCAGCTCATCGAGCGTATCACCGTGATGCGCCACTCGCTTTTCACGAAGAACCTGATGGAGCGGCTGCACAGCCCCGTGCTGCCGCAGGTCTGGCGTGATCTCTCCGCGCAGCTTCCAACCGTCGGCCGGCGCGCGTCCTACCAGGTATCCGACTGGGAGCATTGGGCGACGGCGAAAAGCGAGCAGCTCGCGCTCGTCGGCCTCGGGGCGCTGTTCGCCTTCGTGGTGCTGCGCTGGTGGACGCGACGCTTCATCGCGCGCCACCACGCTGCGCGCGAGGAGCCGCCCTCGTTCTTCGAGCGCGGCATGTCGATCGCCTGGTCGACGCCGCTCGGCGCGCTGCCGTCCGTGACGGCGCTCGTCATCCTCTACGCGGGCCTCGACGTGCTCGACCTGCTGTTCCCGCCGTGGAACCTCGTCGGCGAGGGCGTGTTCATCTCGGCGCTCGAAATCCTGCTCATGACGTCGCTGATCCGCGCGGTGATGTCACCGAAGGAGCCGCACTGGCGCATCGTCTCACTCGACGACAGGGCGGCGCGCACGCTGACGCGCATCCTCTACGGCATCACCATCGTCTATTCGCTCAACGGCGCGCTCGCGCAGATCGCGCGGGCGTTCCTGGCGCCGCTCACATTCACCGTCGTGCAGTCGTTCTTTGCGAGCGTGGTCTTCGCGGGCCTCTTGATCTGGGCGGCGCTGACACCGTTCACGCCCATGCCGCGGGCGGATGCGCCGCCGGAGGACGATACCGGCGACGTCGTCGAGGCCCGGTCGACCTCGCGTCATACGCCGCTGTGGCTGAAACTCGGCCTGTGGGTGCTGGCGCTCGCCATCATCGCCAGCGCGACGCTGGGCTACGTGGCACTTGCCCGCTTCATGACGCAGCAGATCGTGCTGACGGGCATGGTGGTGGCGGTCGTTTGGCTGCTCTATCTCGCCATCCGCGCCTTCACGCGCGAGCCGCGGAGCCGCAAGCTGCCCGTGACGGAGGTGCTGGAGCAGCGCTTCGGCCTCGACGAGCCGCGGCGGAACCAGCTTGCGCGGTTGACGGAGGCGGCGCTGACCTTCGCGCTCGTGATCTGCGCGATCCCCGTTCTCATGCTGCAATGGGGCTTCTCGGGCGCCGACATCCGCGACGGCTTCAAGTCGCTGCTGTTCGGGATGGAGATCGGCTCGTTCAAGATCTCGCTGGCGCGCATCCTGATCGGCATCGTGCTGTTCATCGCGCTCTTGTTCACGACGCGGCTGTTCCAGCACTGGCTGAAGGACAAGGCGCTGAAGGAGACGCGACTCGACCCGGGCATCATCGATTCCATCGATACGGTCGTCGGCTACGCGTGCATCTCGATCTCGGCCCTTATCGCGATCTCGTATGCGGGCTTCGACGTGACGAACCTCGCCATCGTCGCCGGCGCCCTGTCCGTCGGCATCGGCTTCGGGCTGCAGTCGATCACGAACAACTTCGTGTCGGGCCTCATCCTGCTGATCGAGCGGCCCATTCGCGTGGGCGACCGCATCGTCGTCGGCAACGAGCAGGGCTACGTGCGCCGCATCTCGGTGCGCGCGACGGAAGTGGAGACCTTCGACAAGGCGAGCCTGATCATCCCGAACTCCGAACTCATCACCGGGCGCGTCCTCAACTGGACGCATCGCAACAAGATGGGCGCGGCCAACGTCAAGGTGGGCGTCGCCTACACGGCCGATCCCGAGAAGGTGGCGGAGATCCTGATGCGGGTGGCGAATGCGCATCCCGGCGTGCTGACGACGCCGGGGCCGTGGGTCGGGCTCGACAGCTTCGGCGACAGCGCGCTCAGCTTCGTCCTGCGCGTGTCGCTACCCGACATCGACCAGGCGGGCACCGTGCAATCGGAATTGCGCATGGCGATCCTGCGCGAATTCCGCGCCGAAGGGATCGAGATCCCCTTCAATACGGTCGACGTGAACATGCGCGACCTCGACGGCGTGAAGCGCTACGTGCAGCGCATGCTGGAGGAGCGCGCCGCGCAGAAAGCGGCGGAACACGCCGCCACGGCCGCGCAGACGGTGGACGGCACGAACGGCGTCGGGGAGCCGGGGAAGGCCTGAAGCCAAAATGAAAATGCCCGGCGCTTGGCCGGGCATCTCGCTGTCCCCGTCGTCCCCTCGAAAAGGATCAATCCTCGCGGAAGACTTTCTCGCGGCGCTCGTGGCGCTCCTGCGCCTCGAGCGAGAGCGTGGCAATGGGGCGGGCGTCGAGACGCTTCACGCCGATGGGCTCGCCCGTCTCCTCGCAGTAGCCGTAGGAGCCGTCCTCGATGCGGGCAAGCGCCGCGTCGATCTTGTTGATCAGCTTGCGCTGGCGATCGCGGGCGCGCAGTTCGAGCGCGCGGTCCGTTTCGGACGTCGCACGATCGGCGAGGTCGGCGTGCTGCGCATTGTCCTCGTGCAGAACCGTGAGCGTCTCGCGGTTCTGGCGGATGATCTCTTCCTTCCAAGCGACGAGCTTGTTGCGGAAGTAGAGCTTCTGCCGCTCGTTCATGAACGGCTCGCTGTCGGAGGGTTTGTATCCGTCTGGAAGAACTGTGACGCCTTGCTGCTTCGCGTTTCGCTGGCTCATTGCTTCCCCAGTTTTGGTTGCAGCCTTCACGGCTGCGGCCGCACGGGCTTTCTTCCCGGCTCGGCTGGGCTCAATCTGGACGGTGTCTTTGGCAGGCTTGCGGGCGACTTTCTTAATCGAACCCTGGCGATCCATTTTCCCCATGAAGCTCATCCGTCGACTGGTTGTGGCGCCGCATCAAACGCCCTGCCCCCCGACCCGCAATACGCGCCCGTATTTAACCCCCTGTAACTCCAAGTCAAGGCACAGACGGTGACATCCTTAGCAGGACGCAGGATTGCCCAGAAAGCGTGCGGTCTTCGCTGTGGAGGAATCGAGAAAAGCCCCCCTGGCGCAATCCGGGATTGTGGATTTCACAAGTACACTTTCCTGCCCGTAGCTTGATGCGCCGGGGCATGGCCCCTAATGTTCGGCCGTACTTTCCCCTCTCTCTCCCAGCGGAAATAGCGGCGCCCATGAAATTCACCGGTACCCAGAACTATGTCGCGACCGACGATCTCAAGGTCGCCGTCAATGCCGCCATCACGCTGC
>RXJK01000326.1 GCA_003963125.1 Hyphomicrobiales bacterium
CACGCCTGATTTGGGAATCCTGATTCCGACTAACTCTGAAAGGTTCTAGCGCGGCGCCCCCTCACCCCAACCCTCTCCCCAGGGGGAGAGGGAGCAGGTCGTGCGCGCTTCCATCGTCCCCTCGCCCCTTGCGGGAGAGGGAGCAGACGCCCGCACCTCCATCGTCCCCTCTCCCCTTGCGGGAGAGGGACAGGGTGAGGGGGGCGCCGGTCGCAATCCGATCGTTCGCCGAAAGATCCCGGAACCGCAAGCCTGCGCGCAGCCTCACGGATGGGCTCGTCCATTTCGCCCGAGCAAAGACGGCTCGTTTGCCATCGAAATCTGGACGGGCTGTGCACTAGCGTCCTCAGGTGCGTCTCGCGCGCGCCTTCTCGCCCTCGACAGCGGCTGCCACGAGCGACGGCATCGCCTTCGCCAGGTGGCTGGGACCGCCCTCAGGCGCCTTGCCCGGCTCGGCGGCCACCGCGGCACGGACCGTCGCCTCGGTGAGGATCGGCGTGCACAGCTCGATGAAGCGGTAGGCGTAGTTGCGCAGGTACACCCCGCGCCGCACGCCGATGACCGTGGTGTTGGCATCGAACAGGTGGCCGGCATCGACGAGACGCAGCGACTGGTCCCGCTTCGTGTCGAACGTCATGGCGGCAATGATGCCGACGCCGAGCCCCAACTCCACGTAGGCCTTGAGCACGTCCGTATCCATCGCCGACATGACGATGTCCGGGGCAAGCCCGGCCTTGGCAAACGTGCGGTCGATGTTGCCGCGGCCCGTGAAGCCCTCGTGATAGGTGATCACCGGCCACTGCGCGAGCGCCTCGAGCGTGAGATGCTTCTCCTTCTCGAGCGGATGCCCGGGCGGCACGATGACACCGTGGTGCCACGTGTAGAACGGGAAGGTGATCAAGGCGCCGACGGTGGCGAGGGTCTCCGTGCAGATGCCGATGTCGGCTTCCCCGCTCGCCAGCATGCTGGCGATTTCGGTCGGGCTGCCCTGGTGCAGCGTCAGCCGCACCTTGGGAAACGCGCGGCGGAAGTCGGCGACGACCTGCGGAAGCACGTAGCGCGCCTGCGCGTGGGTCGTCGCGATCACGAGCTGGCCTTCGTCGCGGGCCGAGAACTGCTGGCCCAGCCGCTTGATGTTGCCCGTATCGACGAGGATCCGCTCGACGATCTCGATCAGCTCCTTGCCGGGATCGGTGAGGCCGAGGAGGCGCTTGCCACGGCGGACGAACAGCTCGATGCCGAGCTCGTCCTCGAGATCCTTGATGTGCTTGGACACGCCCGACTGGGACGTGAACAGCGCGTTGGCAACCTCGGTGAGGTTGAAATTGCGCCGCACCGTCTCGCGCACGATACGCAGTTGCTGGAAGTTCATGGCGCCACCTCCGCGGTGAGATCCTCGATATCGACGGGCACGCCGGCAGCCGCGAGGAGGAGCGACACCTCGTGGGCGCGCCGGCGGAACTCGGTCAGGTCGTGGGGGCTATGCCCGAGATCGGCACATAGGCCGGCCCGCAGCAGCGCGCCCGTGAGCTTGAAGCGCGTGCGCGCGTCGCGATCCGCCGCATCATCGATGCGATCGACGACGCCACCGGCAACGGTATCCCCCGTGGCCGCGTCGACGAGCACGAAGCTGCCGGTGCGCGGAAGGTCGGCGAAGAGGTCGAGCGCGGTCGGCCGGGCAAGCGATAGGTTCACCGCGCCGATGTCGTTGGTGCGCAACCACAGCGCGGGCTGCTCCGAAAGCGTTTCGAGATCGAGCAGCGCCCGGACCTCGATGCCGTTCAGCGGCACGAGGTCGGTTGCCGTCCGCAGCAGATAACCGCGGTCGGGATCGAACGGGCTGTCGGACAGCCAGACCAGCCGGCCGGCGAGACGCTGCACCGCCCTGAGCCCCGCATCGGCGCGCGCGAGGACGGCGCCGCGCGAGACGTCGATGTCGTCCTCGAGCTGCAGCACCACGGCCTGGCCCGCCTTGGCGACGGCGAGGTCCCGTCCCATCGTGACGATGCGCGCAACTCGGCTGCTGCGGCCGCTGACGCCGTCGCGAACCTCGTCGCCGACGGCGATCTGGCCGGAAGCCACGGTCCCCGCAAGCCCGCGGAAATCCTGGCCGTCCCGCACGACGAGTTGCACGGGGAAGCGGAACGCCTCATGCGCGGTCGTCACGCGCGCAGGGATCATCTGCAGGTGCTCGAGGAGAGGCGGTCCACCATACCAGGGCATGTTGCGCGAGCGCCGGGCGACGTTGTCGCCGTGAATGGCCGACAGGGGAATGGCGATCGCGTCGACGAAGCCGAAGCCGCCCATGGCCTCGGCGAAGTGTGCCTCGATCTCGCGGAATCGCTCCTGCGACCAGCCCACGAGATCCATCTTGTTCACGGCGAGAATGATGCGGCGGACGCCGATCAGGTCGAGGATGGCCGCGTGCCGCCGCGTCTGCTCCTTGATGCCTGCCCGCGCATCGACGAGCAGCACGGCCACGTCGGCGTGCGAGGCGCCCGTCGCCATGTTGCGCGTGTATTGCACGTGACCCGGGCTGTCGATGATGACGAGGCGGCGCGAAGGCAGCTCGAAGTAGCGCCACGCGATATCGATCGTGATGCCTTGCTCGCGCTCGGCCGCGAGACCGTCCACGAGCAGGCTGAAATCCGGCGTGCCGGCGGAGGTCAAAGCCTGCTGACTGATGGCATCGCGCTGGTCGGTGGCCACGCCCGCGGCATCCCACAGCATCCGGCCGATGAGGGTCGATTTGCCATCGTCGACGCTGCCGCACGTGAGCACATGCAGGCTGCTGTCGAGATCCTGGCCGAGCGCGGACGTCGCCTCGGCTGCTGCTTCGACCGGCTCGTGCGTCGTGAGGTCGTCTTCGGTCTTGAATGCCCGCAACGTCATTAGAAATAGCCTTCCTGCTTCTTGCGCTCCATGCCGCCCGCGTCCGTGGCATCGACGAGGCGGCCTTGCCGCTCCGAATTGCGCGCGGCCAACGTTTCGCGGATGACGCTGTCGAGATCCTGCGCCGTCGACGGTTCGGCGGCCGTCAGTGGCCAACAGCCGAGCGTGCGGAAGCGCACCATGCGTGGGGTGACGCGCTCGCCGGGACGCAGCGGCAGACGGTCGTCATCCTGGACGAAGAGACGGCCGTCGCGTTCGAAGGTCGGGCGCTCAGCGGCGAAGTAGAGCGGCACCACGCCGAGCGCCTCGCGCGCGATGTAGCGCCAGATGTCGCGCTCGGTCCAATTGGAGAGCGGGAAGACGCGCGCCGTCTCGCCCGGGCCGAGGCGACCGTTGAGCAATTGCCAGAGTTCCGGGCGCTGCTTGCGCGGATCCCAGCGATGCCCCTCCGCGCGAAACGAGAATACGCGCTCCTTGGCGCGCGAAGCCTCCTCGTCGCGGCGCGCACCGCCGAAGGCCGCGTCGAACCCGTGCATGTCCAACGCCTGGCGCAACGCCTGCGTCTTCATCACGTCGGTATAGACCGCCGCCGTCTCGCCGTAGGGGACGATGCCGCGCTGCGCGCCCAGTTCGTTGGTATGGACGATCAGGTCGAGGCCGAAGTCACGCGCGGTGCGATCGCGGAATGCGATCATCTCGCGGAACTTCCACGTGGTGTCGACGTGCAGCAGCGGAAACGGGAGGCGGCCCGGATAGAACGCCTTGCGCGCCAGGTGCAGGAGAACGGTGGAATCCTTGCCGATCGAATAGAGCAGCACCGGGCGACGGAACTGCGCGGCAGCCTCCCGGAAGATATGGATGGCCTCGGCCTCGAGAAGGTCGAGATGCGACAGGGGCTGACTCACCTGCGGATCTCTGCGGGTTGATTTTGCGACGCGTTGCGGGCCGGCGATTTGTGGAGACCGCATTCCTTGCCGTCTTCGCTCTCCCACCACCAGCGGCCCGCGCGGATGTCTTCCCCGGGCCGGATGGCGCGGGTGCACGGCTGGCATCCGATGGACGGGAAGCCCTGCGCGTGCAGCGCGTTCACGGGCACCTCGTGGTCCCGCAGGTAGGCTTCGACCTGAGCGAGGCTCCAGTCGGCGATCGGATTGAATTTCAGAAGACCGAACTCGGCATCCCATTCCGCGAAAGCCACGTCGCCGCGTCCCGCGGATTGGCCGCGTCTCAAGCCTGTGATCCAGGCCGCGGCGCCTTGCAGCGCGCGCTTCAGCGGCTCGACCTTGCGCACGTGGCAGCAGGCCTTGCGCGCCTCGACCGAGAGACGGAAGCCCGCGACGCCGTCACGCTGGATGAGGTCTTCGACAGCACGGGCCTCCGGCGCGTAGACGCGAATGCGACGTGAGAAACGCGCTTCGCTGCGGGCCAGAAGATCGAGCGTCTCGGGGAAGTGGCGTCCCGTATCCAGCACGAAAGGCTCGATGCGGTTCTGCAGATCTACCCTATCGATCGCGGACAGCACCACCTGGTCCTCGAGCCCAAGGCTGGTCGCGAAGGCGATCCGTCCGTGCACGGCCTCCAGAATGAACGCAATTCGGCGCGCAAGATCCGGCAGGGCCGCAATAGCCTCGCTGAGGCGTGCCGCGTGCGCGATATGCTGGTCCTGCGGAGGCGACATTCTGAACGGCTCTATCCTTGGCGCACACCGAAGCGGTGCCATTCCAAAGATAGCGAAATGCATTTTCGTTTGTAGCCGCGCGGCGAAATAAGAATGGAATGGTTTTCCAACGCCAGCGCGATGCGCCGACCTTCTAGCGGAAGGCCGTAAGCCGAAAGCCGAGTGCGCCTGAGCCCGCTTTCACGCAAAGCCGCGACGCCTGGCGGGTGATACTCCGCAGGGCCAGGCGCGTAGCAGACGCCGCTCAGGCAAGCGCCTTCTTCAAGTAGGCACCGGTCTTCTCATAGTGCGTGACGAGCTTCGCGACCGCCGCGTCGGCGTCACGCGCGAGGGCTGCCTTTACGATCTCGCGATGCTCGGTTTCGATGTTCCGCCGCGGATAGGCGTAGATGCCCGCGATCTGTCGATAGCGCACATTCATGTCGTAGAGTTGGTCGCAAAACCTGAGCAGGATCGTCGAACCACACCTGCTGATCAGAGCGGTATGAAAGGCACGGTGCGCATCCTCCCACGCGGTGGCCACGACGCTGTGGTCAGTCCCCGCGGCGCGCTTGAGGCGGTGCAGCCGATGGTGCGCGATCACAACGCCTTCCTCCCATGCAGCACCTCCGTGGCGGATCGATTCCCGCAGCGCCCGCTCTTCGAGCCAGCAGCGCGTTTGCAGGAGTTCGGTGAATTCGGCGAGCGACGCCGGCGCCACCCTGAAGCCACGCTGGTCGATGCGCTCCACCAGGTGCTCCGAGGTCAGGAGGCTGAGGGCCTCGCGCAAAGGGCTCAGGCCGACCTTGTAGTGCGCGCGCATCTCTTCGATCTTCATCCGCGCGCCGGGGTGCAGTCGGCCCTGCATGATGTCGGCACGGATCCGCTCGAAGGCATCCATCGTCCGCGAGGGCGAACCGGCGTTCGCGGCGGCCTCTTGCGGAACGCGCTTCGGGTCGGTCGGTACGTATCGGGAAAGCGCCCGCGGGGTCATGCCGGCACGCCTTGCAGCAGCGCTTCGGACCGGATTGGATTGCTCAGCATACCGATGCCCTCGATTTCAATCTCCACCACGTCGCCCTCGCGCATGAAGACCGCGGGCTTGCGCGCGTAGCCGACGCCCGCGGGCGTGCCCATCACCAACAGGTCGCCGGGCTCGAGCGTCATCGCCTGGGACATCAGCGCCACGGTCTCGGCTACGGGAAACACCATGTTGTCCGTGTTGTCGCTCTGCATGACCCGGCCGTTGAGCCGGCTCTCGATCTCCAAGCCGCGGGCACCCGGTGGCAACGCATCGGCCGTGACCATCCAGGGGCCGAAGGCGCCCGTCGCGTCGAAGTTCTTGCCGAGGGTCCATTGCGACGTGAGGCGCTGGTAGTCGCGCACGCTGCCGTCGTTGAAGCAGGTGTAGCCGGCAATGGCATCGAGGGCCGTGGCCACCGGCGCGTGCTTCGTGCGCCGGCCGACGACCGCGACCATCTCGGCTTCGAAATCGAGCTTGTCCGAGACCTGGGGGACCAGCATCGGACGCCCCGCTGCAACCAGAGACGATGTCGCGCGCAGGAACACCGCTGGCCAGGCCGCGACGACGTTTCCGCCTTCCTTGGCATGATCGTGGTAGTTCAACCCGAGGCAGATGATCTTTCCGGGCCGTCGTACCGGCAGATCGATGTCGAGGCCTGCGAGCGCGAGCTTGCGGGCGCCGGCCGACCGCTCCACCAAGCGCGCAATGGCGCCAAGCCCCAGCGCATCGCTTCCCAGCACGACCGCGAGATCATCGGGAAAGGCCGGATCTATCGATTGCAGGTCGACGACATGGTCACCCACGACGACACCCAGATGGCCGCGGCCACCGACATTGAAGGCAACGATCCGCATGCTCCTGGTTCCTCGAAAACTGTGCAGCCCACCGACGGTCGGCGCTTTCGCGTGAAACGTGGAATGGAGCCGTGATCCGCGTCAACAGAAAAATCGATATTCGTTGCGCAGCGGTCAAAGTATCGATTATCATCAAGAACGCCGGGATGGGAACGATCGCCCCAATTTCATCCGAAGACGGAGGAAAAAGACGATGTCCGAATACTACGTGATGAAGCTGAAGGTCTCGCTGCCTCTCGAGGCGGCGGAGCGGATCGCTTCGGGCGCCCTCGCGGCCGGCAGGGCGGAGAAGCTCTTGCCCTTGGCAGTCGCCGTCCTCGACGCAGGTGGTGCGCTCGTCGCCTTCAAGCGCGAAGACGGCTGTGGCGTCATGCGGGGCGATATCGCGATCGGCAAGGCCTGGGGCGCCCTCGGGATGGGGATCTCCAGCCGGCACATCCGGAACCGTCTCGCCGACCGCCCTTCGTTCCAGGCATCGCTCGCCTCGGTTTCCGATGGCCGTTTCGTGCCCGTGCCCGGTGGTGTTCTCGTTCTCGATGCGGCGCGCGAGGTGATCGGCGCGGTCGGCATCAGCGGCGATGCGTCCGACAAGGACGAATACGCAGCCGTCAGTGGCGTGCACGCGGCAGGCTTTGCCTCCCACCCCGAGGCGCCATCCGAGACCTGGCGCAACGCCGGACTATGAAGCGCGCTCCGTCCGGACTTTCCGGCCGCCAACCTCACTCGAGAAAGCAGGTTTCCCGTGATTTCATTTCTGCGCAGTCTGAGGCTACCCGGACTTCTGGCATTCCTGGTCGCATTGGCACTTGCGCCGGCATCGGCACAGGACGCCTACCCCGCACGCGCCATCCGGTTGATCGTGCCGTTCCCCGCCGGCGGGCCCACGGACGTATTTGCACGGCACTATGCCGAGGCCTTGGCGACGAAACTCGGCGGCGCCGTCGTTGTGGAGAACAAGGCGGGTGCGGCCGGGGCCATTGGCACGTTGGAAGCGTCTCGCGCGAGCCCGGATGGATATACCCTGCTGTTCGGCACGGCCTCGACGCATGCGCTCTATCCGCTCATGAAGGCAGCGCCCCAATACGATCCGGTGAAGGACTTCGCGCATATCGCCATCGTCGGCGCCGCACCCGCAGCCTTTGCCGTGCATCCCGCGATGCCCGCCGATCTCGCAGCGCTCATCGCATTGGCCAAGTCCAAACCCGGCGACGTCAAGTATGGCTCGCCGGGTACCGGAACGTTCCTGCATCTGGCGGCAGAGCGCCTCAAACTCGAAAGCGGCGGCGCCGATATGGTGCACGTCTCCTATCGCGGCAGTGCCCCGGCCATGAACGATCTGCTGGGCGGCCACATCGGAATGGTGTCGGACACCCTTGGGACGTCGCTCTCGCATCACAAGGAGGGCCGCATCAAGATCCTCGCCGTCGCGGCCCGGTCGAGATCTCCCCTCGCCCCTGATGTGCCGACCGTCGACGAAGCCATCGGCTCCAAAGGCTTCGTGGCCGAACTCTGGAACATCGTCTGCGCCCCGGCCGGCACGCCGGCATCCGTCGTGGACGCGATCTCCAAGGCCACGACCGTCGTCATGGCCGATCCGGCGCTACGGCAAAAGCTGCAGGTGGTGGGCATCGAGGCCAATCAGGATTCGACGCCCGCGCTGGCGCGCGACTACGTCATCGCCGAGCAGGCCCGCTGGCGCCCCGTCGTCGCAGCCGCCGGCGTCAAGCCGGAATAGCTCCGCGCCTTGCCCAGCGGCTGAGAGTTCTCCATAACTCGAGAACGAGGGAGCCAAAAACATGCTCGAAAAGCGTCTCTATCGCCTGTTGCGGCGGCTCTTGGTCGCCACCGTCGCGGTTATGAGCCTGATCACCGCGTCTCTCGCGCCATCGCAGGCAGAAGTCTCGGAAATACGCATCGCCTACCAGCACTCCATGGCATTTCTCGTGGTGGACGTGCTCCTGGCCAAGCGCATGATTGAAGCGCGGGCCGCAGCGGCTGGCCTCGATGGCGTGACGGTCAGCGCCGTTCGCTTACCAGCGGCCCGGCCGCCAACGAAGCGCTGTTGAAGGGCGAGGTGGAGGTCGGTGGTGCCGGTCTCGCACCGTTCCTGGAGTTGTGGGCAAACACGCGTGGTACGGCGAACGTGCGCGGCCTCGCGCCGATAAATGATTCCCCGCTCTATCTCATCACGACCAACCCGACCGTGAAGTCCGTGCAGGATCTTATACCTTCAGGAAGGATCGCTGTGCCGGCACCAGGCTCCATCCAGGGGCTCTTCCTTCGCATGCTCGCTGACCGGGAGCACGGGAACGCCCGTCATCTCGATGCGGCCATGGTCTCTATGACCAGTGTCGATACGATGAAGGCGCTTGGCGCAGGTGACAGCAGCCTCAGCGCCTATGTGGCTTCGATCCCATTCAATCAAACCGCGATGACGTTGCCGGGTGCGCGAGAGATCGCCAACTCATTCGAATTTACCGGCGGCCCTCATACGCTCGTGTCGCTGTTCGTCACCGAGAAATTCAAGACGGGCAATCCGAAGACTGTTGCGGCACTTGCCGCCGCCATCGACGACGCCGTGGCCTTCATCAAGGCCAATCCCGCCGAAACTGCCGAGATCTTCGCGGCCGCTTCGAAGGGTGGCACACCTCCGGCACGCGTCATGGAGATCCTGGCGCGCAAGGACGTCACGTACACGACCACGCCGCACGGCACCATGACCTTCGCCACCTTCATGTCGAAGCTGGGCTTGCTCAAGACGCTGCCGGCCACGTGGAAAGACGTCTACTGGGAGGCCCTGCACGAACGCGACGGTTCCTGAGAGCCAGGGCGCCCTGCATCATCGCATCAGGTGAGCGCCTTCAGAGTATCTAGCGCGGCCCGCAACGGCGCGAGGCGAGGATGCCGCTCTGCGCTTTTGCGGTACACCAGCGAAAGCGGCGGGATCTCGGGCTGGGGGGCCACGCCGACCACGCGCAGTTGCCGGTTGCTGCTGTCGAGAGAGAGCGCGCTCTTCGGTATGGCTCCGACGGTCAGCCCCGCGGCGATCAGGCGGATGTTGGTCCCGAGGTTGACGGATTCGATCTGCGCCACAGGCGGCCGAAGCCCTTCGGCGAGGAAGCGGGCATCGATGGCGCGTCGGATGACGCTGTTGCGGGGCGGAAGCACCCAGGACGCCCGCGATAGCGCCGCCCAGCTCCGCCCCAGCCGATGCCCGCGTGCGCTCACGATCAGCAGCGGCTCGCGAAAGAGAGGAGTGAAGCCGAACGCGTCGCTCGCCACATCGGCATCGGGATAGTTTGCCAGCACCGCATCGAGGCGGCCGCGACCGAGTGCATCGAGCAGTTCGGGAACGGCCCCTTCCGTCAGCACGACCTGGGCACCCGGCATCGCCTTCAGCAGCCGTGGCATGAGCACCAATGCCATGAAGGGCGTGCAACCGATGCGCAGCGCGGGGATCTGCGTGGCGTGCGCGGCCGCGCGGATATTGACGAGCTCGGCCAGCATGAGCTCTGCCTCGGGGATCACGCGCAGCCCAGCGGCCGTGGGAATGAGACCCGTACGACTGCGGGTGTAGAGCGGCGTCTCGAACGCGTCCTCGATCTCTTTTAATGCTTTGCTCAGCCCGGGCTGGCTGCGTCCCACACGGCGGGCCGCGCTTCGCAGACTGCCGGTCTGCGCAATGGCGATGATGAGCGCGAGATCGCCGAATTTCAGCCGCTGCAAACGGTGATCCATTTTCATGATCATGTGATAGCACCATATAACTTTTCCGACTATCCCCGCCTACGCTAAGCTCTTGCAGACATGAGACCCCAACAGGGGCGGGAGGAGACGTGGAAAGCAAGCAGGGACAAGGCCCGCTTCAGGGCCTGAAGGTGCTCGACCTGTCGACGGTTTTCGCAGGGCCGCTGTGTGCCGCGCTGCTCGCCGATTTCGGCGCGGACGTGATCAAGGTCGAAATGCCCAAGATCGGCGATCCTTTGCGGGCGCTGCCGCCGCACAAGGACGGCATCTCGCTCTGGTCGAAGGTGACCAATCGCAACAAGCGGACCATCACCCTCGATTTGCGGCACGCGCGCGCCAGAGAAGTGCTGGCTCCCATCATCGCGCGGCAGGACGTGGTGATCGAAAACTTCCGGCCGGGTACGCTCGATGGCTGGGGGCTGACCGGCGGCTGGATGCGCAGCCTCAATCCGCGCCTCACGCTCGTGCGCATCACGGGGTTCGGCCAGACGGGTCCCTATCGCGATCGACCCGGCTTCGCGCGTGCCTTCGAGGCGCTCTCGGGGTTTACCCACCTGTGCGGCGAGGAGGACGGGCCGCCCCTGCACCTCGGCTTCCCGGTCTCGGACGCAGTTGGCGGCCTCTTTGCAGCCCTCGGCGCGCTCGCCGCACTTTACGAACTCGCCCGCAACCCGGATCGGCACGGCCAGGACATCGACTGCTCGATGGCCGAGGCGATGCTGCGCTGCATGGATTTCGTCGTCATCCAGCAGGACCAGCTCGGCGTGTCGCCGAAGCGTTCCGGCAACACGAATGCCTATGCAGCTCCCGGCAGCATCTTCGAAACACGCGACGGCCAGTGGGTTTCGGTCCCGGGCTCCTCCCAGAATGTGTTCGAGCGGCTGACCGAGGCCATCGGGCGGCCGGACCTCAAGACGGACCCGCGATTCAGATCGAACCCGGACCGCGTGCGCCATCGGCACGAAATCAACGGTATCGTAGCAGACGCGTTGGGCGCGCTGACCTATGCCGAGCTCGAGCTGCGGCTGGACGCACACGGCATTGCCTTCGCCCCCGTCAATGATGCCAAAGCCGTGATGGAGGACCGGCAGTTCGTCGCCCGAGAAGCCATCGTCGAGGTGCCTGATCGCGAGCTTGGTCGCGTTCGCATGCAAAATGTCGTGCCTCGCTTCTCGCGCACGCCTGGAGCCGTTCAAAGCGCGGGCGAGAGCCTGGGATTTCACACTCGTGAGGTGCTTGGGAAGTTCGGGTTTTCTTCCGAAGCGATTGCATCCCTCCAGCAGGAAGGAGTGATATGATGCGTCGGGCCCTGACCATTCTTCTCACCGCTGTCGTTCTCGCCCTCTATGGCGTCGTGCCTGTCGCCGCGCAAGGCAACGCTCTTCGCATCCTGGTTGGCTTTCCTCCAGGCCAGGCGACAGACCTCGTCGCGCGCATCCTGGCCGAGCAGCTCCAAGTCGTACTCGAGCAACCCGTCATCGTTGAGAACAAGCCGGGTCAGGGCGGCAGCATCGTGCTGGCCCAACTTGCGCGCGCCGAGCCGGACGGGACCCAGATGGTGCTCGGCGCGCTGGCCTCGTACGTAGCCAACCCGCGCATCTACAACACCGTCAATTATCACACGCTCACCGACTTTGCCCCGATCGCGCTCGTTGCCGACCTGCCGCTCGTGCTGGTCGTCAATCCGAAGGTCCCGGCCGTCTCCCTCGCCGAACTGACGGCGCTCGCCAGATCGCAGCCGGGGAAGCTCACGCATTCCTCGTCCGGCGCCGGCACCTTGTCGCATCTCGGCATGGAGCATCTCAAGCGCGCCGCCGGCATCGACATCCTGCACGTGCCCTATCGCGGCAGCGCGCCGGCCGTGAACGACCTCATCGCCGGCCGTGTCGACGTGATGATGGACACGATGGCCGTGGCCATGCCGCAGGTGGAGGCCGGCAATGCTCGGCTTCTCGCCGTCTGCACCACCGAGCGCGTGCCCGATCTGCCCGACGTTCCGACTGTTGCCGAGTTGGGCTATCCGGGCTTCCACGCATCTGCGTGGCTCGGCACCGTGTTCCCGAAGGGAACGCCGCTGCAAACCGTCACCCGCGTCAGCGAAGCGATCCTGAAGGTTGTTGCCCAGGAGGACGTGAAGAAGCGTATGCACGCCATCGGCGCCATCCCGCGACCAATGAATGCGGAGGCGTTCACAGCCTTCCTGAAATCGGAGTGGGACAACTGGGGCGACATTATCCAGAAAACGGGGCTCAAGCGCGAATAGCCGCACGCGCATGAGGAAGCACATCCGCTAATGATGCCGCGTTCGGAACTGCAGTGATGTGTTGAGGGTC
>RXJK01000144.1:0-2411 GCA_003963125.1 Hyphomicrobiales bacterium
TGAAGCCGCGTGGTCCCGGCCGCCAGCGAAAGTACGGACGCGACATCGAACAGAAGATCCTCGATGTCATCTCCTCTGAGCCACCCAACGGCCGCGTTTGCTGGACCGTCAGGCTCATCGTAAACCGCATCGAGGGTGTTCATTATCAATATGTATGGAATTTCATCCGCAATCGGCGCGTTGATCTTTGCACAAGGCGCCACCCCGCAGATGACTGAATTTGCGTTGCAGTGAGTGGGCTATGCTTGCAGCCATCGGTATCAAGGCCGATCAAGAACTCCTGCCCATCGCTAACAATTTCTTGCTGGAGGCCACGTTCGAGCGGCTTCTAAAGTGACGACGGACTATCGTCATCGAGGTCTCCTGCGCCGCCCGAGGACCTCGCGCGTTGCTCGGCTTTAAGCTGCGCGGCGAATTTAAGCATCATCGCCTCGCGCTCGATTACGAACATCTTCGACATCGTCGTATGGTAGGAAGCGATCGTCGTATGGGTCCAGGCATTGGCGGTTAGCACGACCTGTGTTCCATCGGTCAGGATTGCAGCAAGTCCTTCGCCACTCTTGGCCGGCTCACCATTGACCATCGCGCCGGCATCCGCCGCGCTCAGCGCCCTGAAATTATGGAGATCGCGCCACGGCCATTTGTAGAGAGCCCCATCATTCTCGAAGCGATTGCGGCCCCAGCGCACAAGTGTGGAGACGACATACCAGGCGCTGGCAATCAGGCCGCCGATGATTGCGGCCCTCAGCCCCGCATTCAAGAAGATAAGCGCGGGCGGCGTGGGAAAGGGCCTCGTCGCAGCCGTCGTGGTGTGACCAAGTACAAAATACTCGGCCAGCGTCCAGAGCGCGGCAGCGCCACCTGCGAGGCAGGCTGCGGCCAGCGTGCCGGTCGACTTTCGCGCGCCGACCGGATCGAAGAAGTGAAACACAAGTTCGTCACCTTCTCGCACGACGCAGCAATAGCGCGGCCGCGATAGACCGAGCCGGTCATCCGCGCTCTCTCGCCACATGAAGAGCGGATAACCATCAGGTGTCGTCTTCTTGAGCGAGGTTTCCGTTTCGATGGTCCAGGTCCTGAAGTCGTTCACGTACTCCATGGGACGATCTATCCGCTCCTGCATCCGCGTCGTCGCACGGTCTCTCCATTCGGAACGCAGCATGATGAACCCACCCCACGCTCCAAGTAGCGCTGTCGACGCAAAGGTGGCCGGCGTCACCGTCGAACCCAAGATCGTCGCTGCGAACAATGGTTCCACGACCGCTGCGATGCCCATCAGACCCATGAAGAATGAGCCGCCGTAAAGCGCAGCTTCGAACGCGCACCTGACCAACCACAGGCGGTCGGAGGCCAGCAGGCGAAGCCGCAGACCCTTCGCGTATTTGGTAATGATCCTCGCGATGACCGTGAGAAAGCCGCCGAAGAGGCTCACAAAGACTGTCATCCCGAGGTATTGTCCGATGTTGGTCGCGAGCTGATTGGCAGAGGCGGCAAGTCCGTCGCGCACCGCGACACCTAGCAGCCAAATCACGCCGCCGACCAGGAAAACGGCCGCGATGGTCGCCGCGGTCAGCAGGCCGCGAACCCACCATACCGGCATGGTAGCGTGCACGTTCCCGGTGACCTCAACTGTCACCCGGCCGCTCTTCAACATGCGCGCGAAGGAGACAATTGCGACGCCTACAATGATCGCGGCCAATGCGCCGATCCCGGCCGTGAACACGATAGATGCGAGCGGAGGAAATCCGAACGGTGCCTCGCTCGGAGGGAGCCACGGACGGAAGAGCCATTCGAATGCCCAGCCTGCGACGCCACAGGCCATCGCCACGATGACCGTGTTGCGCAGCTCTGGACCAATCGCAGCAAGGGGTGACAGCGCCGCCACGTCGGCAATTTCGCGCTCAAGCTCCTCCTTCGATGGGAAGCTAATCTGAGCGAGTTGCTGTGAGTCACCGCTTTGTCTCATCGATCCCCCCCGTGGCACGTCACAGAGCATTCGGCACGCCATCAGGCGCCGGTGTCGAAGCAGGGAACGAGGCGGGCTCAGGTGCCGTTGGCTGAGGAGGTCGTTTGACTTCCTGATCCTTCCGCGTCAGCGCCCACTGCGTCAGCAACGCGTCGCGCGGGACGCAGAATGCGTTGGTCAACTCGGCGTGGTGCTCGACGATCGAGCGGTAGTTCCAGGCGTTTCCGGTCAGAATGATCATGGATCCATCTTCGAACACCGCCGTCAGGCCGTGACCGGTCTTGGCTTCCTCGCCATCGATCTTGGCGCCGACCTCGCCAGCATGGACCGTGTTGAATCCCGAGAGCAGGTGGAACGGCTTGATGGTGAAGCGACCATCGCCCGCGAAACGTCCGAAATTCCATCTCGCCATGATCAAGCCGAGATGCCAGATCAAGCCAGCGAT
>RXJK01000144.1:2461-12623 GCA_003963125.1 Hyphomicrobiales bacterium
GATCAACGCTGCCGCAAACAGTGTCGAGAGTATTCCCCATAGGAACAATGACTTGCCGCCGAGCCATCCAATCACGGCCATCACGATGATGACGGCAACGCCAACTGCGCCGCCAAACAAAACTCCCAACGTTGGTTGGCGATCAACAGACGGGTCGAAGAACATGAAATTGAGTTCGCGCCCATCGTCCACGACCACACAGTAGCGCGGGCGCGACAGACCGAGCTTCTTGTCCGCGCTTTCGCGCCAGACGTAGAACGGATAGCCGGTAAACGCCTTGCCGCTGTACGATGTCTCCGGTGCGAGATCGAAATTCCAGAAATCCATGCGTTGAGACGTTGAAGGCGCACGGGTGAGTTCACTCTCTCTCCGGAACCACACATCGGCCACGTCGAATAGCGCAAGGATACTCCCAAACAAGACGCCCGCGATGACCGATGCCGGGGTGAGCCACGCATCGACGCCGAGCAGCGAAAGAGACTTGCTGGCGATGAGCGCTAAGAAGAAGAGCGCGGCGCATGCCCAACCCGTGTCCCAGATCCATGTCACGCCGCAAGCGAGTGCCCACAATCGGGGCGATGCGGCGAACACCGGCCGCAGGCGCCGGACGAGCCACGATGCGCCCTCGACGATCGTTGCCAGCATACCGATTACCAGCAGGATGATCAGCAGCGCAGGAACGTCGATGGCATTCGACGACGCGCCGCCTTTCGCGAAAAAGAACCGGTAGACTAGAAATGCCAGGACAATCGAAAGCCCCAGCAATACCCATCGCACCCACCACGTCGCCGCGACATCAACCGATGGCCAGGGGTCCTCTGGCACACGCCAATTCGCTGGATTGTTGAACGTACGAACGAAGATCAGGCCGAACAAAGCGCCGATGGACCCGGCGATAGCAATGACCAGCAAGAGGTCTGCGAGGATGCCTTGATCGCGTCCCGGAAAGAAATGCGCGACACCAAATCCGACATGTAAAGCGTAGCCGATGCTCCAGCACATAACGGCCACTGCCGCGTATAGGCTCACATGGCAGAGTACCATCCGCGTCATTCCAAACGGCCCTCTCGGAACGCGCAGCATGGCCTCTGCGACGGGTTCGAGACGTTTGAGTGTGACCGAGATGTTCATGCAGGGCTGGTCTCTTTGTCGTTGTCGATCGATCAACTGAGATACCTCGCGCGCCAGGTGATCTTTTGCCTCAGCCTTCTCGGCCCTCCTGGCCGCGGCCCTTCAAACGGTGATCCGCCTGCCTTGCCATTTCCTCCCGCGCAGCACCGGCAAGCCTCTCAACAAGACCTGCTTCGAATGCACCGCGCGTCCGGCCTTCAATTTCGGCCTCGGCTGCCTCGAAGGTCGACTGCCATTCAGACAGCAACCCGTTTGCGCCATGCTTCTCGATGTAGGCCACGATTGCCTTCTCCAGGAATTCCTCTGGGCTCGAGATCAGATCGCGGCGCATGATTTCCTCGATGGCAGCTGCCGTCGACGATGCAGCGGCGATGTCCTCCTCGGTGCTGGATTGATAGAGCCGCGCGATCCGCTTGCTATGGCGTGCAACGTAAGCCGGTGTATCGAGGACATCGCGCTTGCCTTGAACCCGCGCCTTGCGCAGGACTTCCATAAACCCCACGCTGTCGCGCATGCGCTTCAGCATCCACAGCGCAAGTTCCTTGTCCGGCAGATCGCTGCGCGGGAGGTCTGAATTACCGACCATATTTGTCGTCCTCTTTTTTCAGATAGCGGGCGATAAGCTCGTCATCGCTCGGCAGCTGCCTCTCATCCACGGCACCGTGCTTTTCGAGATAGAGTTCGAGCAAGACCTCGAACAGAACCGGCAAGCTGTCGTGCGCGTCTCTCTGCATGATGTGCTCCAGGATGGCGCGTACGCGCAGCTGCATGCGAAGCGGCATCTGCACCACGCGTCCGCGTCGGCGCAGCCCCTGCATCCCAACTGCCGGCTTGCCATAGAGCCGATCGAGTGGATTGAGCCGGCTTCGCTCCAACGCCTGGCGCTGCCGCTCCTCTTCCTCGTCATCCATTGTCATTGCTCGCTTCCCGGCGCATACCAAAGCCGAACTTGCCCTGCTGCCGTCTCCAGCGAGTGACGTCAGTCGATTGCGGGAGACGTGCTGGCCACAGTTCGGCGGGCGCATCAGGGTCACGCCATTTCAAAACGGCCGGACCAGTCAGCAACAAGACAAGGATCACCGAGCCCAACTCTAGCGTCGCTGCGAAGGCAACGCTGAGCAGCCGCCGGATCTTCGACGCGTCGAGGCCCGTGAGCGCTGCTACGGCGGTCGCTTGCGGGTCTGCGTCGATCAGTGTGGTTGCCTTGGAGGTCAGCGCGATGATAAGCGCAGCCCGTTCCGCCGAGATTCTCTCGCGTGCCGATGCTGCGGCGAGTGATACTGTCAGGCTCAGATGCCCGGCGCAGAATTGCCGAAGCGCAGCACTAGCCAAATCTGTGCAGGACTTCGATAGTCCCCAGCGTCGGTCCGCGGAGGCGCGGGCGATCTCCGCTTCGATGACGGCGACCGGCAATCCGACTGGCATCAGCGCGAGCCTTGCGTCGATAGCGCGGAGTTCCTGCTCTTTCGCAGCCCGGGAAAGCCGTTCTGCTTCATGAGCAGAGGTGGCAGCACCCCGGGTCATCGCCGCAAAGCCCGTCCCGGATGCTAGCGACAGGGCCATGACGATGACCAACATGAGCGCAGCACCGATCGTCTGGCCGAACGCGCGCAGCCGGATCGAACGCGCGAACACCACTGGCAGAACCGCCTTAGCCGTGTCGGCTGCGAGGCTGAGTACACCCAGCATCACAGTCTCGACGGGCGTGCGGCCAAGTGAGGATAGGAATAGTGCGTTCATGGCGGCGGACAGTGTGATGAAGATGAGCGCAGCACTTGCTATGGCAAGCGTCGGAACCGAGGGCATCGAAGGCCTCCTCATTGCGGGGCCTTGACGAACTAGCTGACGTTGCGCGGCGCTGCTAAATACCCTGCTGATATCAACCTGGAACCGCTTGGCAGGGGCATGCCGCCTGCGCCACGGTCGTGAAGCGCGGCAGGCGCTAGGGATCGAACAGCCCGGCGAATGGCTTGTCCTCGTAGTACACGATGCGTTTCAGGATGACGGGAGCGCGGCCAGCCACCTTCACAAGAATGCGGCGCGTCGCGCGTTCCAGAATCTCCTCAAGTTCGTTTGGCGCAGCCAGTCTCTGCACCCGCAGTTCTTCGCGCTCGCCACTGGCGCCGCCCAGACGCTGATGCATGGTCGTCTCGGAACGCCGGTCTACCAGCACTGCCGTCTGCCCGAGCTTTTCCGAGACATAGTCGAGCGTCGTCTTGTCTGTATTCGACCAGAACATCGACACGCCGGCATTGCCGACAAACGTCTCCCAACTGTCCCGGTACGTGCGCTTAAGCTGGGGAATGTCCTGCAGGACGATCCACAGCTTGACGCCGAAGCCCGCCATCAATCCAGCCGCTGTCTCGATCGACTTCATATGTCCAAGGACCGCGAATTCATCGAGGACCATGAGCCCAGGGATCTCTGTCCGCACCTTCGTGCGCTCGAAGGCGACCAGAGCCAGGTTGATGATAACGCGCAGCCAGCGCGCATGCGTTCCCATACGTGTTGCGGGAAGGCACAGATAGATGGTCGTCTTTCCCGTTTTCAATTCGGAGAGCTTCACGTCGCTTTCGCACAGAACGGCCCGCATGGCTGCGCTATCGAGAAATTCGAGTTGCGTCTGCGTGGTCGAAAACACGCTGCCCATCTCTCTCTCGGGCATCTGCGCGAAATGGTGTCCCGTCCCTGCGATGATGCCGTCGAACGGTTCCGTGCAGTGCTGCAGCAGTTTGAAGAGCGCAGCACGCGGACTGCATTCCGCGCGCTCAACTACGCTTGCAACGCTGGCGTGCGTTCCGGTCAGCAACTGCCAGACCGTGATGAGATGACGGTCCTCCGGCTCAAGCGTGAGGGTGAAGAGGATCAGCGCCTTGATCAGAATGCGTGCGCTGTCCGTCCAATGCGGATCGCGCTCGTTTGCGACGATCAGTGCATCGGCGATCTGGCCGGCATCATCCTTCACATGACGGCTTTCCGGATTGAGCTCGGCAAGCGGGTTGAAGCGCCCCGACGCAATGCCGCTTTCCTCGAACGGATCCAATACAACGACCGTTTGTCCCTTTGCGCGCCGCGCTCTGGCCGAGATGCGTGCCAGTTCACCCTTCGGATCGATGGCCAGCACTGAGCCGTCGTACATCAGCAGGTTCGGCACCAGCAGCGACACACCCTTGCCGCCGCGCGAGCCGGCGACCGTCAGCACATGGCGGTCGTCGCTACACCCAATGCCACGGCCGTTCCGGTAGCCGAGTATGAGGCCGCCAACCTTGCCGTCCCCATTGCGATAAGCCCATTTCGGGCCGCTCAGCTTCTCCGGTTCGAGCCATGTGGCATCCACGACGCCGCCGCGCTTACCGGCAATGCCGCGCCGCAATGCGTCTTCAAGCGCTCCCTCGAACGGATCGGTCATGTCATTGCTCCAACGCCGCAATCACAACGCCGGTGCCAGTGCAGCTGCATCAGTGGCTTCATCTTGACTTCGAACCCTTTCGTGCTGTGCGGCCAACCCCAATGGCGCCCGCCTCGCACAGCAATGGCGAACATGCAGCGATGGCTCGGGTGTGCCTGCCATCGATGTGCTTCCCTCTCTCCTTCTTACCGGTTGGCTCGGTTCCGTTTTGCCGACCTCGCATGTTGCCTTTTTTGTCTCACAGCGCCGCAGCCAGGGCGGACGCGCCAGGCCGCCGCTCACGCGGTGTAAAGCGGCCGCGCTTCAACGATAAAATGGCAGCACCCCCCAAGACTTTGCGCTTGCGCACCCCGTGAGCCAACCACGGGGCCCCGCGCCGAGCGGCGAATGCTTCGCCGCCCTCAAGCACAAACTCGTTGGGACCCTCCGCAATTTTTTCGTGTGACCGCGCTGCGGACGCCGTGAAGGACAAACGGCAACGAGGTCGCCAATTCCGGCCCTCGCTCAACACAAAAGAAGAAGGGTCATCACCATGACGACAGCATCCAACAAACCAACCCATCGCGCCTACGCCATCAGCAAGCGCGGCGATAAGAGCCATTGGCAGGACATTGGAGCCGCCTGGACGCACAAGGACGGCAAAGGCTTCAATCTGAAGCTCGATTATCTGCCTCTCAACGGCGCTGAGCTAGCACTCCGAATTGCCGACGCTGAAACCGGCGATGCGACCTCTCGCAGCGAAGGAGGTGTATAATGAGACAGCCGTATTCGCTGAGCGCCCTGCGCGACGAACGCTACCTCCTCGTCGACGACACCGACGAAGATGCCTCCCAAATCCTCACCGTCATCTGCGACGGTGATCCGCGCTCCCATCGCGGTTTCGATTTCGACGCCTACGGCAATGGAGGCGTCGCATGACCGAGACCTCGTCTGTCATCACCCTCGAGAAGCGCCGCTTTGCGGCGCTGATCGCGGCCCTTTTATTGGCCCGGTACGCAATGCTGCAACCTCGCAGCCGTATCGTCTGCCCGCCGCATACAAGCTACGGCCTCGCGCACACTATCGACCGTGCCATCGCGGACGCGCGTAAAGCCGAGCGGGAGGTGCACTCATGAGACGCATCAACCGAAAAGGCACCTCCGCCCTGAAGACGTTCGCAGTCGCCTACTGCGTCGAACAAGGCTTCTCCATCATCGTCAAAGCCAAGTCGGCCGAAAACGCGGAGCGAAACGTCGCGAAGCGTCTCGATGACGGATGCGATGTTCTCCCAGGCAGCACCCGCGTGCACTGTGACGGCTTCACAGCACACGTCGAAGAGGTGCAATCATGATGACCTCCGGAATCATCCTCGGATCGCGCCCGCGCAGCTCCCATGCCTTCGGTTCACTCACTCGCGGCGTTCCACGGCGTCTGCCGAACGAGTTCTACCCGACACCGCCGGAGGCGACCCGTGCGCTTCTTTCCGTAGAGACCTTCGAGGGCTCGATCTGGGAACCAGCATGTGGTGAAGGCGCCATCGCGCAGGAGCTGCGAGTGGCAGGTCATGCGGTCGTTGCGACAGACCTCATCGCCTATGGCTACGGTCAGCCCGGCATCGACTTCCTGAAAGAGACCCGGCCGCGCGCGAGGAACATCGTCACCAATCCGCCTTATGGCGACGGTCTCGCCGATGCCTTCCTCACGAAGTCGCTGGCCTTCGCCCGAGAGACGCGCGGCACCGTCGCAATGCTCCTCAATCTCGCCTCGCTCGCCCATCGCACGCGAACCCGCTGGTGGCGAGAACATCCGCCCGCGCGCCTCTACGCCGTCGACGACATCGTCTGCTGGCCGGTGCACCGCTATGGGCAGGCGCCATCCCATTTCACCAAGCACCGCTACTTCTGGGCGGTCTGGACCCCCGACCATCAAGGCCCATCCGCCTTCTGGTGGCTGTCGTCTGCGGAATTCCGCACGCGCCAGTCGCGACCCTCCCACAACCTGACCGAAAGGAACTACGCATGACCAAGAAGAAGAATCCAACCGCCGTCGAGCCGGCTGAAATCTCCAAGGCCGAGATCAACGAGCGGCTCGCTAAGCTCGGAATCGCGACCGTGCTCATCGGCTACGATGGCTGCGGTGACAGCGGCTGCATCGAAAGCGTGGAGGCCCGGGGCGCCGACAATCAGAAGATCGAGCTGCCGAAAAAACTGGTCTCCATCACGCTTCAGGATTGGAACTACGACAGCGACAAGCCCGGCTACGTCGTCACCCGCACCGTGAAACGCAAGGTGCCCATCCAGGAAGCCATCGAGAATTGGTGCTACCATCTGCTCGAAGACCATTTTCCCGGCTGGGAACTCAACGAAGGCTCGCAGGGCACCATCGAGTTCGACATAGCCAAGAAGTCCGCCGAATTCGAGCACGGCGAGAACGTCTATACCACCCATACACGCAGATTGGTGGTGTAGCATGACGCATCCAACATTCCATGCTGACAGTTCTGTCCGCCTCTGGGGCGGCAAGGTCGAAGACTACCTTCACATCCATGATTGGCTCGACGCTACCAAGGAATGCTTTGCCGATTTCCGGCATCGCGCCTTGCGGCATCACTCCCAAGGCATCTTCGAGGCCGAGCGATTGTTCGGTCACACCATCACCAACAGTGATGGCCGAAAGGTGCCCGTTCGGTACATCGCCGAGCAGCACATCAAGGAGGATTGCGGCGGCCGCGTTCCCAGCGTCGCTGATTGGCTCTCGCAACTTAAGCCCGCGCCGTGGATGTCGCGCGGCTACAAAATCGATGATCGAAAGTCGCAGGTGCAGCCGTGAGCGACACACCTTCTGAAATCAATGCCGCCATCATCTCCGCCAATCTGGTCGCGCTGCACGCCCGGCTGAAACTCGGGCTGGCCATGACCACTGCCGCCTCCCGCGCCATGACCGAGGACAACCAAAATCTTGCGATGGGCAGCATCATCGATCTGGAGCGTATCATCCCCGAATGCGATGCGCTCTATCGCACCATTCTCCTGCTGCATCGTTCACGCGACATGGTCGTCGCGGAGGGCGGTGTCGCATGAGTCGCGCCACCAATAGGCAACGTGCATTTCGTCAGCGCAAGCGTATCGGAAGTTGGTCCACCTTCGAACGCCGGTTCCAGCCCATCGATGGACCCGATGGGGCGGTCTATTGGCGCCGCGAGCAGCTCCCCAAGGATCTCGACGCACATTTCGTCTGGACCATTCTTGATTGCGACGGGAGCTTGTACGTCTCGCCGGGCTATCGCTTCGTCAATCGCTTCGACTACGTCGTGTGCTCGAAGCCATGGACCGATGAAGACGAGTGTCAGCCAGACTACCGCTATGACTAAGCCCTGAATGCACCCCAGACACTCGCCATCATCGCGAAACAAGTTCGATATCGGGCAGCGTGCGTTGAAATCGCACCGGACTTTCAGCTGACATCGCGTCGATACCTCCCTGGCATCCAATCGGACTCCATCTGTCGTCACGCCAAACTCGGCGAAAATCCGAGCCAGCATCTCAATTTCTGAACTGCCGCTCCCGTCGACACCGGCTCGATATCAGACGGTTGACGTCAGCGCGCATGTCGCATCGCCCGGCAATGTCGCGCTTCCGGCTCAGGTAGCTGTTGGGGACGCCCGTTTGGCCAAACCATCACTCTCTATGGCCAGATCTTCGGCGCCGTTGGTAGCCATCTCGCAGGAGGGTTCATCGCGAGCGATCATCGTCCCCGCGCGCAGCGCGTCCCTATGCCGTAGGCGGTTCTATGTTTCTCGCGATCGACAATCTTCATCTTCATTAAGATGACCAGCGCAGCGATCCTCTTTTGCAATCTTGTGATATCGGCGTGATTTCTCGCGAATTAGTTTCACCGGAAGCATTTATAATTCCAGCAGTGCGAATAGGGGTAGCAAGATGGGTTTTCGTTGCACGAAAACTCGGGACTGAACCGTCCCGCCTCTTGTTGGGGCTACGGGCCATTTTGGCCCCGCGCCCCAAGCCCCCGGACGCTGCGCTCTGCTGGAGGAGTGCAATGGCCAAACCCAAAATCATCGATGATGGCGCAACGACCAAGCCATCGCTCGGGCGACCGAGGCAGTCAAGCGTCAAGGATCACTGGATCAGCTTCCGGGTGACCGCGGAGGAGTATTTTCTGCTGCTCGACAAGGCGAACCGCTCCAGCATGAGTCCCGGCGAATACGCGCGCTCTCGCGCCATGCGCGGCGTCGCGCGCAAGAAGAAAGCACCACCCGCGCCTGAAGAATTGTTTGGCACGTCGACACGTGCGCTACTCGGCGAACTCAGAAAGCAAGGCGTCAACCTCAATCAGATCGCGCATCTCTGCCATCGCCATCAGCTACCGCCGCCGGTCGGACTAGCGGAGCTCATCACTGAATTGCAGGCCTTGTGGCGCAAGGTGATCCGATGATCGTGCGCATCCAGGCAAGCGGCGGCTCGTTTCTCGGCGCCGGTAAATACTATTTGCATGACAAGCTCGATGCTGAACGTGCAGCGCGTGCCGCTGGCGGCGAACGCATCGGCATGGGGGGCCAGAGCGATGAACGGGTCTGGTTCACGGACACACGCAATTGCCTCAATACCGATCCCGAGCGCGCGCTCGAAGAGATGTGGCACACAGCCGGGGATCAAGCCCACCTCAAGATGCAGGCTGGCGTGAAGCGTGGCGGCCGTGTCTGCGAAGATCCCGTCAAGACCATCTCGCTCTCGTGGCACAGGGATGATCGTCCGGATGTCCAGCACATGGTCGATAGCGCTGACGACTTCCTCAAGCACATGGGCTGGGACAAGCACCAGGCCGTATATGTCGGCCACAACGACACCGAGCACCGCCACATCCATATCATTCTCAATCGCATCGATCCCGAGAACGGTCGAACGCTCGACGACTATCGCGAGCAGAAGCGTTCGCAGGTCTGGGCGCTCGCTTATGAAAAGGAGCGCGACAATGTCCGGTGCGAAGAACGCGAATTGCGTGCGGCAAGGCGCGAAGGCCGCGAGCCCGAACTGAAGGGGAATGTGGCACGCGATGGGTTCGAGCCCTCTCGTCGGGATACGACGCAACTCGTACGCGCACCTGCCAATGATCACTTACCGCACAATGTCATCATGATATCGCGCCCGCTTGAGCAGGAGTTCCGGGCCGATGAGGCAGTGCGGACGACCCAGCTCGAGCAAGAGCGCATGCATCTCAAGGCCCACCAGCGTGCCGAGCGGGAGGCGTACTTCAAGGAGGGTGCAAAGCTGTTCAAGGCTACCCGCCACGCGGCATATGACGAAGTTCGCAAGGCCTACAAGTCTGAGTGGCGCCAATTCTACAAAGACGCCCATCAGGCAGGCTTCACTGCAAATTTCGCGAAAGACCAGGCCATCAAGGATGCCTTCGATCTCGCTGGCGCCGGTCGCTGGCAGGACGCACGCGAGCGGTTCGACGCGCGCGATGATGTCAGGAGCGAACTGATCGCTGAGTTCTCTCTTCGCAAGGCCGATATCGAGGAGCGACAGAAGGAAGAAATCGCTGGTCGTCAGCGGGATGCGTGCGAAGCGCTCCTTCTCGTGCGCGAGGTGCAATACCAAGAACTGCTGCAGCGCCAGCGCAACG
>RXJK01000065.1:0-370 GCA_003963125.1 Hyphomicrobiales bacterium
TTCGGATCTCTGCAGAGGGCGGTCATGGAACTCTCGAACTACGAGCTCGTGCGCTATCCTTCAGGTCAATTGATCATCACCAAGGTTACGAAGGGCTCGTCCTTCCGTGACGTGGTCGGTGCCTACACCAACGAGGCCGACGCGCAGCGTGCGTTGGAGCGGCTCGTGGCCGAGGCATCGCCGGCGGTCTCCAACCGGGGCCCCGAGATGACGCGCGCAGCCTGACAACAAGGAATTCGGCAGTCACTGCCTTCGAGACGCCGGGCCCGCCGCCCGGCGTCTTTGTTTTTGGGCGCAGGCGCGCCCTGTTGCAGCCCCCGTTGCCGCCATCCGCTTCACGCCCAATCCTCCGGAACCGGACGATCGCAAG
>RXJK01000065.1:420-9338 GCA_003963125.1 Hyphomicrobiales bacterium
GGCCCCTGGGTCCCGGCGCTCCGCTTCGCTCCGGCCGGGATGACAGGAAGAGCGAGCCGCGCCCTCAACTGTCATCCCGGAATGCGCGTCAGCGCATATCCGGGACCCAGGGGCGGCAAGCGGGCGCGGGCAACACTCACTGTTGTTCCCGAGGCGGTCGTGGGCTCAGTTCCGGTACTGCACCTTCTTGGCGCCGGGCCAGCTCGCGCGGTAGCCGAACTCGATCACCTTCTCCTCGTCGGGCTCGATCTTGAGATCCCAGGCCATCAGGCCGCGCTTGTCGTCGACCTCGCGGCGCGTGGGCGGCGTCTTGCCCGTCAGCTCTACCTTGATGTCCTGGTTCTGCGACACCGGGATCTGGTCGATCACCGACACCGGGATCTGCCGCTCGTGCAGGTTCTTCACGCTGATGCGCCAGCTCCGCACGTCCGTTTTCGACGAGGAAATGAGGCCCGTCTCGCCGCGCTTTTCTTCGACGAGGGCGTATTTCACCCGCACGCTGTCGTCGGCGCCGAAGCCGAGTTCGTGCTCTTCCCCCGGCGGCAGCAGCGGCAGGCGTCCCGTGCCGACGAAGGTGCCGTCGCGGAACAGCGAGACGCTGCCGGGAAGCACGGGGCTGCCCTTGGCCAGCGTCGCCTTGGCGTAGAGGAACGCCTTGTCGTCACGCTTCGGTACGGTGCGCACCACGAGCGCGGGATCGAGCTGCGTCTCGTCGATCTGCACGCGCTTGGCCTCGCCGGTCGCCGGCACGCTGACGCGGCCGTTGATGCCGTAGATCGCCTGGAAGCCCTGGGCATCGATGGTGGCGCGCACCTCGCTGGCGATGACGGGTTCCTGCGCACGCGTGCGTTCGCTCTCCTCGTCGCCCGCGATGCCGACCTTGGCAGAACGCTGCGCGGCCAGCGGCGCGGCGGCAACGGGGCGCGGGATGGGCGGCGCGGGAGGGGCGATTGCGGCATCGGATTCGAAATCGATCGTCTGCGTGCCGAGGTCCGGCGCCGCCGTGCTGCTCCCCGGTCGGGTCGTCGACAGGGCGATCACCACGTTGTCCCACGCTTCGCCGCTGCGCTGCTGGATGCTGGCGCGCCGTTCGAAGGCGAGCTTCGGCGCCTGCGCCTTGCTGCCGGTCGCAAGCCGCGCGTCGTAGTAGGGCGTCCAGGAGGCCGCCGGCACCTGGTAGCGGATCACGAGATCCGCATCGACGGGCACGCCCGCGTTGACGAACACCTTCACCTCCGTGCGCTCCTCCTGGCGGGGCGCGAGGGCGGCGAGCTTGCCTTCGAGATCCTGGATCTGGCGGTCGACCTCGCGCACCTTGAGTTGCGTGTCGAGGACGGCCTTTTGCGCCTCGAGGCGCCGCTGGCCGATGAAGCCGAACAGCTTGTCGAAGTCGGGGAGGGGGGGCGTGGCGCCGGGCAGGCCCTGCGGCAGGGGCGACTTGGCGAGATTGTCGATGAAGGCCTTCTGCGCCTCCGCGGCCTCGACCTGGCCCTGCAACTGGGCGCGCTGGTCCTTGGCCCGCTCGATGGCGTCCTCGAGGCTCTTGCGATCCTCCGTGGCTGCCCTTGCGTCGGCAAAGGGCACGAACGCGCGCCGCGTGTCCACGGAGGCGATGTCGAGCCGGCCCGTCGCCTTGCCCTCGACCCGGATGGAACTGGCCAGCGCCCGTGCCGGGAGATCACTGAACAGCACGACGTGTTCGCCCCGCTCGATCTTGACCTTGGCGATACGGGTGACTTCCGCGCCGGAGGGAAACACCGTCACCTGCTCGATCTTCGAGGCTCCCTTGATTTCAGCCGCTCCGGCGGCAGCCGAAAGAAGGGGGAGTGCAGCAACTGCCAACGGCCAACGCATGGGAAATCCTCCGCAATGCCCGGTTTCGGGTCGTGAGGCGGGAGCGGTAGGTTGGAGCCGTGACGTCAGTGTGGCTGGACAACGGCTTAAGCCTGGCCAATTTCCTTAAATTCCGCTCATTTTCCGGATTGAGACTAAGCCTTGCGGGCCTCTCCCGGCTCGCGACTCAGAGGACGGCGAACCTGCGTCACGGCCATGTGACAAGGCTTTGTTTGGCCACAGTCCCCGTCTGTGTTTGACTGGTAGAGGAATCATCGCAGCGCAGCATTTGCGCCTCGCGATCGGCAATGCGAGAATGTCCGTTACAGCGCAGGGCGGGATCCCTTGAAGGCGGGACGGGCGCAGGTGGGGCTCGAAAAGGGGAAGAGCGGTCCGTGATGCGGCAAAAGACGTGGACGAGGCGGTCTTTCGTCCGGCTGAGCATGCTGGCACTCGCATCGGCGGGCGTGCCGGGTGCTGCCAGCGCACAGGACGGTAGCCTGGGGTGGCCATTCTTCCAGAATGCACCTGAGAAGGCCTCGCGCGACGACCGCCGGCAGCCTGAGCCCATGCACGACCTGCGCACGAGCAACGTGCCCTTGCGCTCCGATGTCATGGTCGAGGCGCTGGAGAAGGCCATCGAGCGCTACCAGGAGATCGTCAACGCCGGCGGCTGGCCAACCATTCCGGCCGCGCGCAGCATCCGCATCGAGGACGACGACGAGCGTTTGCCGCTTGTGCGCCGTCGCCTCGCCGTCTCGGGCGAGTTCCAGAAGCGCACCGCCTCACTCGGTGATTTCAGCGGCGACGACCTCGAAGGCGCCGTGCGCCGCTACCAGGAGGCCAATGGCCTGCGTCCCACGGGCCGCCTCGACAAGTACACCTTGCAGACGATGAACATCTCGGCGCAGGCGCGGCTGCAGCAGATGCGCATCAACCTGCAGCGGCTGCGCGACCTCGTCGGCCAGCGGCTCGAGGATCGCTACATCGTCGTCAATGCTGCGTCGTTCCAGCTCGAGGCGGTCGAACGCTTCGAGGTGCAGCAGCGCCATCGCGTGATCGTGGGCAAGCCCGAGCGGCAGACGCCGACGGTGAAAGCCCAGGTGCGCGCGCTGAACTTCTTCCCCTACTGGCGCGTAGCGGAGAGCGTAGCGAGCCTCGATCTCATCCCGAAGCTGCAGCGCGAGCCCGACTATCTCCAGAAGGAACAGATCCGCGTGCTGACGGGCTCGTTCAACGGCCCCGAGATCGATGCGACCCGCATCGACTGGCGCAGCGCCGACGCCCACAAGATCAAGTTCCGCCAGGACCCGGGCCCGCAGAACGCGCTGGGCCTCCTGCGCCTCGACATGCCCAACGAGCACGGCGTCTACATGCACGATACGCCGATGAAGCAGCTCTTCAACAGCCGCGGCCGTTCGTTCTCGGCGGGCTGCGTGCGCGTGCAGGACGTCTACAAGCTCGGCGAATGGGTCGCCCGCAACGAGGTTGGTTGGAGCGAGCCCGGTCGTGTTCAGGATGTGCTCGACCGCGGTCAACCGCTCGACCTCACGCTGACGCGCCCGGTGCCGGTCTATTTCACGTACATCACCGCCTGGGCCGAGCCGGACGGACGCATCCAGTTCCGCCCCGACATCTACGGCCGCGACGGCGTGCGCGAGCTGCATCCGGGCAACGAGCGCGATCCGTCCGACGGGCCTGCGCCGGCCTTTGCCCTCGCGCCCTGAGCGATTGCCGAGCGATCTGGAACTGTGACGGCAGGTGCGTCGGCGCGCCATGGCGCAAGCCGTTCGCCTGGGCTATCAATCGACAACTTGAAAACGAGCGGAGTTCGACATGAGCGGTCAGGCAACGGCGCCCCTGCGCCTCGGCATCGGCGGTCTGGGAGCCATCGGCCTCGCCGTGGCCAAGCGCGTCGATGAGGGGCTGCTGCCGGGCTTCGAGGTGATCGCCGTCTCGGCCCGCGACACAGAGAAGGCCAAGCGCACGCTCGCTGGCTTCCGCAAGGCGCCCGCGCTGACGAGCCTCGCCGGGCTCGCTGAGGCCGCCGACGTGGTGGTCGAGGGCCTGCCGTCATCCCTCTTCGCCGACATCGCCGAGCCGGCACTCGCCAAGGGCCGCATCTTCATGCCGCTTTCGGTCGGCGCGCTGCTCAACCACATGCATCTCGTGGATCTGGCCAAGCGCACTGGCGGTCGGATCATCGTGCCGACGGGCGCGCTGCTGGGCCTCGATGCCGTCCGTGCTGCGGCCGAGGGTAAGATCGAGAGCGTGCGCATCATCACGCGCAAGCCCCCGGGTGGCCTGAAAGGCGCGCCGCTGCTCGTCGAGAAGGGCATCTCCGTCGACGACCTGAAGGAGCCGCTGCGCATCTTCGAAGGCAGCGCGCGCGAGGCCATCGTCGGCTTCCCCGCGAACGTCAATGTCGCCGTGGCCCTGTCGCTCGCCGGCATCGGCCCGGATGCGACCCGCATCGAGATCTGGGCGGACCCCGCCGTCACGCGCAACACGCACACCATCAAGCTGGTGTCGGATTCCTCCGATCTCACCATGACGATCGAGAACATCCCCTCGCTCGAGAACCCGCGCACGGGCAAGATCACGGCACTGAGCGTCCTCGCCTGCCTGCGCCGCCTCACCGCGCCCCTCGTCGTCGGCAGCTGAGCCGAACGCACCTGTTCCTTTGCTTCCTCCTTTGCGTTCCCGGAAGCCGTGCGCGAGCACGGCTGTCCGGGACCTTGCCGCGTTGAATTCTTCCGCAACCGGACAAATGCGCGACCCGCGCCGGGCTGGGCCCTCGGGACAAGCCCGAGGGCGACAAAGATGCGCTTCGAAAAAACGCGCTCAGTCCGCGTACTTGATCGAGCAGCCGTAAGGCCGGCTCGACGCCACCGCAACGGGCTTGCCCGCCTGCACCGCGTCTATGGCCTCCCGCGCGAACGGCCGCGCGCCCTGCAGGCTCGCGGGGCTCGCCGACGGCTTGTCGTCGATGCCGCCCTCGTAGCGCAGCGTGCCCGCCCCATCGATGACGTACATGTGCGGCGTCGTCGCCGCGCCGTAGAGCCGGCCGAGGCTACCCTTGGGATCGAGCAGCACCGCCGTCGGCTTGGCCTTGCGGTCGGCCGTGAGCTTGTCGGCTTCGAGCCCGCTGACGTAGCCCTGCGTGCCCGGCGCCGACGAGATCACCGTCAGCCACACGACACCTTTGTCCGTGGCATCGGCCTGCAGCTTCTGCATCGTGCCGCTGTTGTAGTGCTTGCCGACGTAGGGGCAGCCGTCGTTGGTCCATTCGAGCACAACGGTCTTGCCCTTCAACGCGGACAAGGCGACCGTCTTGCCGCTGGAGTCCGTCGCGGTGAAGTCGGGCGCCGGTTGCCCCGGTTGCAGCGCATCGCGCGCGTGCGCCGGCGGGGAGTTCGTAAAGACGATGGGAAAAATCAACGCGCCCAGCGCGATGCCGGTCAGTGTTCGCCTGTTCATGGGCTGTCTCCGTGTATCGCTTGTGCAGGCTAGCCGCAGAAAAACTGCCGGACTCTAACGGGGATTTTGCATCACGCTGCTCAAACTCGTGTGACCAACCGGGCTACTCCCGCTACGATCGTCTTTTGCGCGCGGAAGCCACGCGCGCCCCTTCGTCCTTGCCGCCCATCTGCACTCCGGCGGGCGGCTCTTGCCCGAATGCGATGCTCGCCTCCGCTTCGGTCCGCAGCCACGTGACGAAGGCATCGACGTGCGCGACGTTGCGCACGAGCGGCGAGCGCAGCACGTAGTAGGCGCGTTGGCTCACCATGCTGCGGTTGAACGGCACCACCAGGCTGCCCTCGTCGAGGAGATGCTGCACGAGGCGCTGGATGCCGAGCGCGATGCCGTGTCCGCCGAGTGCCGCCTGGATGATCTGGTCGTAGTTGTCGAAGCGCAGCGCCGCCGCCGGCTTCAGGTCGCCGAGACCTTCGGCCACGAGCCACGTGTCCCAGTCGAGAATGCCTTGGCCGCTGTCCATGTGCAGCAGCGTGTGCGCTTCGAGATCGCGCAGGCTTCGCACGGGACGCTCGGTGCGCTGCGGATCGACGAGGGAGGGGCTGCACACCGGCGTCACCTCCTCGCCGAAAAGGCGCTCGGCTTCGGGGGGAAAGGTGCCGGCCTTGGAATAGCGCACGGCGACGTCGGCATCGCCCCGTTCCAGCGACACCATGTTGTAGTTGGCCGAGATCCGCACATCGACGTCCGGATGCAGCGCCGTGAAGCGCTTGAGGCGCGGGATCAGCCACAAGGTGGCGAAGCCCGCCGTCGTGGTCACCGTGAGATGCTTGATGCGCCGGTCCGCACGGATGCGGTCCGTCGTCTCCTGCAGCAGGTTCAGGATCTCTTCCGCGGTCCGCTGCAGCCGTCGCCCCTCGCTGGTGAGCGACAGGGCGCGCGTATGCCGTTCGAACAGCGGCAGGCCCAGGCTGTCCTCCAGCGCCCGGATCTGCCGGCTGATGGCGGACTGCGTGAGGTTCAGCTCCTCCGCCGCCTTGGTGAAGCTCAGCGTCCGTGCGGCGGCCTCGAAGCCCTGGATCAGGTCGAGCGGCGGCAGCGTGAAGCGCTTCATGGTCCCCCTCCGGCGCACGTGCATGCGTCTCCAGCATGCATAACGTGAGAAACGATCGTTTGTCGCACTGCAACAGCGCCAGTATACGGGAATGATCCGCGCTCGTCATCCGGCGCAGCGCAGCAAGCATGGATGCGAATTACGCATCTATCAGGAGGTCCCATGAAGCCCTTTGCACCGCAGTCCGGCGTTGGCGTTCTGGCCCCCATGCAACTCGACGCCCGCGAGACGTTGCCCCTCGTGGACGAACAAGGCACGCGCATCGTCTGCCTCAAGGGGCAGCTCTGGATCACCCAGCACCACGACCCGCGCGATATCATCCTGCAGCCGGGCGAGAGCTTCGTTCTCGACAAGCCGGGCCTCGCCATCGTGTTCGCCTTGCAGCCGGCGCTCTTCACGCGCGCACCGGTGGTCGCGGACCTCGCCGCCTGAGGAGCCCGCCATGATGGGAGATATCGAGCGCTACCCCGCCGAACTCATCGACGTGATGCATCTGGCGCGTGAGGGTCACACGGCCCGCGTGCTGGTGCGGCCGCTCCTCCCGCAGGACCGGCCGCTTGCGAGCGCGTTCTTCGCCGGGCTTTCGAGTTCGGCACGGCGCGACCGCTTCATGTCGCCGGTGCGCGAAGTCGCGACGCCGCTGCTCGAGCGGCTGACGGAGGTCGACCACGCCGACCACGTCGCGCTCGTCGCCGAGGTGTTCGAGGAGGATCGCGAGGTCCTCATCGGCGAGGCGCGCTATGTGCGCAGCGCCGATGGCCGCAGCGCCGAGTTCGCCGTCACCATCGCGGAAGATTGGCAGGGCCTGGGGCTCGCCCGCACCATGCTTGCGCGGCTGGCCTGCCACGCAGCGCGCGCCGGTGTCGAAGTCCTGCGCGGCGAAACGCTGGCCGGCAACGCCGTGATGCTGCACTTGGCCCGCCGCTGCGGCTTCACCCTGCGCGCCGACCCGGATGTGCGCGGCATCGTGCAGTTGGAAAAAGTGCTGACGCCCGCGCGCACGCCATCGGGCGCTCCCTGTGGAGCTGCCGCGTCGTAGGCAGGCGATCAGCTCTCGTCGGGGGCAGGGCTACCGCGTCGCGCCTCGATCAGCCGGGCGATCTTGATCGGGATCAGGCAGACGAGCCCCACGCCCGCGGTCAGCGCGAGCACGAAGAACAGGATCGGCGCCACCACCCAGATAATGAGCGCCAGGATCAGCGCGGCGCTGCCCCACGGCCACAGGCGCAGCAGCGAGACGCTGCTCAGGCCGCGGTGCTGCGGCAGGAATTTCGGTGTCGACGCCTTTTTGTCCACGTCCACGATTGACCTCGCGGCTACCAGCGCGCCCGATGCGCGAAGGCGTAGGCGAGGGCCGCCCAGATTGTGCCGATGAGGAATTCGGCGATGAAGACGCCAGCCGCGGCCCGTCCCGCGGCGCCGCCACCGAGCAGGCCCACACGCACCAGAACGTAGAGCGCCGCCGATCCGATCACGGCCGCGGCAAATCCCGCCACGGGGACTTTCTGCCACTGGTCGGCCTGCCGCCCCATCAGCACGGCCACTACGACGACGAGGGGGTTGAGGAGGGCCGCGAGGAACACGCTCCAGAGGTCGACCGGCGGCAGCGGCATAGGCGCTAGCCCCGCTGCTCGAGCTTGTCGCGCAGCTTCTCTTCCTCGTACTGGATGAACCAGCCGATCATCTGCCGCCACAGCGCTTCGCACAGGTCGGGCGGCACGCCGCGCTCGGTGGCCTTCGCCCGCACCTTGTCGATCACCTGCTGGTTGCGCCAGGGAACGTTGGCTTGCTGCTGGGCGGCGAGCTTGATCTGCCAGGCCCGCTCCACATAGCCGAAGCGCTCCGCGATGAGGTCGACCAGCGCGGAATCGAGGCGGTCGATCTCGGCCCGCACCTCGGACATGTCGCGGCAGTCTTCGGGTTTACGCGGGGGCATGGCAAGGCTCGCGGCGGAAGGAACGATGATGCCCCGGCTTACAAGCTGCCGCCTTTATTGGCAACCTTGCTCCGGGCCGCGGGGCGTCAGGGCCCCCTAGGCGTCCCGCTGCACCCGGGACAGCCCCTTCGACGGTTTTGCGCCGGGGCGGCGGCCGGCGGTGCGCATTCGCCCGGCAGGCTCTGCACCTTGCCCTCGGCCTTCAGCGCCCGCAGCTTGGCGCATGCGGCGCTGTCGGGCGCCTCCTCGTCGATGAGAACCATGTGGCGTGTCTTCATCTGCGCGTAGAGCTGCGGCCGCGCGGCCTTGAAGCGCTCGAGCTCCGCGATCGGCCAGTCGGTCACGTAGATGTCGGTCCGCAACGGGCGACCGAAGGCCGACAGGTTCACCCTGTGCGCGTTGAAATGCAGGTAGCCGATGTTGACGATCTCGCCCGGCTCCAGCGTGAAGCGCGCGAAGCTCGACCGGAACACGCCCGGCTTGTCGGACGTGTCTCCCGCCCCCACCGCCTTGTGCTTCTGGTTCTCGCAGCGGTAGGCGAGAAGGTGATGCTCGCCC
>RXJK01000065.1:9388-10050 GCA_003963125.1 Hyphomicrobiales bacterium
GCTTCGGCCACCGGCGCCTCCGTCACCGAACGGACGTTGGCGACCGTGAGCATTTTCGTCGCCCGAAATCCGTCGCCCTCCGGCACCCCGATGACGATGGCGACGTGCTTGCACAGCGTGCCGGCTTCCCCGATGCGCACGAGCGCCACTGCCATCTTCTTCTCGGAAAGCGCCTGCGTCGTGGTCCCGCCATCGACGCGCGACGTCTGCGCACATCCGGCTAGTCCGCCGGCAAGAAGGAAAAGTATGATTGGAACAGGCGCAAATACGCGCAACATGAAACAACTCGCCGCAATACCTCTTCAATATGATTGGCATCATACGGCGGCAGGGCATGCCGAAGCAATTGCCCTGGCGCTGCACCCGTCTGCAGCCGATGTCTGATCGCGGCTTAAGGCCCCGGGTCCCTATATTTGCCTGCGGCAAATTCAGGGATGACAGTTTTGGGTGACTGAGGTGGGGAGCGCCGCTCACAGATTGTCATCCCGGCCGGAGCGCGAAGCGCGCAGCGCCGGGACCCAGGGCGGCACCCTCCGGAGTAAAGCCTAGCCGTGCAAATCGCTCACAGCCACCAGCGCGACGGCGGCGTGAAGCGGCCAGCGGCCTTCTCGATGATTTCGCCCGTGCGGAACAGCGTTTCCTCGTCGAACGGTTTGCCGATG
>RXJK01000065.1:10100-22635 GCA_003963125.1 Hyphomicrobiales bacterium
AAGATGTCGTTGAGGTACATCTGCACGGGATCGCCCGTCACCTCGCCGATGCCGAACGCGGGGCCTGGCGTCGTCGGCGTCAGGATCACGTCGACGCTCTTGTAGGCCTCGTCGAAGTCGCGCTTGATCAGCGTGCGCACCTTCTGCGCCTTGATGTAGTAGGCGTCGTAGTAGCCGGCCGACAGAACGTAGGTGCCGATCAGCACGCGCCGGCGCACTTCCGCACCGAAGCCCGCGTGCCGCGTCTCCTCGTAGGTATCGATGAGATCCTTGCCCGGTACCCGCAGGCCGTAGCGCACGCCGTCGTAGCGCGCGAGGTTGGACGAGCACTCAGCCGGCGCCACAATGTAGTAGGCCGGCAGCGCGTACTTCGTGTGCGGCAGGGAGATGTCGTGGATCGTCGCGCCGGCGTCCTTGAGCCATGCGATGCCCTGCTGCCAGAGATCCTCGATCTCCTTCGGCATGCCGTCGACGCGGTATTCCTTCGGCACGCCCACGCGCAGGCCCTTGATGCCCATGCCGAGCACGGCCTCGTAGTCGGGCACGGGCAGGTCGACGGAGGTGGAATCCTTGGGATCGACGCTCGCCATGTGCCGCAGCATGATGGCCGCGTCCCGCACGGTCTTGGTGATCGGGCCCGCCTGGTCGAGCGAGGAGGCGAAGGCGACGATGCCCCAACGCGAGCAACGCCCGTAGGTCGGCTTGATGCCGACGGTGCCGGTGATGGCAGCCGGCTGGCGGATGGAGCCGCCCGTGTCGGTGGCGGTGGCCGCAAGGCACAGGTCCGCCGAGACAGCGCTCGACGAGCCGCCGGAGGAGCCGCCGGGGACCAGCTTCACGTTCGAGCCTTTGCCCTGCCGTTGCCAGGGGCTCGCCACGGGCCCGAAGCAGCTCGTCTCGTTCGACGAGCCCATGGCGAACTCGTCGTTGTTGAGCTTGCCGAGCATGAGCGCGCCCGCGTCCCACAGGTTCTGCGTGACGGTCGATTCATAGGTCGGCGTGAAGCCGTCGAGGATCTTGGAGCACGCCGTCGTGCGCACGCCCTTGGTGCAGTAGAGATCCTTGATGCCGAGCGGCAGACCTTCGAGCGGACGCGCGTCGCCCTTCACGCGCCGGGTGTCACTCTCCTTGGCGCGCGCGAGCGCCAGGTCGGGCGTCGGCAGCACGTAGGCATTGAGCGAAGCGTTCGCCTTGCCGATCGCATCGAGAAACGCCTGCGTCAGCTCGACGGAGGAGATGGTCTTTGCCGCCAGCGCCTCGCGCGCCTCGGCCAATGTCAGCTTCGTCAGTTCGCTCACGACGCTCAAAGTCCTGTCTCGATATCAGCGAGAGTTCGTATCTGCCCCTCACCCTAGCCCTCTCCCCGCATGCGGGGAGAGGGAATTGGAGCTCGCGGCCTCTCCCTCTCCCCGTACTTACGGGGAGAGGGTCGGCGTGAGGGGCAGCCAATTCTCCGTCGCTAACTACTCCACCACCTTCGGCACGACGTAGAAGTGGCCCTCGTGCACGGGCGCGTTGGCGACGACATCGTCGGGGATCTCACCGTCGGTGACGGCGTCGGCGCGCTGGCGCAGCACCATGGGGATCACCCGGGTCATGGGCTCCACGCCGTCCGTCTTCACCTCGTCGAGCTGTTTCACCCAGTCGAGGATGCCGGACAACTCGCCCTTGAGGGCCTCCGCCTCGCTGTCCGAGACCTTGATCCGGGCAAGCCGCGCGACGCGCCGCACCGTGTCCGTATCGATGTCCATGGATCGTCCTTTCAGCCGGGTCGGGCGCCCGCGATCAGGGGCGCGCCATTCGCGAGCTTCCATACCCCTGCGCGCCCGGCCACGCAATCGTGGGGGCTGCGGCCCTCAGTTGATGCCGTTGCCTCCGCCGGGTGGCAGGCTGGTGCTCTGCTCCTCGGGCTTCTTGAAGTAGCCCCGCCGGCTCAGGAACGGCTTGATGATGTCCGAGTAATCGTCCGTCCAGGCCCGGAAGCCCTTGTCCGGCAGGGGGCCGGCCTCCTCAAGCCCGCGGAACGGGTCGAGCGCTTCCTTGCTCTTGGCAAACAGCGCGACGGTCGAGGAGGACTGCGCGTAGCTGCCGTCCGCATTGTCGTCCGTCAGCATCAGGCCCTGGGCGCCGGGCAGCGCCTTCAAGGTCGCGGCCAGCATCGATTCCAGGTCGAGATAGCGGTTGGAGATGTGCAGGAGCACGACGCCGTCGGGCTTCACCTTGTCAAGGAACAGCTCGATCGCCTCCTTCGTCAGGAGATGCACCGGCACCGCGTCCGACGTGAAGGCATCCATGATGATCAGGTCGAAACTGTTCGAAGCTTCCTTCGCCAGCGTCAGCCGCGCGTCGCCCAGCACGATGTCGGGTTTGGGCTGGCAGTGGCTGAGGAACGTGAAGTGGCGCGGGTTGCTGGCAATCGCCACCACGGTCGGGTCGATCTCGAAGAAGCGCCAGCTCTCACCGGGCTGCGAGTGGCAGGCGAGCGAGCCGGAGCCGAGCCCCGTCACGCCGTAGCGGCCTTTGGCGTCGCCGAGCCGCTCGCGCACCTTGTTGACCGTGATCGCGATCGGGCTCTTCTCGTAGTAGTACGTGGCAGGCGTCGTATCGTCGACGACGTTGCCTTCCTCGTCGCGCACCCGCTGCGCCCCGTGCAGCGTCGTGCCGTGCACCAGCGTGTGGTACTGGCCGTCCGTCGTCGTCTGCACGCGATAGACGCCGAAGTAGCTGCGCTGCGCATCGCCCCGCTTCACGCCCGAGGGCAGCGTCGAGATGGTCGCGAAGATGAGGAGCGCCGCAAGGAACTGCCGCGTGGGCTTGCGCCACTCCGCGACCAGCACGATCGAGAGCAGGCCCGCGACCACCATGGTCGCGCCCCACTCGCGCGTATTGATCTCGAGCTTGCCGATGCCCCAAGGGATCCAGTAGATGGCGAGGATCCCGCCGGCGAGGATCAGCCAGAGCGCGAGGCTTTCCTGCCTGTCGGTTTCGGAGACGATGGGAGACGTGTCGGCCGGATCGCGTTTCACGAGCCGCTTCACCGATCGTACGAAGCGCAGGATCGCGGCCGAGCTGAACACACCGGGGCGGCACGCGACGGTCAACGCCAGCAGCAGCGGATACTCGAAGATTTCGCTGAAGATCTTCGGCGCCAGCAATGCGGCCGAGAGACCGCCCAGCGCCCCGCCGAGCGACATCCACAGGTAGAATTCCGTCAGGTGCCGGGCCGCAGGGCGAGCCTCGTAGAGGGTGCGGTGCGCGACCATCGCCGACAGAAAGAACACGATCACGCCGGTCACCGCCGTGATCATCCAGGTCTCATGCTTGGTTTGCGCCAGCACAAGCAGGGCCACCACGACACTCGCCAGATGCGCCGCCAGCAGGATCGGCCGCGGAATCAGCGACCGCTCACGGAACACGAGAACGAACGTCAGGAGGTAGAGCGTCAGGGGCAGCACCCAGATCAGCGGCGCCGAGGCGACGTCCGTGCTCACGTGTGTCGTGAAGGCGGTGAGCAGCGCGGAGGGCACGAGGGCGAGGCCGACCCACCCCAGCCGCTGCGCCCAGGTCGGCCGCGAGAGATCGACGCCCGCGTCGGGCTTGGCCTGAGACTTGGTCGCGGCCTCGCTGCCGAGCCGTGCCCGCATGAGCAGGAACGACAGCGCCAGCGCCGCGATCAGCAGCACGAAGCCCGCCGACCACATTTGGCTCAGCGCCTTCAGCCCGAACAGCGGCTCGAGCGCGAACGGGTAAGCGAGCAGCGCAATCAGGCTGCCGAGGTTGCTGGCCGCGTATAGGAAGTAGGGGTCTTTCGCGTGCTTGTGGCCCGTCAGTGCGAACCAGGCCTGCAGCAGCGGCGCGTTGGCGGAGACCGCCACGAACGGCAGCCCGATCGCCACCGTGAAGAGCCCGATCTGCCACAGATAGGGTTCACCCGGCGGCGGTTCGCTCCAGCCCTTCGGCAGCCCGAACGGCAAGGCCACCACGAAGGCGACGACACACAACCCGAGGTGGATTAGGCCCGTGACCTGGGGGCTCGCCCGGTTGATGACGACGTGGGCGTAGCAGTAGCCGGCGAGCAGCGCCGCCTGGAAGAAGAAGATCGCGACCGCCCACACGGACGGAGACCCGCCGAGCACCGGGAGCACCATCTTGGCGAACATGGGCTGCACGGAGAACAGCAGCAGCGCCGACAGGAACGTCGTCGCCGTGTACGTCCACATCAGCACGCCGTCGCTCAGGAGGGCCGGGGGGAGAGGCACCGCGCGCCCGGGGAAGGCGGTCGGACGTGTGGGTTCGCTCATTGGTCCTCGTAAAGACAGCGGCGGCGCGGAACCGGGCTCCGCGCGCCAGGAATTGTGGAACGTGGCGTCAGATGGCGAGCGCCTGCCCGACCTTCGGCACGACCACGTTATCGCCCTTCATCTCGGCCACGAACTTGTCCGCGTTGGGATCGAGCATCCCCGCGAATGTGCCGTAATGGCAGGGCACGATGGTCGAGAAGCGGAAGAATTTCTTGCACGCGAAGGCTGCCGTCCGCGCGCCCATCGTGAACCGGTCGCCGATCGGCACGATGCCAACGTCGGGCGCATGCAGTTCCGCGATCAGCGCCATGTCGGAGAAAACGTCCGTGTCGCCCATGTGATAGAGCGTCTTGCCCTCGCGCGTCTTGAGGATGATGCCGTTCGGATTGCCGAGGTAGACGTCGGTCGAGGAGGAGTGCAGCGCGTTGGTGAGCGTGAGATCGAAATCGGGCGTGTAGATGGTCCCGCCCGTGTTCATGGGCTCGAGCTTCTCGGCACCCTGTCCCTTGACGTACATGGCGAGTTCGAAATTGGCGATCAGCGTGGCGGCCTTGGTCTTGCAGATCTCTCCCGCGTCGCCGAGGTGATCCGAGTGGCCGTGCGTCAGCGCCACGTGCGTGACCCCGTCGACCGCGTCTTTCCATGCGATCCCGGATTTTTCGAACGTAGGATTGCCCTTGAGGAAGGGATCGATCAGCACCACGCTGTTGCCGGTCTCGACCCGAAAGCAGGAATGTCCGAACCAGATCAATTTCATAGGCGTCCGTCTCCGAAGGGCGAAGGGGCTTTTTGATTGGACGGGCTGGCAACGCTGTGGCCGGCCTGCAGCGGGGCAAGTATAAGGCCCTGCAATGACAGGACAACCGCTATCAGACGAGAGCCGCGACCCGATGCAAGAGGCGCAACCGAGGAGCCCCCTGCGCGAGCCGGAAGCGTTCTTGGCCGCGCTGAAGCCGGGGGTGCGCCTGTTCGGGTTCGACGTCGGCACCAAGACCGTCGGCATAGCGCTGTCCGACGTCACGCTGATGATCGCCTCGGGATTCGAGACGCTGATCCGCCGCAAGTTCGGCGTGGACGCGGCCGAACTGTTGCGTCTGGCAGCCGAGCAGGGCGTAGGTGGCTTCGTCGTCGGGCTGCCGGTCAACCTCGACGGCCGCGACGGCCCGCGCGCGCAGGCCACACGAGCCTTCGCCCGCAACTTCGCGCGACTGACACCTCATCCGGTGCTGCTGTGGGACGAGCGCCTCACGACGCAGGAGGCCGAGCGCCTGCTGATTTCCGCGGATGCCTCGCGCCGGCGCCGGGCCGAGGTGATCGACAAGGTCGCAGCGACGCTGATCCTGCAGGGCGCGCTCGACCGCATCGCCGCGCTGCGCAGAAATTCATCAGGGGGGACCACATGATCGGCTTCATGACCGAACTCGACTTCGCCGCCATCTGCTTCTTCCTGGCGGCGCTAGGCCTCTACAGGATAGTCCTTCATCGTACGCGCCTGGGGGACGCGAGCCTCGTGGGCGCCGTGCAGGCCCAGCGCGTCGTCTGGATGCAGAACATGGCCCGCCGCGAGAACCGCATGATCGACGCGGTGCTTCTTTCAAGCCTCAGTCAGGGCAACGCGTTTTTCGCCTCCACCAGCGCCATCGCCATCGGCGGTCTCGCCGCCAGCGTCGGCTCGGGAGAGAAGGTGCAGACGATGCTGGAGCGGCTGCCATATGTGGCGCCCTCCTCTTCGCTGATGTGGGAGGTGAAACTCCTGCTCATCATGAGCGTTTTCATCTACGCGTTCTTCAAGTTCGCGTGGGGCTTCAGGCTTTCGCACTATACCGCGATCATGATCGGAGCCACGCCGATGCCGGCGCCGGATATCTCGCAGCAGCAGGTCGTGGCACACGCGCGCCGCACGGCGCGGCTGATTGGTCTTGCAGCGGAACATACCAACAGCGGACTGCGCTCGTTCTATCACGCGATCGCCGCGATCGCCTGGTTCTTCCATCCGCTGCTCTTCATCCTGGCGACGGCCTGGGTGATGTTGATCCTGATCCGGCGCGATTACTTCTCGCGTTCCCGCAAGGTGATCCTCGGCGCGGCTGACACGGCACTGGTCTGAGCGCGGAGTTTTTTGCAATCAGCCCTCTGATTGCTTTAAGGTGAAATGACTGGAACGGATGATATAGAAAACCCCTTCGACGAAAGTGCTCAGTTTGCGGTATTGGATTTGGTGCGGGCCGGCTCTCTCGACCGTTTACTGTTCGAATGAGACTGCGACGGAGTTTGCGGCGTGAAGAAAACCATGAAGGGGCGGACGCTTGAGACGTCTGCCTTGCACCTTCTGCACCGTGCGGGACAATGTGCGGAAGTGCTCTTTGCCAAGGAAACGGGGCGTTCGGAGCTGACGCCGCGCCAGTACGCCATTCTGGCGACGGTGGCGGCCAATCCTGACGTCAGTCAGACGGGCCTCGTCGAACAAACCGGCGTGGATCGCTCAACTCTGGCCGATATCGTGCGCCGCCTCGTGGAGCGCAAGCTCCTGCAGCGCAAGCGTACGAAAGAGGACGCTCGCATGTACGCGGTGCGCATCACCGCGAAGGGTCGGGCAGCGCTCTCCTCGATGCGGCCTGCCGCCTCCCGCGTCGACACGCACATTCTCTCCGTGCTGAAGGCCAACGAGCGCGCCCGCTTCATCGCTGCACTCGGCGAAATCGTGCGGGCCATGAGCCGCTCGGCCATGGAGGACGACGCGGGCTGATCCCGCGCCGGGCCAACGTCAGGCCGCCGGCAACGCTCGCTGCAGGATGGCGCGGGTGTCCGCCTTCTCGAAGCCCTGGCCGTAGGTCTGCAGGCGCCGTCCGCCCATCCGCGTCCGGATGAAGGCATCCGCCACTGCCGCTGGGGCGTGCGCGCGCAACAGCGCTCCCGCGGCATAGACCGCCAGCGCTTCGGCGAGATCGCGGCCCCGCCGGTCGAGGAGCCGCGGCTCGCACAGGATCTCCTGAATAAAGTCATAGTGCGCCTTGAGGTGCGGCTCGTTGCCGGCGAGCCCCTTGAGGTGCTCCAGCACCATCTCGACCGTCTCGGGTTCACGCTGCAGCACGCGCAGGAGATCGAGCGCCATGACGTTGCCCGATCCCTCCCAGATCGCATTCACCGGCAGTTCGCGATAGATGCGCGCCGCGACGCCCTCTTCGACGTAACCGTTCCCGCCGAGACACTCCATCGCCTCGTAGGCGAAGGCAGGCCCGGTCTTGCACACCCAGTACTTCGTCACGGGCGTCATCAGCCGGCGCCACGCCGCCATGCGCGGATCGCTGGCCGCGCTGTCGAAGCTGTGCGCGAGCTGGAACGACAGGATCGTCGTCGCCTCGACCTCCACGGCGAGATCGGAGAGGACGGCCGCCATCATCGGCTGGTCGACAAGCTTCTTCTGGAAAACGCTGCGGTGGCGGCAGTGATGCAGCGCGTTGGCGAGCGCGAGCCGCATCAGGCCGGATGAGGCCACCGCACAGTCGAGCCGCGTAAACGTCACCATCTCGATGATGGCCGGAACGCCGCGCCCTTCCTCGCCGATCAGCCACGCATGCGCGCCGGCAAACTCCACCTCGCTCGACGCGTTCGAGCGATTGCCGAGCTTGTCCTTCAGCCGCTGGAAGTTGATGGCGTTGGTCGTGCCGTCGGGCAGCACGCGCGGCATCAGGAAGCACGACAGTCCGCCCGGCGCCTGCGCAAGCACGAGGAACGCGTCGCACATCGGCGCCGACATGAACCACTTGTGCCCCGTGATGATATATTGCCCGCCCGGTCCACCGCTCCCCACGGGTTTCGCGATCGACGCATTGGCGCGCACATCCGTGCCACCCTGCTTCTCGGTCATGCCCATGCCGATGGTCACGCCCTTCTTCACCGCGGCTTGTGCGAACGTCGGGTCATAGCTGCGCGACAGCACCTTCGGGATCCAGCGCTTGGCGATCTCCGGTTCGAGCTGCAGCGTCGCTACCGCCGCGTTCGTCATGGTGATGGGGCACTGGTGTCCTGCCTCCATCTGGATCGCCATGTAGCAGCCGGCCGAGCGGGCGACGTTGGCGCCGGGTAAGGGCGGCGTGCCGGGCTTCATCAGGTGATCCCAGCTCGAGGCGTGCAGCCCCTCCGCGATCGAGAGCGCCATGCACTCGTGGTAGGCCGGATGGAACTCCACGCGGTCGATGCGGCGGCCCTTCATGTCGAAGGTTTTCAGCTTCGGCGGGTTCTCGTTGGCGAGCCGCCCGCGCTCGAATGCGGCCTCCGACCCGAACGCCGCCCCCGCGGCGGTCAGCCGCTTGGCAGCGTGGCCCGCACCCCAGCGGGCGGTGGCCTCCTGCAGGGCATGGTCCGAGGCGAACAGATTGACGTCCGCAAAGGGCGGGCTCTGGTTCGTCACCTCGTGCGTCGCGAGCTGGTCACGCATGGGCTTGCCTCCCGGTCGAAGCGCTTTTGATAAGCTTAACACGAGGCTTTGCCGGCTACCGCAAGGCCCTATGTGGGCGGGTGTCCAACTGCGTCCGCGACCCGGCTTGCCGGCCGCCCTGAGTCGGCGTATAGGGACCGCTTTAATGACAAAGCCACAGCCCCATGCAACCTTCGCGCGCAGGCATCTGCTGACGTGCGAGGGCCTCACGGCCGACGAGATCAACGCGCTGCTCGACCTTGCGGACAAGGCAGCAGACAGCAACCGTCAGGTCATCAAGAAGCGCGACGTCCTGCGCGGACGCACGCTCATCAACCTTTTTTTCGAAGCTTCGACGCGAACGCAAAGCTCCTTCGAGCTGGCGGGTAAGCGCCTCGGCGCCGACGTCATGAACATGAACGTCTCGACCTCGTCGGTGTCGAAGGGCGAGACGCTCATCGACACGGCGATGACGCTGAACGCCATGCGGCCGGACATCCTGGTCGTCCGCCACCATGCCGCGGGCGCGGTGGAGCTTCTGTCGCAAAAGGTCGACTGCTCGGTGATTAACGCCGGTGACGGCGCCCACCAGCACCCGACGCAGGCACTCCTCGATGCGCTGACCATCCGCCGCGCCAAGGGCCGCATTGCCGGGCTCTCGGTCGCGATCTGCGGCGACATCCTGCATTCCCGCGTCGCGCGCTCCAACATCAACGTGCTGAACACGCTCGGCGCGCGCGTACGCATCGTCGCGCCGTCGACCCTGCTGCCGGCGCAGGCCGACCGCCTCGGCGCCGAAGTCTTCACCGACATGAGCAAAGGGCTCGAGGACGTCGACATCGTCATGATGCTGCGCCTGCAGCGCGAGCGCATGCAGGGCACCTACGTGCCCTCGACCCGCGAGTTCTTCCACTTCTTCGGCCTCGACCAGGAGAAGCTCGCCCGCGCCAAGCCCGATGCGCTGATCATGCATCCGGGCCCCATGAATCGCGGCGTCGAGATCGCCTCGACCATCGCCGATCACTCCCGCAGCGTCATCCGCGACCAGGTCGAGATGGGGGTCGCCGTGCGCATGGCCGTCCTCGAGGCGCTGGCACGCCAGCTGCCCAACCACTGACGGGAGGCTATTGAGTTGCGCAAGCCCGAGACTGCCTCCGACGACGGCGCCGTGACCTTCCTCAACGCCCGCCTGCTCGATCCGGCATCGGGCCGCGACGAGCCGGGCGGCTTGCTCGTCCGCGACGGCATCATCGCCGACATGGGGCCGCATCTGCGCCGCAACGCGGCCGAGAAGTCGCGCGTCATCGATTGCCGCGGCCATCTCCTGTGTCCCGGCCTCGTCGACATGCAGGTCTTCACCGGCGAGCCGGGCCAGGAGCACCGCGAGACGCTGAAGACCGCGAGCTACGCCGCCGCGGCCGGTGGTGTGACGACCATGGTCGTGATGCCAGATACCGAGCCCGTCATCGACCAGGTGGCCCTTGTCGACTTCATCCAGCGCCGCGCCCGCGACAACGCCCCCGTCAACGTGCACGTCATGGCCGCCATGACGCGCGGCCTCAAGGGCACCGAGATGACCGAGATCGGTCTCTTGAAGCGGGCCGGCGCCATCGCCTTCACCAACGGCAAGAATACGATCTCCAGCGCGCGCGTGATGCGTAACGCGCTGCTCTACGCCAAGGATTTCGGCGCGCTCATCGTCCATCACACCGAGGACCCGACGCTATCCGAAGGCGCCGTGATGAACTCGGGCGAAGTGGCGACGCGGCTCGGCCTGCGTGGCGTGCACAAGGCGGCCGAGACCATCGTCCTGCAGCGCGACGTGAGCCTCGTCGAGATCACGGGGGGCCGCTACCACGCCTCCGGCCTCACCTGCGCCGAAAGCCTCGAGGTGATCCGCGCGGCCAAGGCCCGCGGCCTGCCGGTGACGGCGGGCGTCTCGGTCAACCACCTGACGCTCAACGAGAACGACATCGGCCCCTACCGCACGTTCTTCCGCGTGCGCCCGCCCTTGCGCGCCGAGAGCGACCGGCAGGCCATGGTGCGCGGCATCGCCTCGGGCGACATCGACGTCATCGTCTCGGCCCACGATCCGCAGGACGCCGACGTCAAGCGGCACCCGTTCGCGGAAGCTGCCGACGGCGCCATCGGCCTCGAGACGCTGCTCGCCGCAGCCCTGCGCCTGCACCATTCCGGTGACGTCGACCTCCTGCCCTTGATCCGAGCGATGACCTACAACCCGGCGAAACTGCTGGGGCTTCCGGGCGGCCGCCTGGAGAAGGGGGCCCCCGCCGACCTGATCCTCGTCGACCTCGGGCTGCCCTGGGTGGTCGACAAGACGGTGCTCAAGGCGCGCTCCAAGAACTCGCCCTTCGACGAGAGCAAGATGCAGGGCCACGTGCTGGCGACCATGGTTGCCGGCCGCATCGTCTACGAATACGCTTGAGCCCTCTCCGTTTTCGGCATCCCGGCGCCCGATGAGCCAGCTTTTCTCGACCTACGCGCCGGTGGCGCTCCTGATCGGCTACCTGCTGGGCTCGATCCCGTTCGGGCTTCTGCTGACGAGCGCGGCCGGTCTTGGCGATGTGCGCAACATCGGCTCTGGCAACATCGGCGCCACCAACGTGCTGCGCACGGGGCGTACGGGGCTCGCCGCCGCCACGCTTGTGCTCGACGCGCTCAAGGGCACGGTCGCCGTGCTGTTCGTCTATTATTTCTTCCGCGAGCGCGCGCCATTCGAGGCCTATCAACTCATGTACGTCGCGGCACTGGGGGCCGTCCTCGGCCACATGTTTCCTGTCTGGCTGAAATTCGAAGGCGGCAAGGGCGTCGCCACCTGGGTCGGCGTGCTGATCGGCATGCACTGGCCCGCAGCCCTCGTGTTCGCGCTCGTCTGGGCTGGCCTCGCCGCCTGGAAGCGGTATTCCTCATTGGCCGCGCTCACCGCGGTGGTTGCTGTTTTCATTTATTATTCTGTGTCCGGCCAGGCAGGCATGCTGTTCATTCTGATCATGACGATTTTGATCTTTGGAAAGCACACCGCCAACATCAAGCGCTTGCTCGCCGGCGAGGAGAGCAAGATAGGTGCAAAAACCTGACAAGCCAGTCGCGCGGCAGGAGCGCCGCGAGCGCACCGTGCCGGCCCCGCTGCCGCAGGCTCCCCTCGACGATCGCCAGCGGCTCGCCTGCCTGCGTCTGCTGAGGTCCGAGAACATCGGGCCGGCCACGTTTCGCGACCTCGTCAACCACTACGGCGGGGCCGAGCCCGCTCTCGCCGCCCTGCCGGACCTCTACGCCCGCGCCGGCCGTCGTGGCGGCCGCATCTGCCTGCGCAACGAGGCGGAGGCGGAACTCGAGGCCGCACGCCGCGTCGGCGCTGTCCCGGTCTTCACGATCGAACCGGGCTACCCGCCGGCGCTCGCCGCCATCGAGCCGCCGGTGCCGTTGCTCTACGCCAAGGGCCGCCTCGATCTCCTGACGCGGCCCATGGTGGCCATGGTGGGCGCACGTAACGGCTCGGCGGCCGGGCAGAAAATGGCGGGCATCCTGGCCCGGGGGCTCGGCGCCGCCGGCTTCGTCGTGGCGTCGGGCCTCGCGCGCGGCATCGACGCGGCGGCCCACGAGGCGGCATTGCCGTCGGGGACCGTCGCGGTCGTTGCCGGCGGGGTCGACACCGTCTATCCGCCCGAGAATGCGGCCCTGCAGGCCCGGATCGGCGCGGAGGGCTGCATCATCAGCGAGTGCCGTCCTGGTCTCGTCCCGCGAGGGAGGGACTTCCCGCGGCGCAACCGGTTGATTTCTGGGGTATCTCTGGGCG
>RXJK01000014.1:0-680 GCA_003963125.1 Hyphomicrobiales bacterium
CTCTCGGCGTCGCCCCGCCCGGCCCGGGCGGCGACGGTCTCGAGCTCGCCGTCCTCGCCCTCGAGCGCGATGAGGCAGACGTCCGCGAGGCGCGGCACCAGCAGGTCGGCCAGGCGGTCGAGGCGGCTCTGCACGCCGAGGCCCGCGGCGTCGAGGGTCAGGCTGACGTCGGCGCTGAAGCGCGCCCGCTCACGGGCCCGGCGCTCGGCGTCGTACAGCCGGGCGCGCTCGAGCGCCTGCGCGCAGTGGGCCCCCAGGCCGGCGAGGAACGCTTGGGCCTCGGCGTCGGGCGGCGGGCGCCGGCCGTAGTCGAGTCAGAGCACGCCGGAGGGGCCCTCGCCGGCGGAGAGCGCCAGCAGCGTGAGCCGCCCGCCGTCGACCGCCACCACGGGCGGGCCGTCGCGCAGGGCCTCCCGCGCCGCGCCCACGGCCTCGGCGGGCATCGCCGGCGGCGGCTGCTCGTCGCCCGCCAGCCACAGGCTCGCCGCCCGCGCCCCCGCGGCGGCGGGCGCGTGGAGCAGCACGAGCTTGGCCACCTCGGCCGCCGAGGCCGCGGCCGACAGCGCGGCGGTGGCCTCGTGCAGGCGCCCGGCGCGGGCCTCGGCCTGCTTGCGCTCGGTGACGTCGAAGGCGATGCCGGTGAACCGCTGCGCCTCGCCCTGGGGCCCGCGGTACACCCG
>RXJK01000014.1:788-12515 GCA_003963125.1 Hyphomicrobiales bacterium
GCCGCGCTCGGCCGGCTACGGAGAGGTCTTGCTCTACGGGCATCGCTTCGACGCCGACGGCGCCCTGAAGACGGAGTGCCCACTGAACCAGCCGGCCTTCGCCGGCGCCAGCGTGCTCGTCGCCTTGCGCAACTTCGGCTCGGGGTCGTCGCGGGAAGCAGCGGTCTATGCGCTCGCCGACTTCGGCTTCCGCTGTGTGATCGCTCCCTCGTTCGGCGACATCTTTGCGGCCAACGCCGTCAATAACGGCGTGCTGCCCGCAGTCGTCCCCGACGACATCGCGCAAGCGCTTCTCGACCGGCTTGCGCAGGATGCCCGGATCACCGTCGACCTCGAGGCGCAGACGATCGTGTGCGGGGATCTGCGGACGGCCTTCGCGATTGATCCGGTGTGGCGCACGAAGCTCCTGAACGGTTGGGACGACCTCGATCTCACGTTGAGCTTCAAGAGCGACATCGAGGCTTTCTTCGTGCGCGACAAGGCCGAGCGCCCTTGGGTCGCCCCTGTCGCGCGCGGACGCTGATCCGCGACCTTTACTGTGGCGGCCAAGCTTGCCGGCCTGCTTCGCGCCCGTCTTCTACTTCTTGCTCAGCCGAAGCTCCGCCACTCGCCTGCCGTCCTTGTTCGTGGTGGCGGTCGCCGTGCCTTTACGCTCCCCGGGAAAATATGCGACGGCAGTCGCATGAAACGCAAATATGCATGGGACAGACGAACCGGATCGGTGGCTAGTATGCCGCCGGGAACTCACGGCTAGGCTCATACTCATGCTTCAGGCTGGCTTCGGCCAATCGCAGATCGCGCGCGCGATCCTCACAGCGCGCCACTCCATCGTGGTGCACGCGCTGGCCATTGCCGGCCTGTTCGTGCTGCCGCTGGTCGTGCTGCTGTTCATCGTCATTCACGGTCTGTCCTCCACGTCGGAGGAGGCGCAGAAGCGGCTGCTTTTCTACACGGCAGGCTCGCTCGCCAACGCGGTCGACACCGAGCTGCAGAAGTATCTCACCATCGGTACCATGCTGGCCGCATCCGACCACCTCGCCGCGAACGACCTCGCCGCATTCGCGGGCCAAGCGAAAGCGATGCTGCAGGGGATCGATGTCGCGGTCGTGCTGGCGGACGGCGTGCATCAGGTTCTCAACACGCGCTTCCCCGACATGCCCGCGTCCGCGCTGCGCAGCGCCGAGGGACTGGCAGCGCAGAACGAGGCCGCGAAGGCGGGCAGGCCCACCGTTTCCAACGTCTACATCGGCGCGCTGCAGAAGCGCTGGATCGCCAGCCTCGAGATCCCCGCGAGCCAAGTGCGGGGCGGGCGCTATTCGCTTGCCGTGGTTTTCACCCTCGAGGGGTTCAAGGATCTGCTCAATACAGGCGCCATCACGCCGGACTGGCTGGTCGGCATCGCCGACGGCAGCGGTCGGTTCGTTGCAGGCTTCCCGGGCGCGCGGGAGGCCGGCAATCCCATCTCTCCCCACTGGAAGGCGCGGCTCAACGAGGACGGGCTCAGCGAATTCCCGTCGCTGGAAGGCATTCGCATCGTCAACGCGAACGCCCATTCGAAGCTCGCGAACTGGACGATCGGCGTCGGGATCAAGCGCGCGAGCCTCGATGCCGCGGTGAAGAATTCCTTCAACTGGGCGGTGACGGCCGCGCTGGCCGTGGGCGCGGGGCTCCTGGTCGGCGCCGCGCTGTTCGCCCGGCAGATGGCCCGCGGCCTCGTCAACCTGCAGCGGGCGCTGGTCGCACGATTGCAGGGGAAAGCTACGGAGGCGCCGATCATCCCCTCCGAGTTCAGGGCTCTGTGGGAAGCGGCAGGCCAGGCGGCCGACGAACGCCATCAGGTCTCGAAGGCCCTCGAAGCGACGGTCGAGGACGTGCGGCGGGCGCATGATCGCGTCCGGGAATCCTCGCAGATCCTGCAGGCCATCTCCGATCTCAGTCCGGATCTCATCTTCGCCAAGGATCGCGAGCGCAGGCTCCTGTTCGTCAGCCGGTCGCTCACGGCGCTGGTGCAGAAGCCTGCGGAAGCCCTGCTCGGCGTGGACGAGCGTGGCTATCTCAGCGACGCGGACGAGATGCGCATCATCGAAGAGCATGACCGGCGCGTGCTGGAAGGGGAACACATCTCGGTCGAGGAGACCGTCACCACGCCCGAGGGGCGGCGCATCGTGTTCCTGTCCAACAAGCTGCCCTGGCGCGATGCGAGCGGTGCCATCGTCGGCATTCTCGGCATCTCCGTCGACATCACCGACCGGCGCCAGCACGAACAGCGCATGGAACTGGTCATGCGCGAGGTGAACCATCGCGCCAAGAACATGCTGGCTGTCGTGCAGGCCATTGCCCGCAGCAGCAGCCGGCATGCGGGATCCATGGAGGAATTCGTTGGCCGCTTCAACGACCGGCTGCATGCGCTGGCCCAGTCCATGGATCTCCTCGTCTTCAACGAGTGGCGCGGCGTCGATCTCGAGGCGCTGGTGCGGGCGCAGCTCGGGCACTTCGAGGCCGATCTCGGCAACCGCATCCACATATCGGGCCCGGCCTTCGTGGTCAGCGCGACGGCGGCGCAGACCCTCGGCATGGCCATGCACGAGCTTGCGACCAACGCCGGCAAGTACGGCGCCTTGTCCAACGCCAAGGGCGAGGTCGACATCCAGTGGCGTATCGCCGACGACGTGTTCCACCTCACCTGGGTGGAGCGGAACGGGCCAGCCGTGGCGCCCCCGGACAGAAGGGGCTTCGGCTCGACGGTCCTCGACACGCTGCTGCGCGGGACCTTCGAGTGCCGGCCGCAGATGAGCTTCGATCCCGCCGGCCTGCACTGGTCGCTCACGTGTCCGGCCTCGATCCTTGCGGCACTGCAGCCAACGGTCGACGCACCGCAGCAAGCGCTGGCGCATATGGCGGACGCGTAGCCCGCCGCGTTGCCTATTCACCTGCGCTTTACGCCATTGCGCGGTTGTCCGAAAGCGGCGAGCTTTGGCGCTGCAGTTTGCCGTCTGCTATGCTAGGTCAGCGGCTGCCCTGAGCCTGTCGTCAGGAAGGAACGCCAGCCTTGGAACTGCACGAGATCCGATATTTTCTTGCGCTCGCCGAGACCGCGAATTTCACGCGCGCTGCGGAACGCTGCAACGTCTCGCAGCCGGCCCTGACGCGCGCGATCCAGGGCCTCGAGGCGAAACTCGGCGCGGGGCCGCTCGTGACGCGGGAGCGCGGCGGCACGCACCTCACCGAGCTCGGCTCGATGATGCGGCCCTACTTCACGCAGATGCTGGCGGAGCTCGAAGGGGCGAAGGCGAAGGCCCAGGATTACATCCGGCTTTCGGGCGCGACTTTGAGCGTGGGGCTCATGTGCACGATCGGGCCAGGGCGCCTCGTCGGCCTCTTTGCCAACTTCGCCAATGCGCACCAGGGGATCGACATCAACCTCGCCGATGGCCCCGTGCCGGAGATCGAGAAGAAGCTGGCGCAAGGAGAACTCGACCTCGCCATCTATGCGCGTCCCGAAGGCATCGGCGACCGCTTCCACGCCGTGCCGCTGTTCGAGGAGCGGTTCCTCGTCGCGGTGGGGCCGGAGGATCCGCTCTCGCGGCAGAACGCGATCTGCATGCGCGACCTCAACGAGAAGCACTATCTCGGGCGCGCCAACTGCGAGTTCTACGAGAGCCTGCGGCGCATCCGCCTCGAACTCGGCGGCATCGAATTCAAGCGGCGTTATTCCAGCGACCGCGACGACTGGGTGCAATGCATGGTCTCGGCCGGGCTCGGGTTCACGTATATCCCCGAGTTCGCGGTGACGATGTCGGGGCTCGTGACGCGGCCGTTGGTCGAACCGGAAGTGCGCCGCACGGTCAATCTGGTGACGGTGCGCGGGCGACCGCATTCGCCGGCGGTCGGCGCCTTCCTGCGCGAGGTGCGCCGCTACGATTGGCCGGGCAAGATTTCGATCTGAGATCGGCGTCGTTGATCCGACGAGAACGTTCGAGCCACTCGAAGTTAGACGACCTCCGGAGCGGCAGCTTTCGCTCGGTCGGCCCACTCCAGGCTGCGATAGTCGAAAGGCGGCCCGATGCCGGGCTTGACGATCTCGAAGAACGGCGACACGTCGAAATCGCGCGGCGTGTAGAGGCTGTAGTGGCGGATGTGCAGGATCTCGGCGCTGGTGATCGGGCAATCCGTGCAGTCCTGGCGCATGACCCGCTCGACCCGCGGCAGGATCGGATAGCGCACGCTCTCGAAGGCCTGCGCGATCAGCGTCGAGCAGATGGCACGCGTGGGCTCGCCCGAGCCCAATTGGATCATGCGCCGGCGCCAGCGCTCGGGCACCGGCGGCGTCGGGAACAGCCAGCGCGCGAGATCGATGACATTGCGCGTGTCGTATTTGATGCCGATGCGGCCGACGATGTTTGCCACCACGCGGGCACGATCCTCGTCGGTGAGGCCCGCCGGCCGGCAGATGCGCAGGCTCGCGTGATCGTATTTCGAGAGCGGGGCTGCGACGCAGCCCTCTCCGAGATTGCTTTCGACGAGGCACAGAGCGTCCGGGTGATGCGGGTCGGCCCCCAGCGCATCGCCCACGAACATGGCCGCGTGCGACCAGGTCGACTGCGTCAGATACTTGATCGCCGACGCGACCATCGAATGGCCTTCCACGAGCAGCACGTCGGCCGGCCTCAGAACGGCGAGAACCGAGTCGAGGTCGGCCGGCACGAACGACATGTCGGACATGGGCGGCTTGCTCACGCGCCGGGTGAGCCAGGCACCGATGCGGTCGAGGGCGTTGTCGTACATCGTCATGGCTCACCTGTGTTGTTTGTAGACGCAACGGTCTCGCGAGCCAGCGCGCGCCGCGGTGCTCTTGAAATAATCCCGGATGCGGAGCGCGACAATCCGCGGCAGCCGGATCCACCGCGCCGATCGCATCACGAGCACGTCAAATCTTATATAGGAGGAGGCCGCTCTGTTGGATCGCACGTGAGCGCGAGGCGCTCCGATACCTTTTGTGCATCGTCCGCGATCAAACGCGCATCCGTCTCGACCTGATCGCCGAAGCGCAGGCGCCGCGCACGTCCCCTGCCCTCGCGCTGCAAAGGCGGTTGCGTCTTCCGCTTCGAGGAATATTGCCGTGCTTGGACGGCGGCTGCTGCGGCAACACCCGTGCCCTTAGGACTTCGGTAAGCATGCCGGCATTCGGCTCCAGTCCCTTGCCGGAATTCAGGTTTTCTACGTGTTTTACAGGCAGCATCCGCGCCTCACTTCACATCCGCGTGGGGCGCGCGACAGAATGGCCAAAGATCCAGACGGAAAGAACGTGGCGAAATTCGCTGCGCCGCTGCTGGGGCTCGGAATTGCGCTGTGCGCCTGCTTCTGGGCGGCGGCCTGGTATCAGTCCCACGTCGAGCTGTCGACACACCAGCGCAAGGTGGCCCAGGACCTGTCCAATCTCTCCCTCGTCGTCGAGCTGACGGCGGCGCGCATCGTCGACGAGGCCGACCGCACGCTGAAGCATCTGCAGGCGCTGGCGGACGCCAACGACGAGCTCCCAAACGGGCGCGCGGTGATGAGCGAATTGCATCGTGCCAGCGAGCAGACGGCTTTCATTTTCATCCTCGATGCCGAGGGCCGCGTCGTGTTCTCCAGCAATCGCGCAGCGTCGACCGTGACGCAGACCTTCGCCGACCGCCCCTATTTCCGCGCACATGCCGAGACGCGCGCCGATAGGCTCTTCATCAGCCGGACGATGCCGCATCGTTACACCGGGCTGCCCTCCATTTTCCTTTCGCGCCGGTACAACGATGCGGAAGGCCGTTTCGCCGGCGTGATCGTTCTGGGCCTCGATCCAAATCGGCTCGCGCGCACCTATCACCGCCTGGAACTCGGTCCGGAGAGCGGCGTCGCCATCGTCGGCGACGACGGCATCGTGCGCGCGGGGACGGGCATCTTCCAATCGCAGCTCGACAAGGGATTTCGTGAGGGACTGCAGAAGTCGGGGGAAGACAATGTGGACGGCAGCGGCCTCATCCACGAGACTTTCCAGGGCCAACCGCGCACCGTCGCTTACCGCAAGGTCCAGGGCTATCCGCTGATCGTGCTGGTGGTGTCGGGCGGAGGCGAGTATCTCGCGACCTGGAGCGGCAACCGGCTCACGTATTTCGGAGTTGCATTGTTCCTCAGCCTGCTGGTGCTGGCGACCGTGGCCCTCTTCTGCAAGTGGCACCTGAAGCATGTGCGCGTCATCCGCTTCCTGGCCTTCCGCGACAGCCTCACGGGGCTCGCCAACCGCGCCCGCTTCCGTAACGAGCTGGAACGGGCCTACGCGGCGGTGGACGAACAGGACTTCGCGCTCCTGCTCGTCGATCTCGACGGGTTCAAAGAGGTGAACGACCAGTACGGGCACCTCGATGGCGACGTCGTCATCGTGACGATCGCCCAGCGTCTGCGGCAGATCGCGGGTCCCTTCGATTTCATCGCGCGTCTCGGCGGCGACGAGTTCGTGATCCTGCGCCAGGGCCCCTACGATCCCGCAGGGCTGGAGGCGCTTGCCGCGCGCGTGTGCGCCGAGTTCGCCCGCCCCATCGCGGTCAAGGGACGCTCCATCGTCATCGGCGCGAGCGTCGGCATTTCGCGCGGGCAGAAGACGAAGCTCGGCACGTCGGAGATCATCCGCCGGGCGGACGTCGCGCTCTATGCCGCCAAGGCCGGCGGGCGCAGCACCTGGCGCGTCTACGCCGACGGCATGGAAAAGAGCAGCGGGTCCCGGCAAGGCCAAGACATCGCCGCCGGGATCGTGGCCGGCGAGTTCCTGCTGCACTACCAGCCGATCGTCGACATGGGCAGCGGTGCGACGGTCGGCTACGAAGCGCTGGTGCGCTGGAACCACCCGCTGCGCGGACGCGTGCATCCGGCGGAATTCATTCCCGAGGCCGAGGCATCCGGCGCGATCGTGCCGTTGGGTGAATGGGTCATCGAGACCGCGCTCGCGGCCCTGGCGAAGCTGCCCCCAGAGATGCACATGGCCGTCAACGTCTCGGCGGCGCAGTTCGTATCGGGTCGACTGCTGTCGTGCGTCTGCGCCGCGCTCGCCGCGCATCAGCTCGATCCGCGGCGGATCGTGCTCGAAATCACCGAGACGGCGATCCTGAAGCGGACGCCGGAGACGGTGAACCAGTTGCGGCTGCTACGCTCGCTCGGCGTGGGGCTCGCCATCGACGATTTCGGCGAAGGGCATTCCTCGATCGGCTACCTGCACGAGCTGCCCATCAGCTGCCTCAAGATCGATCGCCGGTTCGTGACAGACATCGCCGTACGCGATGCCTCGCGCGGCTTCGTGCGCGGCATCTGCGCGCTGGCGCGCGAGCTCGACGTCTCGGTCGTTGCGGAAGGCGTGGAGACGGACGCCGAGCGCGAAGCGCTCACCAAGCTCGGCTGCACGTTCGCGCAAGGCTACCTGTACGGGCGGCCGGCGCCGCTCGGAGACGCGCCCGCGTGCGTTGATGAGACAGCGCAAGCGGCATAGCGCGGCTGTCCAATCCAGCGCGGCTACTTCTTGCAGGTGTTGATGCCGAGCAGCGCGTAGGGCGGGCACCAGCCGACGATCGCCGTCGCGAGCGGAACGATGCCGATCCATCCCCATACGGTCTGCGGGCCGACGAAGACGAGAGAGATGAGCGCAAGGCCCACCAGCGCGCGCACGAGACGTTCGATGTTTCCGATGTTCGTGGTCATTTCCTGCCTCCAGGTTCGGCGACGTTCCACACTTCGTCCTCTGCACGCGCAGCTAAGCCCGACGTGACAGCACGAGCGATTGATGCAGATCAAAATACATTCAATTTTTCATATCTTTTACGCTCTGCGCGCCGCCGCGCGTCGCAGGCTGAACGTCGGCATGCGACTCTCTTGCGTTCTTGCGCCACACGTCGAAATGGCTGTAGGCACAGCGTTTTCCGCGCCTGTGACCGGACCGCATCACGAGCTATGCGGAGCGATTCCGATTCCTGATTTTTAGAGTAGACAATTCTTTTCCCGTGCGTGTAACGCTTCCCCGAGTTGCTTGCCTAGGGATGCGGGCAGCGTGAACGAGCGCGGAGAATTGGTGTGACGTTTCCCCTGTACCGTTGGTCTGCCGTGCTCGTCGCGGCGATGATGTGCGCGACCACGGCGCTCAGCCAGACAGCCGACCAGGGGACGACCAACCCGAACGGCACGGCGAAGAAGAACGGCGTCGTTCCGCTACCTCCGGTCCAGGTCGAAGCCTCGAAGGCGCCCAAGAAGGCTGCAACACCGGCTGCTCCCACGAAGGCGCCTGCGGCGGCGCCCGAGAAGCCCGAGACGGCGGCGAAGTCACCGAAGGGGTTCGTCGCCAAGCAGAGTTCCGCCGGCACGAAGACGGACACGCCCATCCTCGAGACCCCGCAGTCGATCTCGGTCGTCACGCGCGATCAGCTCGACACGCGCAACGTGTCGACGGTGGTCGAGGCGCTGCAGTACGTGCCGGGCATCTACACGCATCCCGGTGGCAAGGATCCGCGCTTCGACCAGTACACGATCCGCGGCTTCAACTCGCAGGGCTACGGCGCCTTCCGCGACGGTCTCAAGGAGATCGGCAGCGCGGACAACTTCAATCATTTCCGGACGGAGCCCTACGGGCTGGAGCGGGTCGACGTCATTCGCGGTCCAAGTTCCGTTCTCTACGGACAGATCGCGCCCGGCGGTCTAGTCAACGTGATTACCAAGCGGCCCACCGAGGAGCGGATCCGGGAAGTCGAAGGCCAGATCGGGTCGGACAACAAGTACCAGGGCGCGTTCGACCTCGGCGGCAAGCTGAACGACAGCGGGACGGTTCTCTTCCGCCTCACGGGGCTGGCGCGCGAAAGCAACGCGCAGGTCGCGCACTTCTCGAACTTCATCCCGGACGATCGCCTCTTCATCGCGCCGTCCTTCACGGTGAAGCCTGACAGCCGGACGACCTTCACCGTCCTCACCGACTATCAGCACGACCGGTCGGGCCATGCCTTCCCGGTACCGGTTCTCACCTCCAACAGCGTGGGTGCGCTGCCACTCTACATGGGCGAGCCCAGCTTCAACAAGTTCGAGCAGGACCAGCTCCGCGCCGGCTATCAGTTCGAGCACCGGTTCAACGATGCCGTCACGGTCCGGCAGAACCTCCGCTACGGCGAGATCAGCCTCGACTACCGCTACCTGACGGCGGCCAACGTCATCGTTCCGGGCGTCACGACAAGCCTGAGCCGCGTCGCCCGCTCGATCTACGAGAAGACCAATACGTTCACCGTCGACAACCAGGTCGAGACGAAGGTCGTCACGGGGCCCATCAAGCACACCATCCTGACCGGCGTGGACTACCAGCAATTCTGGCTCGACAGCACGACGCTCGGCGGCACAGCCCCGAGCCTCATCATAGCCAACCCCGTGTACGGTCAGACCGTGGCGACGCCGACGACGAAGCTGCTCAGCACCGACCAGAACACGCGGCAGACGGGGGCGTACGTCCAGGACCAGGCGAAGTTCGGCAATTTCGTCACGACGCTCGGCGGCCGCTACGACTGGTCGGACGTCAACACGCTCAACCGGCTGACGGCGAAGACGGTCGATGCGATGGATTCGGCCTTCACCGGACGGGCGGGGCTCGCCTACGTGTTCGCCTCGGGCTTTGCCCCTTATGCAAGCTATTCGACGTCGTTTTTGCCGACGACGGGCGTCGACTACGCGTCAAATCCCTTCAAGCCGGTCACCGGCCAGCAATACGAGGCGGGCATCAAGTACGAGCCTCCGGGTGCGCGCTCGCGGCTGACGCTCGCCGCGTTCGATCTGACGCAGCAGAACGTCCTGACCCTCGACACGCTTCACTCCGGCCCCAGCTATGCGTGCGCGAGTAACTGCCAGACGCAGACGGGCGAGATCCGTTCGCGCGGCTTCGAGGCGGAGCTCACCGCGAACCCCGTCGCGGGGCTGCAACTCGTCGCCGCCTACACGCTGATGGACATCGAGGTGACCAAGAGCAACCAGGGCAATGTCGGCAAGGTGCCGATCATCACGCCGCAGGAACTCGCCTCGATCTTTGCCGACTACACGTTCCAGGGCGGTCCGCTCGCCGGGTTCGGCTTCGGCGGCGGCGTGCGCTACATCGGCGAGAGCTACAAGGACCTCGCCAACGTCTACAAGAATCCCGGTTACGCGGTGATCGACGCGGTGCTGCATTACAAGCTCGACGTCAACACGACGTTGCAGCTGAACGCGAGCAATCTCTTCAACCGGGACGAGGTGACGTGCACGACCACGGGCGGCTGCCAGTACATCAGTCCTCGCATCGTGACGGCGACGGTGAAATACCGGTGGTAGGTCGGGGACGGCCAACGCAGTAGGTGACGGCATGGCATCGGCTTCGAAGGCAAACGTCGGGCGCGTCCTTCTTGCCGGCCCCGGGGCGGCGGCTGCAGCGCTCGTTGCCTTTGCCGCGGCGCCAACGTGGTTGCCGAAAGGTGCGGCGGCCATCGATCACCTGGTGATGCCTCTGATCGCGCTGCCGGGGATCTGGGCCGCGGCGTTCTTCTACGCGCTGCTCGAACGGCGCCTGCTGCGCGCCAGCGGCATCCTGCTCTCGATCACGCTCCTCAACGCCGTCCTGCTGATCCGCCACTTCCACCTCATTCCGTAGGCCGGGGAACCGATCATGTTCAGGCTCGGCCAGCAGGAGACGAAGCGACTGGTGCTCGTGCACGGGTGGTGCGGGGCGCTGCTCGGCCTCCTACTCTATGCCGTCATCGTCACGGGCACGGCCGCCGTGTTTGCGCGCGAAATCAACGCCTGGTCTGCCGGAAAGCCCGGTCTGCCGGACGCGTTGGCGCGGCCGGTCGATGACCTCGTGCGACGCCTCGACGCCGAGGTTCCGGAAGCCTACCGTTCCGACCTGTCGTTGCGGGCCACGCCCAGCGGGCACGTGGCGTTGTTCTTCCACACGGACGAGAAGACGCCCTCCGGCGAGACGAAGGCGCGGGGCGTGCTGTTCACCGTCGCGCCCGATGACCGCATCCTGTCGCGCACGGAAGGCTTTGCCCAGGATCTCTTCGTCTCGGATGTGACGACCGCGCTCGGGCGCTTCTTCATCGATCTGCACGTGCGGCTGCACCTGCCGAAGCCCTGGGGACTCGTGCTGACAGGCATACTCGGGCTCGGGATGCTGGTCGCAGCCGTTTCCGGTCTCCTCGTGCATCGGCATCTGCTGCGGGACATCTTCACGCTGCGCAACGAGACCGGGCGGCTCGTCGGCTTCCGCGACCTGCACACGGTCGCCGCGACCTGGACGCTGCCGCACGCGTTCATCCTGGCGTTCACGGGCGCATTCTTCAGCTTCGCGCTGTCCATCGGCTTGCCGACGCTCGCCAGGATCGCGTTCAGCGGCGACCAGCCGGGCCTGATCGCGGCGTTGATCGGCGAGCGGGTTGCGCCCAATCCCGAGCCGGCGGCTTCCGGCAGTCTTGACCAAATTCTCGCGCACGCCCGCGTGCGTGCGGCCGCGCCCTTGCTGAGCGTCAGCATCGAGAACCGCGGCCGGGCCGATGCGACGGTGCTCACGCGGCATTATCCAAAGTCGGGCGAACTCGGGTTTCAGAGCTTCGTCTTCAACGGCGCCACGGGCGAGTTCATCAAGGACAAGCCCATCCTGGGGAGCAAGCCGTCGCTCGGGGCGGAGGCGTACATGGTCATGCGCGGCCTGCA
>RXJK01000186.1:0-11905 GCA_003963125.1 Hyphomicrobiales bacterium
ACTACGCAGACTGCAAGCGTTCGATGTGGATCATCCTGCCTCGCTCGCTTCTATTCCACCTGACGGCCGACGCAGCGCCGAGTAAGTCCTTGCTACGTTGCGGATGGCAGCCAACTCCTCCTCTTCCGCAATGCCTCCGAGACAAGATGCTAGGATGCACGCGCGTCGCACCAGTAGGGCAAGCATAGCATCGGCAACAGCGAACACTTCGGAGCCTGGCTCAGGTCCGCGCCATCCATGCTCGGACGAGAAGCTGAAACCGCGAGTCTCGAGGAATCTTGCCGCGGCGATGTACTGGTGATCTACCCTCATGCTTAGCGCCCCCGACCAATATGGCAAACGAGGCTTGGTCCATCGGACCTGACAAGCGCCCTCGCAGCGTCCCCGCTCTCTGCCCTGAATTTTCGCCTGTCAGCAGCCATCGCATGGCACCTTGCGTGATATCAAGTACGCTGACCGAGTTTCACTCCGCCGCCGTTCGATTGGACTCCTCAAGGTCCGCAAGTGAATAGATGACGCCTACGTCACCCGCGAATTCCTGCCACGATTTTATGTTACTGCTTCCGACTGCAAGGATTACAGGTATTCCACGCTCAAATGCAGCGGCAATAGCTGCTCGAAAGCCCCGCCCTTCGGCCTCAGCCTTGCCAAAGCGGTTTATGATGAGGGCATCAGCTCCGCATGCGACTGCGCTGAGAGAGAGACCGACAGCCTCCTCTAATCCACTCATGTCGAGCTTGCAGCCTCGAGCATCTGCGCCCCGATCCTCGGAAATGGGAATCCGCTTTCCTGTCCTAAGATCCTCGAGCTCCATATCGCAACGGCAGCGATCATCCCTTGCTTTGTTGATCGGCAACGCCCCTGCGAGCGCTTTGCCGCGTTGCCGAAGCGCGTAAGTCACTTCAGCTATTGCCTGATTTGCTAGCTCTCCCTTTCCCTCACCATATAGTATCGCAATTGGTCCGCGCTTTGCTCCCACCGCTAGCGATTGCGCATCCCATCCGATTGTCGCCAGGATCTCTTCGCCGTTGAAGACCATTTCTTCAGCCTCCGCGCTTGCATACTTTTGGCGCGTCACTCGCTCTGGGAGCCTTGATTTCGGTCAAGCAGAGAGCGCTACGTCTGATCTGTGTCGCCTGAGGCGCATTGAGCGGGTGCCCGAAGGCGCCGGAGCGGCCTTGCTTAGCCAAAGTCAAGCGAGTTCCGTCGGGATCGGCTTACGAGTAGCCCTGTCGACTGCAACAACGGAGCCAAGAGGGATGCCCCACTTCGATAGAAGTGCGCCTACTTTTTCGGTCGATAAACAGAAGCGCATTGCGCCTTCGATGGTTGCGTCTCCGATTGACGTCTCGCTCTTCGAAGGCTGCGCGGACTTCCCTCTTGGGCCAGTCGCACTGACCCCCGAGGACGTTGAGAGATTTGCGTTGGAGTTCGATGCGCAGCCCATGCACCTCGATCCAATCGCTGCGCGGAATTCGCCCCTCGGTGCGTTGTCGGCATCAGGGTGGCACACCTGTGCCATTACCATGGAACTGATCGTTGCCGCTCTTCGGGCGGCTGGCCGGAGCATCACCGTTCTCGGCGTGGAAGCCGTGGTTTGGCAAAGGCCGGCGCGCCCGGGGGATCGGCTACGAGGCTCGATCAAGATCGATGGGCGAGCATCGTGTGGCTGTGGCGAGGAAGTAGCCAAGGCGATCGTTCAGTTAGGCAATCAGGAAGACGAGACGATCATGCGCTGGCGAATGGACTGCGTTCTCGCGACACGAGAGGCCAGGCCACTAAATGGCACCCTGGACTGTGAAATGCGGCAGCCGCGTTGTACCAGAATCCAGCGTCAATCTCGCTTCTCTGGGCTGAAGTTCTTTGAGGATATTGAAATCGGCGACGAGCTTGATCTTGGCAGCTATGCGCTCACGTCAGCACGTTGCGCCACCTTTCGGCGACATACCCTAGTGGGTGATTCGTCCCGCCCCGACGAAGGCAGAAGGGACACCGTGCCGCTTTGGCTTATCCCCTCAGCGTGGATGCATTGCATAGTTCGATACTACGATGGGCAATCCGCGAGCGCGCGGAAAGAGCATCGTAATTTTCCTCGTCTCGGACCTGCCGCGGGTGTCCGTCATCTTAGATGGCGGCGGGAAGTTAGCATCGGAGAAGTGTTGAGCTTTCGGGCCTGGGCTGAACGAAAGCTGGAGATCGGAGGACGGCACGATTGGGGCTTACTTGTCGCAGGTGCGGAGGCACTGGACGCTGCCGGGGCATGCGTAGCGACTTTCTATCCGCAGTTGCTTCTGGAGCGCAGAGATTCGAGCAACCTCGCATAAGCCGCCCCGTTGTCTCGTCTCACACGCCGTGTCGGCCGAGCACGGCCTCAATGTCGGCAACTGATCGAATCTCGAGCATTTCGTCCATGCTAAGTGTGATCTCAAACGTGTCCTCAAGCACGCGCACGAGCGCAATATGACTGAGGCTGTCCCAGCGTGGCACGTCGTCCGGCGACGTGCTCGCCTGCAGCGGCTCGTCATACTCGAAGACATCTGTAAAGATGACGCCAAGTTCGGAGCGAACGCGTGGCACGTCAGCGACTGTCGTCATGGTGTGCTCCAGGTTACCGTGACGTAGGGCGTCACCGGTATCGTAGATTCTGATACCGTCCACAGCCAGCGCTCGGTGCCGTCGGAATCGCGTGCTTGGAGCAAGAACCCATTTTTGCAGTAGAAGTCTCTCACAACGTCATTCTTGGGAGTAGGCTTGTACTCGCCCTCTATGCGCTCAACCCCTCTCTCCAATAGATACTTGATGATCGATCCGAGAAATGCAGTTTCGACCGATCGCGCGATGACGCGACAGCTCATGAGGAACGAGTCGATCCTCGCAGCACTACCGTCGATCGCGATCACGGATGCGGCTATAATGCCGTGGTCTCCAAGTCGATCCTTTGCGCTCCCTAACAGCACGACCGCGCTCCCTTTTGTCGCCATTTGACCAGCAAGTTCCGCCTCGCCAAACCTGCGCGTCGTGAGGTTGTACTGATTTGTGCGCTGGTGAAGCTGCGCGGCACGGGCCAAGGTTCGCTCCGTCAATGTCTCGACTGTCAGCGTTTGACGCAAGGCGAGGAGATAGTCCTCATATGTCCCGGAATTCGCCTGCAGCGCCTTCGCGTCGCGAACGGCCCGATACATATCAGTTCTGCGCTGATCCTCCTCCGTTGGGCGCAGCGCCCACGTAGCCCCGAGTTGTCGCAACCATGTGGCCCGGGCGGCAGGGTCGGCGGGCAGCTCGGGAACGAAGACCTCCGGGCACAGGATCCGCATTGCCTCCCGCTCATGCGGATTGTCGTCCAGGAACACGAAGCTATCGAGGCCAAGATCGAGCTCCCGCGAGAGGCGACGGATATTCTCTCCCTTCGGCGCCCAATTGATCGCCGTCGCAACGAAGTCGTCTTTGCGCAATACCATGCTCGTATGCGAACCGAACACTTCAAGCACGTCCTCGTTGTTCTTGCTCAGACCCACAAGCAGTATCCCCTGCGCCTTCAGACGGAGACATTCGTGCTGGAATGCGCGAAATGCGTTGCCGGGTGGATCGTCTCCACAGGCGAGGCGTGAAACGCCATCGTCTCCGAATACGCCACCCCATAAGGTATCGTCGAAGTCGAGTGCCAGAACCTTTGCTGGTCCGCGGGCTCTCGCGCTCATTGCCTGCGCAAACGCCATCGCCAGCTTGCGCACGGCCGGTTCACTGTAGGCTATGCGCCCATAAAGCCAGAGGCGCTGGTCGTGGCGCGCGTCGGGCGCCAAGCCGCGCATGGCATAGTCCGCATCGATCAACTGCAATGCTGGCAGGGTGGACGCCAGCCGGGCGAGCCTCTCGTTCATCTGTCGCGTCATGTAGGCTGCACCGGCCGGATCGACGGCATCGAAATGCCCGACATGCGGACCGATCGCTGCCGGCAAAGTATTGACCAGCAGCGGCGTGCTCGATCGCCGACAGTAGACGTCGATTGCGCTGCACAACGCATCAACCCGCTCTTGATAGCTGTCAAGGCGCTCCGCGGCTGAAAGCCGCCAATCGACTTCGAGCTGCGACTGTGGATCGAGAAGCAGGATCAGGGCGTCGCAATGCGCACGTGAATCCATCAGCTCGACCTGCACCGCGCCATGCGGCGCCATCTCGATACGGGCGTTGAGACCCGATACGGAGCATGCGCGGCGAAGCGCTCCGGCCAATGTATCCGTGGTTGAGAATCCGGTTACGCGCAAGGTCGCGGGGGGCATCATCGCGACGAACGCCTCGAGCTCATGCTTGACCGGCTTGATCGCGTCAGGACGCTCGGACCAGATTGCAAGAGCCAGCCGGCAGGCGAGATCGCGATGCGCGCCTTGGGTCAGTTTGCCGACGAGCGCGGCGACAATCGGTGCCTCAAGGGCGCACGTCCGGCAGCGGCCGGCGAGCTGTTTCTCGAGTGCAACGGGCAGGCACGCGTCGGCACGCTCATTCAGCAATGAGAGCGCGCGCGCTTCAGGCGACAAGTCCTCAAGGTGCTCTTCGCTCAAGGGGTGGCCGGCCGTGAGCGCCAACTGCAGCAACCATGTCGGCGCCCTGCCGGCACACGAGGCGCCGTCGAGAAGCCTTGCGATTTGATGGGCATTGGCCGCCGACCAGTCGAGGCAGGAGACCAGGGTCCGCTGGCGAAGCGCCGCGGTGACATCCAGGAGCAATGCCTCGATCAGGGCGGTATCGAGTTGCCGGGTCCGGGCACCTCGCGGCGATGAGTGGGGACTGTGCAACGCAGGTGAGTTCGCCATCGGTCAAACCATCATATCGCCGCCCGTCACCAGGAGGTTCTCTCCGGTGACAAAGCCTGCCAGAGGGGACGCAAGCATGACGATGGCGCCGGCAACATCTTCAGCAGTGGCAAGCCGGCGCAGGGGGGTATGGCCTACGGTCGTCTGGCGCGCACGTTCGGGTATGCCGGACGTGAGGTCCGTGTCGACCAATGACGGCGATACCATGTTGACCCTCACGCCGGATGGCCCGAGTTCCTGGGCAAGATTCTTGCTCATGGCATGCAGGGCCGCTTTCGCCGCCACATAGGGCAGCCAACCCTGCGACGTCCGCTGCAGGGCCGAGACGGACAACACATTGACAATAATTCCGCGACTTGCCTTCAGGCTCGGCAACGCCGCCTGGGTGAGCGCGAATACGCTGCCGACGATCCCTTCGTAGGCCCCGCTCATGTCTGGCCAGCTCAGCTTGTCGAAGGGCGCAGCCACGGGCCGCGGGCCGGCATTGTTGATGAGAATGTCGATGGGTCGCTCCCGGGCGGCCTCTTCGACCATGCGCACCGCGGCCCCCGGTACCGTGACATCGCCCTGGACAAGCTCGCAGGCCCCGCCGCGTTCGGTGATCTCCGCCTGGAGTTCGCGCGCGGCATGCTCGCTCCTGTTGAAGTTCGCCCACACACGTGCGCCATGGGTCGCGAACAGCAGGGCCGTCGCCCGGCCGATGCCGCGGGAGGCTCCCGTCACGAGTGCGATCTTGCCGTCCAGTAGCCCCGCGTTGGCAGCGCGGCGGGGTGATGGGACGGGCGTCGGCGCGGCAAGTCGCAGCACTTTGGCTCTGGCCTTGCCGCGCAGGATCGTACGGCCGTTCTGGTTCACGATCTCGGTCGCCAGTACGACAATCCTGGTCTCGCGATCGATGGACTCGATGGTGGCTCGCGCCTCCAGGCGGTCGCCGATGAATGCGGGCGCGCTGAAATCTATCGTTTGCCCCACATAGAGCGCGCCTCGTCCGGGCAGCTTCATCCCGATCAGTGTGGACAACAGACTCGCATGCAGGAAGCCATGCACGACGCGCTGCTGGAACTCGGTACGTGCGGCAAATTCGTCATCGACATGAAGCGCGTTGAAGTCGCCCGAGAGCTTCGCGAAGGCTGCGACATCTTCGGCCGCGATTGTGCGCGACAGGCTCGCCGAACGGCCGACGCGCAGCTCGTCGAGCCTGTCCTGCGAGGGCCCGCTCGTCATTGCCGGCCGATCCATCGTGCATGTTCCCGCTGTTGTCGCGCTGCTCAGTGGCTCCTTCAGATAGCGGCGCGTCGTGCTCTCCGGCTTGACTTTTGTTAGGTGGGCGCGGGGCGCCGCCTGCTACTCGGGAGTTCCAGCGCAAAGCGTCCCGGTTGCCGCACGCCGTTGATATTTGTGCGGACTAATCGGTCGGTTGCGCCCTCACGAACCCAAGGAGCGCCCGAATGGCCGACACCTTCGGAACTGTTGCCGAGATCATATCTTCCACGAGCGACGTGCCGCTCGGCGACATACGGCCCGACAGCCACATCATGAATGACCTGGGCGTGGACAGCCTCGCCTTCCTCGACATCGCGTTCGAGATCGACAAGCGGTTCGGCATCAAGATGCCGATCGAGGATTGGCTGCAGGAGGTCAACGAAGGCCGAGCGGAGTCCGCCGAGTATTTCCGCGTGGGGAATCTGTGCCAGCGTATCGAAGGTCTCGTCTCCCGCGCGGCTGCGCCCGCGGTCTGAGAGCTGCGACAGAAATGCGGTTGGAATACTTTCAGATGCTGGACGGCATCGAGCGCCTTGACACGGCCGGCTCCATTTGTGCAATCGCCTCCGTCCCGGCCGCGAGCTCGGTGTTCGAAGGCCACTTCCCGGGGCATCCCATCGTGCCGGGCGTGCTTCTGCTCGAGACGATGGCTCAGGCCTCCGGCTACATGCTACTGGCGCTGGACGGCTTCCGCCGAATGCCGTTCTTCGCGAAGGCGACGGAGGTCAATTTCCGCTCCTTCGTCCGCCCAGGAGATAGGCTGTCGATCGAGGCCGAGCGCGTCCACGATGGTTCCGGATATGTCGTGACGCGAGGGACGATCCGCCGCGGCGGCGCGCGCGTCTGTGACGCGCAGATGATGTTCCGCCTCGTTGCGTTCCCGTCCCCGGAGCTCGAACGGCATGTCCGCTCCGAAGGGGTTCGCCTCAGCTTCCTGTCGCCGGCGGAGGCATCGGACGGATGAGCTTCGATCGCGAGATTTGGGTCACGGGAATTGGGCTCCTGACATCCTTGGGGGAGGGCGTCGAGAGCAATTTCGAAGCACTGTGCGCGCGGATCAATGCTGCATCGAGCAACGTGACGGGTGCCATGGGGGCCTACCCGGTACACGCCCTTTGCAGCGTCGATCTCGCCGCGTATGTATCAGCGCGCGCCGAGTTGAGGCAGATGGGGAGGTGGCAACGGATCGGGGTCCATGCCGCGGCCCTCGCCCTCGCGGACGCCGGCGTCCCATCAAAGAGCGACATACTCGATCGCATGCATCTTGCAGTCGCAGCCGGTAATGGCGAGCGCGACATCGGGGTCGACGCGGAGATCCTCGCCGGGCTCCGCACTGCAGAGGAGGCAGGGCCATATCTGAACGACGCGCTTGCCCGTGGCCTTCGCCCGACGCTCTATCTCGGCGAGCTTTCGAACCTTCTGGCCGGCAACATCCAGATACTGCTCAAGGTGACGGGATCGTCACGGACCTTCAAGGGCGAGGAGACGGCCGGCCTCGCGTGCGTCGAGGATGCCTGGCGTCGAATCGGTGCGGGGCAGGCGGAAATCGCTTTGGTCGGCGGCGCACTCAACGCGGAGCGCGAGGATCTGCTGCTCGGCTATGAGCTCGGCTGCAACCTTTGGTCCCATCCGCATGCATCGGTTTGGGAGCGCGCAGAGGCAGGGGGCGGCTTCGTACCTGGTAGCGCCGGGGTGTTCCTGGTTCTCGAGTCGGCCACCCACGCGCGGACACGAGGCGCCGAGCCATATGCACGGATCGCATCCGTGGCCAGCGACCATTCGCGGCGAGCGCAGGGCGCGGCCGCCCGGGCGCTGGGCCGATTGATCGATTCCGCTTGCGCTGGACGATCTTCAGCGCCTTTGGCGGTTCTGTCCGGGGCCAGCGGCGTCGAGCCTGCGACGGGAGAAGAGCTTGCCGTCCTGCGCGATAGATCCGCCGCGGTCCGTGCCTATGGCTCGGTGTTCGGCCACACGGTCGAGGCTCATCTGCCCCTTGGCGTCGCCTTGGGCGCGATGGCATTGAGGCACGGTTCGCTTTATCCGCCGTTCGACCGCAGCGGGCTCGAAAAGGCGCTCGATGAGGCCCCTGATGACATATTCGTCACGAGCTTGGGGCATTGGCGCGGCGAAGGTGTCGTGAAGCTCGATCGCGTTGCCGCAGAGGCGAAGCGATGAGCGACACGCGCCGCTACACCAATGCCAAGGGGCGTCCTGTCGTGGCCGTGACGGGAATGGGCCTCTTAACTTCGCTCGGTCGCAACAAGGACGAGACGTGGACGGCAATGATCGCCGGCCGGTCCGGCATCAGGCGCATCACGCGCTTTCCCACGGGCGGGCTACGCACCACCATCGCAGGCACCGTCGATTTCATGGGCGTGGAGCCGTATTCAGCCTACGACTTGTCGCTTGCCATGGCACTGGCTGTGGCGCGAGAAGCAAAGCAGCAGGCGCGGCTGCCCTCCGCGGCGTCAATTCCCGGACGGCTCTTCATCGCAACCCCGCCGGCGGAGCTGGAGTGGCCCCATCTTCGAGCGCTCGATGCTGGCTGCCCGCAAGCCGAGCGGGCGGCCTACACGCATCTTCTCGCCGCGGCGAGAACAGGGCGGCACCGGGCGCTTGCGCGGCATGCGACCTTCCTGGCTATACCGGATGCCCTCCAGGAGGAGCTGGGCACGCTGGGGAGCCCGGTCACGATCTGCACCGCGTGTGCGTCGGGTGCGACGGCTATACAGCTTGGGGCCGAAGCCATCCGTCGCGGCGATATGGAAGCCGCCCTGTGCGTCGGTACGGACGCCACCGTGCATCCAGAGGGCCTCATCAGGTTCTCGCTGCTGTCGGCACTCTCGACGCGGAACGAGTTTCCAGAGAAAGCGTCGCGGCCATTCAGCCGCGGCCGGGACGGATTCGTTGTCGCCGAGGGAGCCGCAGCGCTCATTCTCGAATCGCTCGCTCACGCCGAAGCCCGTGGTGCCCCTGTACTTGGCGTGGTCCGCGGCGCCGGCGAGAAGGCCGACGATTACCATCGGACGCGATCGCGTCCGGATGGCCATGCCATCATCTCGGCGATGCGGGGCGCCCTCGACGACGCGGGGTTCAGCCCTGAGCAGATCGACTACGTGAATGCGCATGGCACCAGCACGCCCGAGAACGACAAGATGGAGTGTCTTGGGCTCCGCGCGGTGTTCGGAGACCGGCTACCTCGGCTTCCCGTCAGCTCGAACAAATCGATGATCGGCCACACCCTGATTGCGGCCGGCGCGGTCGAAGCGGTGATCACCATCTTGACGCTTCGAGCCGGCGTACTGCCACCCACCATCAACTACGAAGAGCCCGATCCCGATCTGGCGCTCGACGTGGTTCCCAATGTTGCGAGGCCCGCGTCCGTGAAGACCGCACTCTCGAATTCCTTCGGCTTCGGCGGGCAGAACGTCTGCCTTGTCCTGTCGCGCGATCCATGAGGTGAAATGTGAGCATCGCACTGAATTTGGGTGCCGGCGCGCCGAGCGAGGCTGAGTCCCGGAACAGATCCATCAAGGCCCTCGTGCTCGACGGCGAGCGGCATCTGTCATTTCTGGACATCGACGAGCCCGGCCCGCCGGCCGCCGATGAGGTCCAGGTGGTGGTGAAGGCAGTTGCCCTGAACCACATCGACGTATGGGGTTGGCGAGGCATGGCATTCGCGCGACGGACCCTGCCGATCGTCGTGGGCGCGGAGGCCGCCGGTGTCGTCGTCGCGTGCGGCAGCGATGTCGTAGGCATCACCGCCGGCGATGTCGTCTCGCTTTACGGCGCGCGCACTTGCGGAAACTGCAAAGCGTGCCTGGCGGGGCGCGACAATTTCTGCGAGCGCATGGACAACATCTACGGATTTCACATCGACGGTTTCCTGCGCGAGCGCTTGAACATTCCAAGCAGGCTGGCCGTGAAGGCCCCATCCGGCATGGACGCGACGTGCGCCGCCCTCGCCCCGATAACGTTCGGCACCGTCGAGCACATGCTTTTCGACAATGCCAGGCTGCAGGCGGGAGAAACCATCGTCGTGCATGCGGGGGGAAGCGGGATAGGAAGTGCCGCCATCCAATTGGCCAAGGCCGCTGGCGCAACAGTCATAACGACCGTCGGCAACGACGAGAAGGCGCAAAAAGCACTGACGCTGGGCGCTGATCATGCGATCAACTATTCTACCGAGCGCTTCGAAGGCAGGGTGCGGAAGCTGACCGACCGCAAGGGGGTGGACGTTGTCTTCGAGCATGTCGGTCCACAGACATGGCAAGGCAGCCTGCTGTCCATGGCCCGCGGCGGCCGGCTCGTGACCTGCGGCTCGACGACCGGCATCGCCGCTCAGACCAATCTCAACCTCATCTACCAGATGCAGCTCCGCATCATCGGCAGCTTCGGCTGCCGGATCGAGAACATGCGGACCTCGCTCGACAAGCTCTCGCGCGGGGACGCACGGCCCGTGATCGATGCAAAGATCGGCGTTGAGCGCTTCTCAGAGGCGCTCGCACGTCTCGAGTCGCGCAACGTGTTCGGCAAGATCGTGGTCACGCTATGACGAAAAGCAGCGTCAATACTGTTGCTGGCCACCCCGAAGTCTGGGTAACCGGCATTGGTCTCGTGAGTTCGCTCGGGGAGGGATTCGAGGCCCATGATGCGGCCTTGCGCAGCCATGCTGCCGAGAACGTGGTTATGGATTCCAGGTTCTCACCCTATCTGGTTCACCCTCTCGCTCAATTGGATCTCAACAAGCAGATCCCGAAGAAGTCTGATCAGCGGCAGATGGAAGGCTGGCAACGCATCGGCGTCTATGCGGCTGGCCTGGCGCTGGACGATGCAGGGCTACCGCGAGGCTCACCGCTGCGAGCCCACACGGACGTCGTCGTCGCAGCCGGCAGCGGCGAGCGCGACACGGCTGTCGATGCGCGCATTCTCGAAGCCGCGGCAGCCGACGGGGATATTGCTGTGCTCGGCAAGGAAGTGCTACCGGCTGCCTTGCGGCCGACCCTGTTCCTCGCACAGCTTTCCAACCTCCTCGCCGGCAACATCTCCATCGTTCACAATCTGACCGCGTCCTCGCGGACCTATATGGGCGAGGAGATGGCGGGGATATCGAGCATCGAGAACGCCTGGCGACGGATCGGCGCCGGCCAGACGCAAATCGTCCTGGTCGGTGGAGCGCTCAATGCGGAGCGCGAGGACCTGCTTCTCGGATATGAGCTTGGGTGCAATCTGTGGGCGCACCCGTTCGCGCCGGTGTGGCGCCGCCGGGACGCAGGCGGCGGCTTCGCGCCCGGCAGCGCTGGCGCGTTCCTCGTGTTGGAGGCGAGCGGACATGCGCGTGCGCGCGGCGCACGGCCATACGCGAGGATCGCATCTGTAGCGTCTGCCCGCTCGTCGCGCGCATCCGGAGAGGTCGGCCGTGCGCTGGAGGAACTGATCAGGACGACGTGCGCCGAAAGACCCTCGACACCTCTGCCTGTCCTTTCCGGGGCCAGCGGCGTCGAGCCGGTGACGGAGGCCGAGCTTTCCGTTCTGCGTGCGCGCGCTGCGGTCGTCCGGGCGTACGGCTCCGTGCTCGGCCACACGGTTGAGGCACATCTGCCCCTCGGTGTCGCGCTTGGCGCGATGGCTCTGCGCCGTGGTGCGTTCTACCCGCCATTCGACGACAGCGGTGTCGAGCTCTCTATGGATGGCGCTCTCGATGACGTACTGATCACGAGCCTTGGACACTGGCGCGGTGAAGGTGCTGTCCGGCTTTCGCGCATCTCAACAGGTGAGGCGTGATGATGCAGCTGCTAGGCATGCCGCGCTACGTAGATGCGAAAGGCCGTCCG
>RXJK01000186.1:11955-12517 GCA_003963125.1 Hyphomicrobiales bacterium
CGTGACGGGCATGGGCCTTGTGACCTCGCTCGGTCGCAGCAAAGACGAGACCTGGGCCGCTATGGCTGCCGGCCGGTCCGGGATCCGGCGCATCACTCGTTTCCCGACCGACGGGCTTCGCACCACCATCGCCGGAACGGTCGACCCCTCGGGAAGCGAACCTTATTTGGGCCCGGACCTTTGCTTCGAGATGGCGATTTCCGCGGCACAAGAGGCAATCGCACAGTCTAGGATCGGTGGCAGGCAATTCCCTGGCCCCTTATTCCTCGCCACCCCGCCGGCTGAACTCGCATGGGAGCAGCGCTTTGCGCTAAGCCGGGCTTCAGCGGACACGTCGAAAAGCGGCTATCCGAAGCTCATGGCCGCCGCCCGCACTGGCCGGTTCCGCCATGTCTTCGAACACTATCAATTTGCAAGCGTGGCCGACCGCCTCGCCGACGGCATTGGGAGCAAGGGGCTTCCAATCTCAGTGTCGACCGCGTGCGCGTCCGGCGCCAGCGCTATCCAGCTCGGCGTCGAGGCAATTAGACGCGGCGATGCCGAGGCGGTAATCAGCGTTGGG
>RXJK01000289.1:0-7851 GCA_003963125.1 Hyphomicrobiales bacterium
GGCAATCGCAAACCGAGCCGCTCGCCCGTCGTCAGCGAGAAGCCGACATCCGGGTGCGCCATGGCGATGCGCTTCACGACCTCCGAGATCGCCATGTTCTCGGCCCGCTCGGACTTGAGGAATTTGAGCCGCGCCGGCGTCGCCGAAAAAAGCTCGCGCACCTCGACGCGTGTGCCCGGATTGAGCGCCGCCGGCCGTACGCCGCCCTTGGCGCCGCGATCGACGATGATCTCGTGCGCCTGCGCCTCGCTCCCTGGCCGCGAGGCGATCGCGAGCCGCGCCACGGAGCCGATCGACGGCAGCGCCTCGCCGCGAAAGCCCATGGTCTGGATGTTGAAGAGGTCTTCGTCCGCAAGCTTGGAGGTCGCGTGCCGTTCGACGGCGAGCGCCAGTTCGTCGGCGCTCATGCCGAACCCGTCGTCGCTGACGCGGATCAGCGACAGCCCGCCGTTCGCCGTGACGACCTCGATCTCGTGCGCGCCGGCGTCTAGCGCATTTTCCACGAGTTCCTTGATGACGCTCGCCGGCCGCTCGATCACCTCGCCGGCGGCGATGCGGTTGATGGTCTCGGGGCTGAGCTGGCGGATGCGCAACGGGATGCGCCCTCGATCGGGTTTCAAGTCCTGCAGTCACCCGATGCGGAAGGCGGCACGAAGGCGGGGATGAGCTAGCGCGGCAGGCTCGCGACCCGTTCCCGCGTGATGTTCTTCGCAAGCTCGACGGCCGGCTGGTCGAACGGATCGATGTTCCACAACCTCGCCGCGAGAATCGTCTCCAGCATCAGGTGCATCATCAAAGCGCCGAGGGCCCGCTCGTCAAGTTTGGGGAGTTCGAAGATGCGCACGGGCCGTCCCGCCTTGATCAGCGCCTGCGGCAGCGCGATCGACTGCGCCTCGACCAGATCGCCCGTGGTGCGGCCGCCGAGATAGCCGACGCCGGCGCTGTCGGCGAGTTCCTGGGAGAGCTTCGGCCCTGTGCCCGCCATCGGCGTCCGAACCACGTTCATCAGGTAGTCCCGCGGCCCGTCCATGAAGAGCTGCAGCTGGCTGTGCTGGTCGAGCGGACCGACGCAGGCGATGGGCGCAGTGCCCTTGCCGCCCTTGCCGAGGCTTTCCGCCCACAGCTGCGCATACCAGTGCGAGAATTTCCCGAGCCGGTCCGAGTAGGGCATCATCACGCTCGCGCTGACGCCGCGCTGATCGGCGAGCGCCACGGAGAGGGCGGCGCCCACCGCCGGCGCACACACCGCGGGATTGCCGGCGGCCAGCATCGCCTGCACGACCTCGTTGGCGCCCCGGCGCACCGCGCGTGCATCGAGCCCGCGCGCGATGGCCGGCATCAGGCCGACGTTGGTCAGCACCGAGAAGCGCCCGCCGATGCCGGTGTGGTGCTCGAGGAGAGGGATGCCGTGCTTCTCGAACAGCGTGCGCAGGCCGTTCGCCTTGCCGGGCTTCGCGGGTTCCGTGATGCCGAGGAAGAGCTGCGGGATGCGATCCGCGAGCCCCGCGGCCTTCACCGCATCGAGCGCGGCCAGCGCCTGCACCAGCGTCTCGGGCGTGCCGCCGGATTTCGACGTGACCACGAAACGCGTCCGCGCCAGATCGAGCGAAGCGAGCGCCGAGGACAACGTCAGCGGATCGAGATTGTCATAGAACCGCGTGCGCGGCCGCATGCGCTGCGAGGGCGTGGCGACACCGGGGATGTTCCAGCCGCCGAGCTGCGCGAGCGTCTGCCCCCCGAGCGCCGAGCCGCCCGTGCCGAAGAAGACGACGGCCTCGGCGTCCTGGCTCAAGGTGGCGAAGGCTTTTTCCGCCTCCGCCACATCCGCCTCGTCCTCGGAGATGCGCAACAGGGGAAGCCGCTTCTGCGTATAATCCGCCTTGAGATCGGCAAGCGCCGGTTTGAGCCCCGCGATCGTCGCGTCGAGTTCGGCCGGGCTCAGTCCGTGCGCGCCGATGGCCTCCTGCATGCAGCCCGAGAGGACTTGGGCGTAGGCGTCGGACATGGGAATTCCTCGGGCGTTGGGCGGATGGCGAAGGGCAGGAAACTGCGGGAACGCGCGTCGGCGCTATTTGGTCTCGTCGGGTGCGCGCTGGTAGATGTCGTCGGTGCGCACGATATCGTCCTCGCCGAGATAGCTGCCGATCTGCACCTCGATCATCTCGAGGTCGGTCTTGCCGGGGTTCTCCAGCCGGTGCCATTGTGTGGCGACGATGTAGACGCTCTCGTTCTCGCGCACGAGCTTCTCGGTTTCCCCGACCGTCACCTTGGCGGTGCCGTGCACGACCACCCAGTGCTCCGAGCGATGGTGGTGCATCTGCATGGAAAGCTTGCCGCCGGGCTTCACGTGCAGGAGCTTCACCTGGAAGCGCGGCCCGATCGAGAGCGTCTCGAAGAAGCCCCAGGGGCGATGGCTGCGCAGGTGCGTCTGGTGCTCGCGACGGCCTTCGTCCTTGAGGCGCGCGACGATGGCCGACACGTTCTGCACGCGGGCCCGGTCGGCGACGAGCAGCGCGTCCGGCGTATCGACGATGACGAGATCCTTCACACCGAGCGTGGCGACGAGCGAGCGCTCCGCATGCACATAGCAGTTGGCGCTGTCGACGAGCACCGCTTCGCCCTCGACCGCATTGCCGGCCTCGTCGTGGCGAGCGAGTTCCCATAGCGAGGACCAGGAGCCGACGTCGTTCCAGCCGACATCGATCGGGATGACCGCCGCCTTCTCCGTCCGCTCCATGACGGCATAGTCGATCGAGATGGACGGCGCTTCCTTGAAGGCATCCGCATCGAGCCGCGTGAAGCCAAGATCCTCGCGTGCCTTCTTGAGCGCGGCTTCGGCGGCCTTCAGGATCGCCGGCTCCAGCCGTCCCAGTTCCTCGATGAAGGTGCGCGCGGAGAACACGAAGATGCCGCTGTTCCAAGCGTATTCGCCAGACGCGATGTACTTCTCCGCCACCTGCTTCTTCGGCTTTTCCGTGAACTCGGCGACCGCGTAGGCGCCGTCGTGTTTCGGCAGGGCCTTGCCGCGCCGGATGTAGCCGTAGCCCGTGTGCGGGCTGTCGGGCTTGATGCCGAAGAGCACGAGGCGGCCTTCGGCTGCGACCTCGGCCGCCATCTTCACCGCAGCGGCAAAGCCCGCCTGGTCGCGGATCACGTGGTCCGACGGCATCACCACCATGATGCCCGACGGATCGCGCGCCAGGATGCTCAACGCCGCCACCGCGATCGCCGGCGCCGTGTTGCGCGCGACGGGTTCGAGGATCACGGCGCTCGGCGAAACGCCCGCCCGCTCGGCCTCCTCCAGCACCAGGAAGCGATGGTCGTTGTTGCAGATGATGACGGGGGCAGCGAACCCGAGCTTGGCCGGCAGGCGCTTCAGGCTCGCGACCAGGAAGCTCGCATCCTGCTCGCTCGAAAAGCGAATGAATTGCTTGGGATACATCGTCCGCGACAGGGGCCACAGCCGCGTGCCCGAGCCGCCCGAGAGGATCACCGGATAAAGGGATTGCATGGGCATCCTGTCGTTGACTTCCCGCATGCCTCTCCTAGCACCATGCGGGGGGACGCCTCAATGTGCCAGCGCACCCGGAAGGGCACGCTTTGGGAGCATGCTGAATGGCGGGGGCCGGTCAGGCTTCCGAACGGTCCGGCAGGGCGCCGTGGGGACGGCCGAGCGCGCCAGGTTGTAAGGACCCGGCAGGCGGCGCACCCGCAGGCGGGGTGGCAGGATCCCGGCGCAGCGCGCCAAACTCGCGCCGCTCCACGCCGCCGGCCCGGCTGCGGGCCATCCGCTCTTCCACGGGGGTTGCGGCACGCGGCGGCGGCGGTTCCGACTGGGGCACGCCCAGCGCGTCCGCAAGGCCACCCAGATCCTGCCCGTAGTCCGACGCCGTGGAGGAGGCGTTGCGCCAGCGCTCGACGAGCATATCGAGGAAGCCTTCGTCGGCCCGCGCGCTCTTCCAGAGCTGGCTGTAGCGGGCGGACGCACTGCGCGGCAACTGATCGTCGGGCAGGCGGTCGAACGTCACGCGCGAGGGCAGCGCCACGCCGTCGCCGAAGGCGATGGCTTCGCGGGGCCCGAGCGTCGGCAGCAATTCGATCAGCCCCGAGCCCGTGTCGGAGAGTGCGGACTGTACGATTTCCTGGTCGCGGTCGTTGGAGAGCCGCAGCGCGAACACGGTGCTGCACTGGGACAGGATGGTCGGATCGATCTCCGCCGGCCGCTGCGTGATCACACACAGCGAGGCGCCGTACTTGCGCCCTTCCTTGGCGATGCGGGCAATGGCACGGCGGCACGGCTCGAACGCGATCTTGCCGTCGCCCGGCACGTAGCGATGCGCTTCCTCGCACACGAGCGTCACCGGCACCTGCCCCTCGCTCCACAGCGCGAAATCGAAGGTGAGGCGACACAGCACCGAGACGACGACCGTCGTGATCTCGGCGGGCAGCCCCGTCAGCTCGACGATCGTCATCGGCTTGCCGCGCGTCGGCACGCGGAACAGGCGCCCGAGGATCTGCGCCATGCCGTCGTAGACGGTCAGCGACCCGAACATGAAGGCGTAGCGCGGGTCGCGGATGATGCTTTCGAGCCGCGTGCGCAAATTGCGGTAGTGGCCGATATCGCGCTTGTTCTCGAGCCGCCCCATGCGCTCGTCGAGCATGGCGATGACTTCCGCCATGCGATAGGGCACCGGCGTGTCGAGCGTCGACTTGAGATCGGGTCCGAGCCGCCGCAGGCCGTGCTGGCTGGGGCTGCGGCCGAAGCGATTCTTCGCGATCGGGATCAGTTCCTGCAGGATGTCGGTCTCTTCCGGCCGCGGCGTCGGCCCGATCACGACTTCCACCAGTTCCTCGAAGGTGAGGAGCCAATAGGGGAGTTGCAGGTTGCGCGAATTGATCACCTCCGCGCAGTCGCGGAAGGCCGCCGCATACTCGTTGTGCGGATCGAGCAGCACGATGTGCGCCTCGGGGTTCTGGCCGAGGATCGAGCGCAGCAGCAGCGTCGTCGTGCACGACTTGCCCGTGCCCGTCGTGCCGAGGATGGCGAAGTGCTTGGCGAGCAGGTCATCGATGCTGATGCGCGCCGGGATGGCTTCATCCTGCAGCACCGTGCCGATCCGGACGGAATGCTCCTCGCTGCCGAGAAAGGCGAGTTCCAGTTCGCCCTTCGTCGCCGCGCGCACGCGGTCGCCGAGGCTCGGGTAGTTACTCACCCCGCGTACGAAGCGCGGTACGGCCGGCGCGCGTCCGCGGATTTCGCCGACGAGGCCCAGTTCCGCGATCCACTGCTCTTCGCAGCCCTTCTGCCGCGACGGCGAAGTAACGGACAATCCGCACACCATGGCGAGCACGAGGCTGCGCTCCACCTCGATGGCGAGCAGCGCGCCCATCTGCGCGCGCGGCGCCTGCCGGTCAGCATTGGGGTTGTGCGTGTCGTCGAGCAGCACGGTGCACTTGGCGCCGTTGACGGCGATCACGCGTCCCATGGCTACAGCCGTCGCCGCGAGCGAAAGGCCGGAAACCGACTGATCAGGAGGGAGAACCATCAGGGCGCCGATGCTGCCGCCAGGCTGACGCTGTCGCCGCCGACGGGCTCAGCCACCGCGTGCACCAGTGGCAGGCTGACCGTAACGGTCGTGCCTTCGCCGGGCGCGCTGGCGATATCGAGATGCCCGCCATGTGCCCGGACCAGAGCGTTGGCGAGCGGCAGCCCGAGGCCATGTCCGCCGTGCGCGCGCGCATTGGCGCGATCACTGGCACCGAACGGCGAAAGTGCCACAGCTATTTCCTCGCTCGACATCCCGACGCCGGTATCGCGCACCTCGACGATGGCCCGCCCGCCATCAGCGAATGCGGAAACAACCACGGTCCCTCCAGGAGGCGTGAAGCGCACGGCGTTGTCGACGAGGCCCGCCAGCGCCCGGCGCAGTTTGACGGGATCGGCGTCGGCGATGAGTTCGCCACCGTGCAGCACGTCGATGGCAACGCCACCGGCCTGCGCCTTCTGCGCGACGTCGCAGGCGATCTCCGCGATCACGCTCGCCAGGTCGACATCGTCGTGCGCCAGCGAGGCGCTGCCCGTCTGCAGCTTCGACAGTTCGAGCACGTCGTTGACGAAGGCCAGCAGTTCGTGTGCCGCCGCATTGATGTGCTCGGCGTAGCTGACGATCTCGCCGTCCTTGAGCGGATGCTGCGCGTGGCCTGCGATGAGCTTCGAGAAGCCGATCATGGCATTGAGCGGCGTGCGCAGCTCGTGGCTGATGTGCGAGATGAAGTCCGACTTGAAGCGGTTTGCGCGTACGCTATCGGCCGGGGCCGAGGGCGCTTCCACGCCAAGCGCGACGCCCGGCACGCGGTCCGCGTACTCCTGCAACAGGCTCAGGCCCTGCCGATCGTGTCGTCCGCCGAGCATCGACGCGCTCACTTCCCCTAGTCGGAGGCCGACGTTAGGGGCGGGACCATAAATTGCTGTTAATGACAGCCGCCGGGCACCATTTCCTACATCTTCCGACACAAACGCGGTAAATATTCCAATAATGCGATCACGTTGCTTTCGTCGTCCGGGATGTATCTAATCCCGGGCTTCGAGCCCGCTGGAACGGGGCGCGCAGACGCCCGTCCGCGATGGCCAAACGTACGATTTCCGACCTACGTCAGGAGGACAGCATGACCCTACGCATCGGCGAAACGGCACCCGACTTCGAAGCCGATACCACCGAAGGCCACATCAAGTTTCACGATTGGATCGGCGACAGCTGGGCCGTCCTCTTTTCGCACCCGAAGGACTTCACGCCGATCTGCACGACCGAGCTCGGCTACATGGCCCGCATCAAGCCCGAGTTCGACAAGCGCAACGTCAAGATCATCGGCATCAGCGTCGACCCGACGGATCGTCACGCGAAGTGGGCCGAGGACATCAAGGAGACGCAGGGCTACGCGCCGAACTATCCCATGATCGGCGACACCGATCTCAAGGTGGCGAAGGCCTACGGCATGCTCCCCGCCGAGACGGCCGGCAGCTCGGAAGGCCGCACCGCCGCGGACAACCAGACGGTGCGCAACGTCTTCGTCATCGGCCCCGACAAGAAGATCAAGCTGGTCCTCGTCTATCCGATGACCACGGGCCGCAACTTCGACGAGGTGCTGCGCGTCATCGACAGCCTGCAGCTCACGGCCAAGTACAAGGTGGCAACGCCCGCGCAATGGAAGCAGGGCGACGACGTGATCATCGCCGGCTCGCTGTCGGACGACGACGCCAAGAAGGTCTTCCCCAACGGCTGGAAGGCGCCCAAGCCCTACATCCGCATCGTACCCCAGCCGAAGTAGGCGGCCCGGCGGAGGGGCCGGCTATTCTGGCCCCTTTGCCTTCGATCCAGCGCTCTGGCGCAATATTGCAGTCGCGAAGGGCCAGGTTCGCAGAAACCCTGACCCTATTCGTCCGCTGTGTTAGAATGGCGTCCCTTCCAGGAAGGAGGACGCCATGCTCTTCCGTCAGCTTTTCGATGCTGCCTCGGGCACGTACAGCTACCTTCTCGCCAGCCGCAAGGGCGGCGAGGCCCTGATCATCGATCCCGTGCTGGAGAAGGTCGACCGCTACCTCCAACTCGTGCGCGAACTCGACCTGAAGCTCGTCAAGGCGGTCGACACCCACATTCATGCCGATCACGTCACGGCCCTCGGCGCACTCCGCGACCATACCCACTGCATCACGGTGATGGGCGAGCAGGCCCGCGTCGACGTCGTCTCCATGCGCGTCACGGAAGGCGATACGATCGGCATCGAGGGGCTCGCCCTCGATGTGCTCTATACGCCGGGCCACACCGACGACAGCTACAGCTTCCTGATGAAGGA
>RXJK01000289.1:7901-20215 GCA_003963125.1 Hyphomicrobiales bacterium
CGAGGAGAAGCGCTTCAACCCGCGCCTGCAGGTGAAATCCGTCGACGAGTATGTCGACCTCATGAGCAAGCTCAACCTGCCCAACCCGAAGATGATGGACGTGGCCGTGCCGGCCAACATGCGCCAGGGCCTCGCGCAGGAGGAGATCGCGCGCAAGGGCTGGGCCCGCACGCCGGCGGACGTCATGAAGGCGCACGACGATGCCAAGTTGGCGCTGATCGACCTGCGGGAAAAGAGCGAGCGCGAGAAGGTGGGCGCCATCCCCCATTCGATCAATGCGCCCTACACCGACCTCGTCATGAACATCCGCCCCGGCGGCATCCTCCACGAGCTTGCCCGCTCGAGCGGTAAGGAGATCGTGTTCTACTGCGCGTTCGGGGAGCGCTCGGCCATGGCCGTCAGGGCCGCGCGCGAGGCGGGGCTGGCGAACACCACGCACCTCCACGGCGGCGTCGACGCGTGGCGTAAGGCGGGCGGCGCGCTCGTCCACTGAGAGCGGGAAAGTCCGCCCGCCTACGCCGTCGAGTGCATGAGGTTGTAGGCCTGCGGCAGGCGCTCGCGCACCGGCATCGGCTCCGGCGCGGCATGCGGCATCCGCTGCGCGATGATCGTCAGCCGCCGCGGATTGTGCCCGAGGTTCTGCACCGAACGAGAGGCCGCGAGCCCCTGGCTCTGCGCGATGGCGATGATCTCGGCTTCGTCGAGCTGCAGGAGCCCGAGTTGCGCGCGCTTGCGGCGGTAGTCGGAGAGCGCGGTGCGCACGAGACCGCCGGCCGCCGCCATCAGGAACCCGTGCTCGGCCGAGAACTTCAGCAGCGCCGCCGCATCGACCAGCGGTCCCACGCGGCGGGGCACGATGTCGCCCAGCACCAGCCGGCCCGCCGGCGAGAGCACGCGCCGCCACGTCCGCAGCCATGCCTCGAGTTCGCTGCGCGACAGGTACTGGATCACCGAGTTGGCGACGATGAGGTCGAAGCTGCCGTCGGGCATCGCCTCGACGGCCTCGGGCGAAACCACGCGGGTATTGGCAAGCCCCCGCGTCCGGCCACGAATTTTGTTACGAACGGTTTCAGCGGCATCGCACAGCACCAGCGAGCGGCACGAGGCCGCCACAAGGCCCGCCGACAGCGCCTCCCCGCACCCGAAGTCCAGGATGCGGCAATCCTCGTCCGGCAGGATCGAGACGATGTCCTGGGCGATGCGACGATAATGGATCTCGCGGTGGCGTTCGCTCACGTAGATCGTGGTCTCGCCATTCCAGAAGTCACGCCAAGTCACAGGGCCTCCCTTGACACTCCGGATGCCGGCGCTCGTGCCGCCTAGAACACGCCCCCGAGGCCCAAGGGTTCACGCCTTTGCCGCTGCCTCTTCGCTTGCGCATAAATCGCCCGTTCATTTGGCCCTGTGCAAAATGAACGCCACATGAGCGAGCGCCGGATTGGTCCGGAACCGATCGGCAAAAAGCGACGGCGATGCAGAACCCCCTGATTTCCCATTTGTTTAAGCCATCGGTCCGGCGCCTCCCGCGCCGCGCCAAGGCTTCCGGTCGCACGCCCGCGAGGCAAGCATGACGCCGTCGATGCGGAGCGCGAGCGCCTCCCCCTTTGATGCCGGCCCGCTGGACGCCGCGGTCGCGAGCGAACGCAGGCTCCTGCGCAGCCTCGTCACGGCCGTCGGGGCCGGCTGGTGCGTGCTGTTCGTCGTCCTGGCGCTCGCCTACGACCTGCAGTTCTATGGCGACGGGGCGCTCTTTTCCTACGCCATCGCCGTGCGCGATGCCTGGACCTTTCATTGGCACAACATCGCCGGCCGATCCTTCGTCTACCTGCTCGCCTACGTACCGGCCGAGGCCTACGCCGCGCTGACGCAGAACGTGGCCGGCGCCCTCACGCTCTATGCCATCCTGTTCTTCTCGGCCCCCCTCGTGGGGCTCGCGGCCACCTTCGGGCTCGACCGCACGCCGACGCGCACCTTCTTCACGATGGCCTGTGCCTCGACGGCGGTGGTGCTGCCCTTCGTGTTCGGCTTCCCGACCGAGATGTGGGTCGCGCACGCTCTGTTCTGGCCGGCGCTGACCCTTGCCATGACGGCGCCCGGCGGCTGGCCGTCGCGCGTCGCCATCGCCCTGCTGCTGACGGCCGTCGGCATGACGCACGGCGGCGGCATGCTGCTCGCGTTCGCGATTGTCGGGATTACGGCGCTGCGCGGCCTTCGCCATCCCGTATTCCGGCGCGCGCTTCTCTGCCTGGTGCCGGCCGCCATGGTCTGGATCCTGTTCTTCCTGGTCTTCAAGCCGGACGCCTACATCGCCGCAGCGCTGCACGGCGCCGCCTACACCTTCATCGATCCCGCCAACTTCGACATGCCCTTCACGCGCCTGCTGGCCGTGGCGCTCCTCGCCTACGCGGGGCTCTACGCGCTCGGCACCTGGCTCGGCATCCGCGGCCGCGCCGCCATCGCCGGCCTCCTGGTGGCCGCCGGCCTCGGCATCTACTGGCGCCTGTGGGACGACAGCGTCCTGACGGACATGCGCTACCCCCTGCGCACGGGCATCCTCGTCGTCACCCCGCTCTTGGGCGCGTTGGCTGCGGCCGTGATGCTGCAGGCCCGCCGCAGGATCGGGCTGTTCGCCCCGCACGTCGAAGCGACGCTCGGCTTCCTGGCGCGCTACGCCACGCCGCGGGCGCTGGCCGGCGCCTTCCTGCTCGTGACGCTGGCCCACGCCGTCGAGACCGGCAAGTTCGTTACGGGATGGATCGCCTACGAGAAGTCCGTGCGCGAGCTTGCAGCGGGCCCGCAGTCGGATCCGGGGCTGGGCGATGCCCGCTTCGTCTCGGCAACGCGCATCGGCGCCGCGCATGCCCGCTACGGCTGGGGCTCGACCACGCACTTCCTGACCGTGCTGCTGGCACCCGGCATGCGCCCGGCCAAACTGGTGGTCGATCCGGATACGAATTATTTCTGGCTGAGCTGCGCCAAGGCGACGGCGAGCCTCTGGGCCGATCGTCCGGTACCGACCGAAAGTCGCGCCCTGATCCGCACGCACGCCTGCCGCCACCGCCCGCCCGGCACGCCCTGATCCACGAGGCAATAAAGCGCGAGACGCACTCGCGCTCTCAATGCGTTCCCGGAAGCCGTGCGCGAGCACGGCTGTCCGGGACCTTGCCGCGTAAGAAGCGTTCGACTCGCTAGTGCTTCGTCTCGCCCGCCGGCATCTTGTCGAGCGGCGCATCGCCGGGGAGGTGATCGCCCTCCGGCGCCCGGAACACGTCCGCCACCGGCTCCTGCATGCGCCGCGCGTAGCGCCGGTAGGACATCGGGATCGTCGCGAGATAGATGAGCGTCAGCAGCGTCAGCGTGCCGTAGGGGTACGTGACGAGGAACCCGACCGTCGCCGCCACCAGCAGGAACACGGGCAGCACGAACTCGCGCGGGATTCGCTCGCCCAAGAGCTTGCCCGAGAACGTCGGCACCGTGGAGACCGCGAGCGTGCCGATGGCGAGCATGTAGAGCGCCACCAGCGCCGGCCACTGCCGCACGTCGATGATGCCGAGGAAATCGATGTAGAGCGGCAACAGCACCGTGATGGCGCACGCGGGCGCCGGCATGCCGGTGAAGTAGTTCGCCTGCCACTTCGGCCGTTCGATGTCGATCATGGTGTTGAAGCGCGCGAGCCGCAGCCCCAGCGCCAGCGCGAAGGCGAGCGACGTGATCCAGCCCGGCCCCTTGAGCGGCCCGAGCCCCCAGATGAACACGATCACCGATGGCGCCACGCCGAAGTTGACGAAGTCGGCGAGGCTGTCGAGCTCCGCCCCGAACTTCGATTGCGCCTTGAGAGCGCGGGCGACGCGGCCGTCGATGCCGTCGAGAAAGGCCGCGACCACCACCAGCGCGATCGCCATCTCGAAGCGCAGCTCGATCGCCATGCGGATCGCGGTGAGGCCGGCGCACAGGCTCAGCACCGTGAACATGTTCGGGATCAAGAGCCGCACCGGGATCTTGTTGTGCCGGAACAGCAGGCGCCTACGCCGGCGGCGCTCTTCCCTCTCGAGTTTCGGGATCAGGTGGTCCATCGCTGTTATCGTGCCCGTTTGTTCAGATCTGGCGTCACTGCTGGCGCGCTTCGCGTTCCGGCTCCGTGGACTTGAGATCGGCCATCACCGTCTCCCCGCCGATCGCCCGCTGCCCGATGGCGACGAGCGCCCCGTGCCCCGGCGGCAGGTAGAGATCGACGCGGCTGCCGAAGCGGATCAGGCCGAAGCGGTCACCGACGCCGAGCGTATCGCCCTCGCGCACGAAGGAGAGAATGCGCCGCGCGATGAGCCCCGCGATCTGCACCACCGCGATCTCCACGCCCGCCGCCGTCTGGATGACGAGCGAACTGCGCTCATTGTCTTCGCTGGCCTTGTCGAGGGCGGCATTGACGAAGGCACCCGGCGTATAGACGCGGCGCAGGACGCGGCCCGGCACGGGCGTGCGCTGGATGTGCACGTCGAACACCGACAGGAAGATCGAGATGCGCAGCCGCTCCGCCTCGCCGAGGCCCAGTTCCATCGGCGGCTTCACCCGCTCTATGGCGCTGATGCGCCCGTCGGCCGGCGCCAGCACCAGTCCCTCGCGCAGCGGGCTCACCCGCGGCGGATCCCGAAAGAAGTAGGCGATCCACGCCGTGATCAGCACGCACACCCAGGCCAGCGGCGGATAGATGAAGAAGAAGATCAGGCATACCGCGGCCCCGATGGCCAGGAACTTGTAGCCATCCGCGTGCACGGGCACGATCGTGTCCGTGATGGTATCGATCAGGCTGTCTGACACTCTAATCCCCGCAGTCTGGCGCGCCTTGCGCAGGCCCGCTCGTTGTCGTCACGGTTGTTTGTCCTGGATGGGCATGGCGACGTAGCGCGTTTCGCCCTTGTTGTCCTCGATGCGAAGCAGCACCGCGTTGCGGCCGGCACTGCGTACCTTGTCGACGCTCCGGTTGATGTCGTCGAGCGAGGCGACCGGCTCCTGCGCCGCCTCGACGATCACGTCGCCGACCTTCACGCCCTTGCCGGCGGCCGGGCTCGCCGGATCGACGTCCGTCACCACAACGCCTTTGACAGTTGCCGCGAGGCCGTGCTTGGCCCTCAGATCATCGTCGAGCGGCGCGAGGCCGAGACCGATCGTCGGCACCGTCGCGGGCGGCGCCGCGCCCTTCTTGTCGCGGTTGGGCTCGTTGCGCTTGCCCTTGTTGCCCTTGGGCGCTTCCTTGCCCTGGGCCTTGGGCGCGTCCTCGTCCTCGGCAAGCCGCCCGAGCGCGACCTTGGTGGTCTGCTTCTGGCCTTTGCGCAGGAACTCGACGTCGACCTCCTTGCCGATCGGCGTCTGCGCGACCATGCGCGGCAGCCCGCGCATGCCCGACACGTCCTTGCCGTCGAACTTGAGGATCACGTCGCCGTCCTTGATGCCGGCCTTGGCCGCCGGGCTGCCAGGCGTCACCGAGGCGACGAGCGCGCCCGTGTTCTCCTTCACGCCGTACGTCTCGGCCAGTTCTTCCGTCACCGTCTGCACCTTGACGCCGAGCCAGCCGCGCCGCGTCTCGCCGAACTGGCGCAACTGGTCAACGACGTTGACGACCGTGTCGGAGGGCACCGCAAAGCCGATGCCGATGGAGCCGCCGGTGGGCGAGATGATGGCGGTGTTCACGCCGATCACTTCGCCTTCCATGTTGAAGAGCGGACCGCCCGAGTTGCCCTTGTTGATGGCCGCGTCCGTCTGCAGGTAGTCGTCATAGGGCCCCGAGTTGATGTCGCGCTGCTTGGCCGAGATGATGCCGACCGTCACGCTGCCGCCGAGGCCGAACGGGTTGCCGATCGCCATCACCCAGTCGCCGACGCGCAGCTTCGCGCTCGCCCCGAACGGCACCTGCGCGAGCGGCTTCTTCGGCGTCACCTTGAGCAGCGCAAGGTCGGTCTTGGTGTCCTTGCCGACCACCCTGTCGACCTTGAGCTTCGAGCCGTCGGCGAAGTTGACGACGATCTCGTCGGCGCCCTCGATCACGTGGTGGTTGGTGACGATCAGCCCTTCCTTGCCATCGACCACGAAGCCCGAGCCGAGCGACGAGACCTTGCGGTCCGCCGGCGAGCCACCCTTGCGCTTGAAGAAGTCCTCGAAGAACTCCTCGAACGGCGCGCCCTTGGGCACCTTCGGCAGCGGCACGCCCTCTGGCCCCTTCATGGTCTGGCTGGTCGAGATGTTGACGACCGCGTCCTGGAGCTTCTCGGCGAGCGGGGCAACGGACTCCGGGCCTTTCGCCAGCACCGGCGAGGCGGCCGCGACGGAGAGCAGGGCGGCAGCAGCAAGCCCGCGGCTGGCGCGGCTCAATCTGGCAGTGAGGCCCATCATGGCCGGTGTCTCCTTGGCGATCGTCGCGCGCATCGAGGCGAGCATCTCTGCCGACCACAGTACCGGAGGTCGGAGCGGGATGGAAAGATGGTCCCCCACGAAACGCCGCGCCCAGGGCTTCGTGGAGGCATGATCATCAACAACTTGCGAGCCTGATCGCCGCTATGGCCTTTTTCATGGCCAATTTGCGCGCCGAATGCCTAGCCGCGCACCAGCCAGACGAGGCCGACGCCCGCGGCAATGGCCACGACGCCGCCGACCCGGAGCGACTGGTCCGGCATGGCGGAGGCCGCGGCCAGCAGCCTCCGTCCGAGTTGGGGCACGATGGCCCACAGCAATCCCTCGATGACGAACACCAGACCGAGGGCAACCAAAGCGTCCGTCATTGCTTGGCCGGCGCGGCTCCCGGGGTCCGTACGCTACCCTGCGGTGAGGAGAAGTAGCGGAAGAAGTCCGTGTCGGGCGAAATCAGCATGCGCGTCTCGCCGCTCTTCTCGTTGGCGGGACCGGGCGTACCGGCGGGGCGGAAGCCCTGCTCGTAGGCCTGCATGGACCGGTAGAAAGCGAAGAAGTCGGGGTCCTTCGAGTAGGCGTCGGCGAAGATGCGGTTGCGTTCCGCATCACCTTCGCCGCGCGTCTGCTCGGCTTCGCGCTGGGCTTCCGCCTTGATGACGGTCACCTCGCGGTCGGCGTTGGCGCGGATGCGGTTGGCCGCTCCCGTACCTTCGGCACGGAACTCGGCGGCTTCGCGCTGGCGCTCGGCGCGCATGCGGTCGAACACGTTCTTCTGGTTCTGGTCGGGCAGGTCCGCACGCTTGATGCGCACGTCGACGACTTCGAGCCCGAACTCCTTGCCTTCCTCGTTGACCTGCGCCGCGATACGTTTCATCAGCGCCTCGCGCCGATCGCGCACGAGATCGGTGAAGGTCGCCGAGCCGAGCACACGACGCAGCGAGGATTCCACCACCGGCCGCAGCCGCGTGCTGGCGTTCCGCTCGTCACGCACGGATTGGTAGAACAGCAGAGGATCGACGATGCGGTAGCGCGCGAAGGCGTCGACCTTGATGCGCTTCTGGTCCGACGCCGTCACTTCCTGCTCGGACGTGTCGAGATCGAGGATGCGCTTGTCGAAGTAGTCGACGGTCTGCACCACCGGGATCTTCCAGTAGAGCCCCGCGTCCGAGATGATGCGCACGGGCTTGCCGAACTCGAGCACGATCGCCTGCTCGTTCTGGTGCACGATGAACAGCGCGAAGTAGGCCACGGCGGCGAGCGCGCCGAGGATGACGACGAACGTCGCGGAGAGAGCTTTCAACATGGCGGGTCCCTCCTCAACGCTTCGGCTGATCGAGCGGCAGGTAGGGCACCACGCCCGGCCCCGCCTTCGGATCGATGATGATCTTGTCGACGCCGCCGAGCACGCGCTCCATCGTTTCGAGATAAATGCGCTTGCGCGTCACGTCGGGCGCCTTCTTGTATTCCTCGAGCACCTTCAGGAAGCGCGATGTCTGGCCGTTCGCTTCGGCCACCGTCTGCTCGCGATAGCCGCGCGCCGCCTGCAGGATGCGCTCGGCCTCGCCGCGCGCTTCGGGAAGCACTTTGCTCGCGTAGGCGGCCGCCTCGTTTTGCAGTCGCTCGCGGTCGGCGCGGGCGGCCTGAACGTCGCGGAAGGATTCGATCACCTGCGTCGGCGGATCGACCTTCTGCAAGCGCACTTCGTCGATCTTGATGCCCGAGTTGTAGCCGTCGAGGATCTCCTGCATCGTCTTCAGCACGGATTGCTCGGTCTTCTGGCGGGCTTCCGTGAGGATCGGCTGGATGTTCGACTGGCCGACGACCTCGCGCATGGTGCTTTCGGCGACGTCTTTGACGGTACGTTCCTGGTTCTGCAGGTTGAAGAGATACTTCTGCGCGTCCTTGATGCGCCACTGCACGACGAAGTGGATATCGACGATGTTCTCGTCGCCCGTCAGCATCAGGCTCTCTTCAGGCACGTCGCGCGTCACGCTCGAATAGCCGCGGCTGCTCATCCCCGACGACATGCCGACTTCGATGATGTTGACCTTCGTCACCTTCGGGCGGCGCACCTCTTCGATGGGTGGCGGCAGGCGGAAATGCAGGCCCGGCGGTTCCTGGCGATGCACGCGGCCAAAGCGCATGACGACGCCGACCTCGTCGGGATCGACCTTGAAGGTGAACGCGTAGAAGGCGACGAACGCCGCGATCAGCACGGCGACGAGCAGCACCAGGGGCCCCGGCAGCCCGCTGCCCTGCGGCATCACCTGCTTCAGCTTGTCCCCGCCCCGCTTCAGGAGCTCTTCGAGATCCGGCTGGTTGGGCCCGCCTTGCGGCATCTGCCCCCACGGGCCGCCGCTACCTGGCTTGCGGCCGCCCCCACCGCTCTGATTGCTCCACGGCATACGTTTCTCGCCTTTTCCTTAGTATCGGATCCGGTTGTGCGTTCGCGGCGCCGAGCCCCGGGACCCACTGGGCCCGGACCGGCAGTCCATGCAGTCATGAGTGGGAATTGAGTGGTCGCTGTCGCTTATAGGGCAGCCTCCCCGTGCAAGCAATTGAACCCGACGGCAACCTATATGGGTGGTGAATGCCGCAAGACCAGGGGAGCGGCAGCACGGGATAGGGGGACGGCGTCCCTTTTCACTTCCGGCCCGGCACCATGAGGATCGCCTCCCCCTCGACCACCGGTTTTCCGGCCACGAGGCACAGGCAGTCGAAGCGGGCGCGCCGCTTGGCGGGATAGAGCTCCATCACCTTGACGCGGGCAATGACCTCGTCGCCGATCTTGACCGGCCCGCGGAAATTGAGCGTCTGCGAGATGTAGATCGCACCCGGTCCCGGCAATTCCATGCCGAACACGGTCGAGATATACCCCGCCGTCAGCATGCCGTGCGCGATCGGCTCCTTGAAGATGGTCTTGGCCGCGTAGGCCTCATCGAGATGGACAGGGTTCTTGTCGCCCGTCACCTCGGCAAACTGCACGATATCGCTGGCCGTGACCTTGCGCGCATAGCTCGCTTCCATGCCGACCACGAGGTCTTCGAACGCATACGCCTGACGGGTCTGCACGGTCATCGAAACTGCCTTCGCCTAAGTTTTTCGCAACGAGCGGCGCAACGGTAGTCGCTGCGGCAAAGCTCCGCAATGCCTTGCTGCAGCGCCCTGGGAGGGAGAAATCTCTTGCCCCTGAGAACGTTGCAGCCCTCGCTTTCGATGCGCCGGCCGCCGCGAACCCGGTCCGCGCTCGAATTCCTGGGCGGAAATGCCCATATCCAGGGCAGCAGTGCCCCGTGCCCCCGCCTGCACCTTCGGTTGCATGCTTGTTGCGCGCACGGGCTCGGAGAGGGTATAAGCCCGTATCCCCCTCTTTTCAGCCTAGACTTGGCCGCTCGGGTCCGGAACCCGGGGCTGGCCACAGAAAGGTAGCCCATGAGCAACCGCAAGCTTTTGATGCCCAAGGCCACAGCCGTTTGGCTGGTCGAGAACACCTCCCTCTCCTTCGAGCAGATCGCCGAGTTCTGCGGCCTGCACGTGCTCGAGGTGAAAGGCATCGCCGACGGCGACGTCGCGCACGGCATCAAGGGCATGGACCCGATCTCCAACGGCCAGCTGAGCCGCGAGGAGATCGCGCGCGCGGAAGAAGACCCCGACCACAAGCTGCAGCTCGCACCATCCAAGGTGATCGTACCGGACGTGAAGACGAAGTCGGGCCCCCGCTACACGCCGGTGTCCCGCCGCCACGACCGCCCCAATGCGGTGCTCTGGCTCATGCGCAGCCACCCCGAGATGCGCGACAGCCAGATCATGCGCCTCGTCGGCACCACAAAGCCGACCATCCAGGCCATCCGCGAGCGCACGCACTGGAACTCGCCGAACCTGACGCCGCAGGATCCCGTCACGCTCGGCCTGTGCTCGCAGGTCGAACTCGACGCCGAGGTGAAGAAAGCCGCGACCCGCGTCGAGAAGGAACGCCGCGAGCAGATGAAGGAGATGGAGAAGGCCGGCACGCTGCTGCCGACGGCCGAAACCGTCCCCGGCATGGGCCCGCAGCCGATGATCGAGATGCCGCCCGAGCCCGAGTTCGAGCGCCCGCGCGCCGAGATGGAGGCCGAGGAGCAGGCACGCATGATGGCGAAGCTCAAAGGCCTGAGCCCGGCGAAGGGCGAGGAAGACCAGCCGGAGTAACGCAGGCCGACTATCGCGCCACTCTTCGCCGTCGACCTACTTTTGGCTGGCGGCGAACCCGCCCGTTCCCCACCAGAGCTTGCGCCACCAGGTGACTGGTTCGTCCGCGGCAGCCCCGGATCGACCGGGTCCTCCCAGATTGACGATCCCCTCTGGCCGCTCGACGCCGGACGGCGGCAGCAGGGCGACCGTCCGCGAATCCGATGCAGGCGCCGGCGCGATCGACGGCTCCACGCTTGGCACCGCGTCCGGCGCCGGTACGGGCTTTGCGGCGGCAGCCTCGACGCGCTGCGGCTTAAAAACGGGCTTGGCGGCGGCGGGCTTTGCCGGCGCGGGCGGCGCCTTCTGCGCCAATGGCACCACTGAGATTACGCGCACGAACGGCGGCCGCAGGGGCTCGACATTCCCGGCCGCCAGTTCGATCGAAGGCGTTGCCGCGTCGGATTGAACGACCGGATCGCTCTTTGCCGTGGTCTCGATCGAAACTGAAGGACCGGCCGGCGCGTCCCACGCCGTGCGCGGCCGATCGGTTCGCCGTTGCAGCCCGAACCACGCGTCGTAGCCGGGCCCCGCCGCCACCGCGAGCAGCACCAGGAGACCGATGGCGCCAACGATCCCGCTCCCCGTGAGCCCCATCGCGAAGTAGAGGCGCAGGAGACGCCGCTCGCGCTCGATCCATTGCTCGCCGCGCCCCTCCCGGTCGATCCCGAAAGCGGTCACCTCGATGCGCTCGAGGCGTGACAGCAAAGCCTTGGAATTCATGGATAACCCGCGTTACCGCCCCCGCCGGGCGGTCAACGCCGGCCCGAGGGGGATCGCCCCGGGCCCCACTTATCCACAGTCCGTCATGGTTGCGAATTTCTTTCCTTGGAAGTGGCTAATTTGCACTAGCCCCGCCCCTCCCTATCCCATCGCAGGCGTTGCTGGGCCATCGCGTCATGCGATACGAGGGGAACGTCTCCAGGCGAGGGACGCGAAAACCCGAGGCCCCCATGACCAGCCCCTACGACCGCGATCTCGACAGGAACGCGGCCAACTTCCAGCCGCTGAGCCCCCTCTCGTTCCTGGAGCGGTCGGCGGCCGTGCATCCCGAGAAGGTTGCCGTCGTCCACGGGGCGGCCCGCCTTACTTACAAGGCGTTCTACGCCCGCTGCCGGCAGCTCGCCTCGGCGCTCACCCGCCGCGGCATCGGCAAGGGCGATACGGTCGCCGCCATGCTGGCCAACACCCCGCCGATGCTCGAAGCCCACTACGGCGTGCCGATGTCGGGCGCCGTGCTCTTGTCGATGAACACCCGCCTCGATGCGGCCATCCTCGCCTTCCAGCTCGACCACTCCGAGACCAAGGTGCTGATCTGCGACCGCGAGTTCGCACCCGTGATGCGCGAGGCCCTGGCACTCGCCCGCGTGAAGCCGCTCGTCATCGACTTCAACGACCTCGAGTTTCCGCAGTCGACCCCCGCGATCTCCGATCTCGACTACGAGGCCTTCGTCGCCTCGGGCGATGCAGCCTTCGCGTGGAGCCTGCCCGCCGACGAGTGGCAGTCGCTGACGCTGAACTACACCTCCGGCACCACCGGCAATCCCAAGGGCGTGGTCTACTCGCATCGCGGCGCGGCGCTTATGTGCTACGCCAACACCGTCACCGCGAACCTCGGCCGCCACCCCGTCTACCTGTGGACGCTGCCGATGTTCCACTGCAACGGCTGGTGCTTCCCCTGGACCCTG
>RXJK01000320.1 GCA_003963125.1 Hyphomicrobiales bacterium
GGCGTGCTCCATCAGTTCGTGAATCAACATCCGCCCTTCCGGAACCGGTAGACCAACGATGTGGGAAGCGTGCGATGCGAGATACAACGCCTTGCGTCCGGAGCCCGGATGAACCCGGACTATCCGGCGATGCACGGGCGGATTGGCTTGACGCTCTTCATCGGAAAATGCAGTAAAGCCGAGTTTGCCGCGTGACACGAAGATCGAATGCTCGGCCTCCAGTGTCTCGATGCGTGCCTTCATCTTCTCCGGCAGCGCGTCATAGGCCGCACGCGTATCGACAAATTGCGTCTCGCCGCCTTCGGGCGTGACCGTGTGGGCATGAAGCAGCGAATATTTCGCGGGCGTTCTCTTGAACGAGGAGTCCGTGTGCCATAGCTGGTTGCCGAGCGCAAACATCCGGCGGCGGTCCTGCGCGCTGAGCACGCTATTCTTCTCGTCGAGATTGGAAATGTCGACCAACTTCCGGCTGATGCGAGTGGCATTTGTTGAGAGCACACCGTTCTGGCCTTCAAGCGGTCCGAACCGTTCCGCAAAGGCAATCTGGTCCTCTTCCGTCAGCTTCGGACCATGGAAGATCAGCACGGCATAGTGGTCCAGTGCCGCCTGAATGGCGGCGATGCGGTCCTGTGAAATGGGCTTCGACAGGTCGACGTTGGTAACGCCGCCCCCGAACAGCGGATGCAGCTTTGCAATCTGAAGCGACATGCAGCTTCCTCCTTCAACACCCTTTTGGACTGAGATTTTAGAGGAGGCCGATCCTTCTGATCAGTCAGGAAAAGCAGGAGTCATTATCCCGGTTTTCCGGATAATTCCGGTTGCTGCCATCGTCTCCTTGAGGTAGTCGACAAAGACCGAAATCTTTGCGGGGATTTCGCCTCGCCGATGCACGGCATAAATCGGTGCACGATAAAGTGGAGGGAATGCCTGATAGCCTTCTACGCAACGACGCAGCCGTCCGTCAGCGAGATCGCGCGAGACCATCCAGTCGGGCAGCAATACGAGCCCCATCCCCGCGACCGCGGCCGCACGCAGAACTTCGCCGCTGTTGACTTGCAGGGATCCGGAGACGTCGACCGATACCTCCTTGCGGCCTTTTCTAAAGATCCAAGTCGCAGGCTCCGCCGCGCGGCGGTAGGTCAAACAGTTGTGCCCGCTCACATCGGTTGGCAATGACGGTGTGCCTGCACGCGCCAGATACGATGGACTAGCGCACAGCTGACGGTTCGCCGAGGTCAGTTGATGACTTACGACCGATTTATCCGCCGGCGCGCCGAGCCGGATCGCGAGATCGATGCCACGTCCTGGCGCGAGTTCGGTCTCTTCCGTCAGCGCCAGATCAATCACGATTTCTGGATAGGCCTTGCGAAAAGCCGGCAAAGCTGGTGCCACATGCATCAAGCCGAACGAGCGGCGGGCGGTGATGCGCAAGGTACCGCTCGGGGCGTCCTTAAGCTCGCGGGCTTCGGCAAAAGCCGATTGGAGTTCATCGAGCATAGGAGCCGAGCGTGCTAGCAGACGCTCGCCCGCTTCTGTGAGCGCGAGTTGCCGCGTGGTCCGATCGACGAGACGCACGTCCAGCACTGCCTCGAGATCCTGAAGACGCTTCGACGCTGTCGTCGTGGAAAGGCCGAGCGCCCGGCCGGCTGCTGAAATGCTCTTGGTTCGTGCGATGTGGATGAATAACCGCAGAGCCGCCAATTGATCCATCCCGCACCTCCCGGCAAATTGACCGACGGTATTGACCGTGGAACAACGGATCTAATGTAGTCCGCACTATTGACCAAGCAGCTTGTGCGTGAACGTCCGAGGCAGGCTGATTGCGTCCCCGTTGCAATGCCACTGCGCTTGATGATGTCATGTTATCCCTTGGTGCTCCTCACCGGGAATTATTGTCAATAGTAGCGTGAAGATTGAGGAGTTGAGCGTCCCCGTGCGCTGAAGCACACGGTCAGGCCCTACGGCGCCGTGAAGACGACGCCCCGGAGCCCCTGAAAAAGGGTCTCCGCCCAGACGGGTGACGGTCCTTGACGCGTTCCAAAGTATGGCGGGCGTCGCTGCGTTGGCTATTCGATCCCGAGCACGGCCAATCGGTCGGCGAACCGCACCAGATCGGTGATCGAGCGCGCATGGAGCTTCCGCATGAGGCTACCGCGCCTCACTTTGACTGTGATTTCGCTGATGCGGAGTTCACCCGCGATCTGTTTGTTCAGAGCCCCCGTCACAACTTGGCGGAGAATTTCTTTTTCCCGGTCGCTGAGCAAGGCGTAGCGCTCGAGCAGATCCGCATCGCGCATCGCATCGGCTCGGCGCATCCGATCGCGTTCCAGCCCTGCGACGACAGCGTCGATGAGATCCTGATCGCGGAAGGGTTTGGTCAGGAACTCGATGGCACCACTCTTCATCGCGCTCACCGACATCGGTACGTCCCCATGAGCCGTGATGAATACGATCGGCACAGCGACGCCGTTGTCATGGAGGTGCCTCTGGAGTTCGAGCCCGTTCATGCCCGGCATGCGAACATCAAGGACCAGGCAACAGGGCGCGTCCGGAAACGACCTATCCAATAGTGCCTCCGCGCTCGCGAGCGCCTGCACCTTGAGAGGAACGGATTCAAGAAGATCGCAAATCGCCGCACGCACCGAGGGATCGTCATCCACCACCAGTACGACGCCATGGAGATCTGATGTGTCCTTTGCACGGCCCATGGCAACTCACTTCCTTCCCGGAAGCCGCAAGGCGAACACCGTGCCGGTGTCACCGGTGCGCTCAATCCATATCTTGCCGCCATGCGCCTCGATGATGGAGCGGCTGATGGCAAGACCGACGCCGAGGCCATGCGCTTTAGTGGTGAAGAAGGCATCGAACACCTGATCCGCCGTTTTGGCGCTCACACCTGGGCCAGTGTCCTCGACTTCCAGCATGACATTGCTATCATCCACGGACCTCGTCCGAACAACGATCGTCCGGTAGCGCGAACGCTGCGTCTGGGAGAGTGCGTCTGCGGCATTCAATATGAGATTCAGCCCCACCTGCTCTATCTGAACCCGGTCTCCTTCTACGTCGGCCAGTCCCGGTTCCAACTCTGCTTGCAAGGCGATGTTCTGACCTGCCAACTGGTCCCCAACGCGTTCAACCAGTTCACCCACCACCTCGTTGAGACCGAAGCGCTCGCTAGGCGAGGGTGACTTCCTTGCGAACTGGCGCATGCGTACCACGATGTCGCGAGCCCGATTGGCGTCCCCGACAATGCGCGTGACGGCCTGTCGCGCGCGGTCGATGTTCGGCGGGTTTCCATCCAACCAACGGCTACACGCTTCCGCACTGGTCGTGATGCCGGTGAGGGGTTGCCCTATCTCGTGCGCAATCGATACACCAAGCGCTCCAACCGCGGTCAGATGGGCAGCATGTTCGAGTTGAGCGCGCGCCTCGCGGGCAGCGGCCTCAGCGGCCTCCGTCTTCAGCACGAGGTAGGTGCAGACCAGGATGGCGGTGCAGCTGATCGCGCAGTTCACCAGTCCGGCGTCGCGCGCGCCGCTGACCGTGAGGAAGAAACTCAGGATGGTCAGAGCGATGCATGCAATCGCCACAAGCACGGTCTGCCTTGCGGTGAAAATGCGCACGCTCAAGAGGATGATGACGATATAGAAAACCGCCATAGCGATCTCCATATCCGTCACGGTATCGAGCACGAAGATGAGTAGCGCCAGCAGGACCATGGCCAACGCCAACCACAGCGAGCCTGATTTCCGTGTTGAAAGGCTGCGGGTGCCCGTTGGCAGGGCAATTCTGCTGCCAAGAGCATATGCGAGTATGTTGTTCAGCCGTGACTACAAACGTGGTGATCCCTGCTTCAAACTTCGAGTTACGCCTCTGCTACCCACGGATCATACCGATCCCTGAATGCTCCACCGCGCCGCGGTCACTGTCGGTTCGAGGCTTAGCCGTCCAACGATCTGCTCGAGTATTGCGTCGCTGCGCACGTCGGAGCGCACGATTGCGCACACCGTGACGCGGTCACTGCTGTCGATGTTCGCGCTTTCGAGCTCGGTCAGGTGCAGTCGACCAGAATTGACGCCCTTGAGCAAGAGCGCCCGCACATGCGCCTCCTCAGTCCCGCGGCAAACGACGCGGACGCTGTAGCATAGATCCGCCTCGGTAACGGATGCAGGAAGACGTGCATTGATCCAGGCGACCAGGGGGCGAAGCAGGAGATTGACGGACATAACGAGCCCTGTCGCAATCAGGGCGGGCGCGACAAGACCTGTCCCGCACAGAACACCGATGGCGGCCGAGCACCAGAGCGTCGCAGCCGTGTTGAGCCCGCGTACGGTCAACCCCTCCTTGAAGATCAATCCAGCGCCAAGAAATCCGATGCCGGAAACGACCTGAGCGGCAACACGCGTGGGACTCGCATCTCCAGGAACGAGCTTGGCGAACAGCACGAAGGTGGCGGCCCCCAGCGCGACCAGCGTATTGGTCCTGAGACCCGCCATGCGCTGTCGCCACTGCCGCTCGAAGCCGATCAGGCTTCCGAGCAGCACCGCGATGACGAGGTGTGAAGTCATCTCCACAAGTCCCATGGTTGCTCCTTATCGTCTCAGAGGTCTGCAGCGACGGGGCGCACCAGCCCGCACGAACCGTAACGATGCGCGCTGCAGCCATCCGGAGACCAGCAAGCACCACAGAACCGGCAAGCGCGTCAGGGGCAGCCACGGCAGAAGCGCGCGCGCAGTGCGGAGCAACGCGCGCGACCCTCCCAGCAAACTGTGAACGAGCCCGAAGCGGACACGAATGACAATGGCGACGAGAGGAATCGCCGCTGTTACACGGCTCATAGCCACATCCGGTAGCGGCGGATGTACCAAGCCTTAATGACCTGCGTAATCAGGCAATAGGACAGCAAAGTAACAGCCAGCCACGGGAAGTAGGCGACCGGCAATGGCACCAGCCCCACACTATGACCGAGCGGCGTGAAGGGGATCGCAATCCCGATCGCCATGATGGCGAGCGTGAGCACCGTCAGCGGTGCCGACGCCGTGCTCTGCAGGAATGGGAGTTTCTCAGTCCGGATCATGTGGACGATCAGCGTTTGGGTCAGCAGGCCCTCTATGAACCAGCCGGATTGAAATAGTGATTGATGCTCGGGCGCATTCGCGCCGAACACGAACCACATCAAGGCAAAGGTGGTGAGATCGAAGATCGAACTGATCGGCCCGATGAACAGCATGAACCGGCCGATGTCGCTCGCCACCCATTTGCGTGGCGTGTTGAGATAGTCGGCGTCGACCCGGTCATAGGGGACGGCGGTCTGGGAGATGTCGTAGAGCAGGTTCTGGATCAGCAGGTGGATCGAGAGCATCGGCAAGAACGGCAAGAACGCGCTCGCCACCAGCACACTGAACACGTTGCCGAAGTTCGAGCTGGCCGTCATCTTGATGTATTTGATGATGTTGCCGAAGGTTTCCCGACCGCGCACGACACCCTGCTCGAGAGCAAGCAAGCTCTTTTCCAGGAGAATGATGTCGGCCGATTCCTTGGCGATGTCGGTCGCTGTGTCGACCGAGACGCCGACATCCGCCTCGCGCAGGGCCGGGCTGTCGTTGATACCATCGCCGAGAAAACCAACGGTGCGTCCGTTCGCCTGCAGCGCCTTGATGACACGCGCCTTCTGCAACGGAGACATCTTGGCAAAGACCGTCGCTTTCTCCACCAGTCGCGCAGAGCATCATCGGTCAGGTTCTCGATCTCGTGGCCAAGGACGGGCCTTCCGACCGGCAAACCAACCTCACGGCAAATCTTTGCAGTGACCACGGCGTTATCGCCGGTGATGATCTTCACGTCGACGCCGCGTGCCTTGAGGGCCGCGATCGCCGGGCCAGCGGTCTCTTTCGGCGGATCGAGGAAGGTCAGGAAGCCATGCAGAACCAGCGCCTGCTCATCAGCTAGTGAGTAGGTTTCGCGAACTTCTGACGCCACGTAGCTGCGCGATGCAACGAGCAGCACGCGGAAGCCATCTTCGTTGAGCGTGCGGGAGAAATCGCGAATACGCTCGCGCTCAGGATCATCGAGCGCGATGATTTCGCCGTCGAGCTCCATCCTGGTGCAGATGGTCAGCAGCTCTTCGACCGCTCCCTTGCAGACAAGAAGGTGCGAGCCGTCATCGCGCGCCACGATGACCGACATGCGACGCCGCTGGAAATCGAACGGCAACTCGTCGACCTTTGCCCAAGCCGGACGCTTCACGGTATCGCCGATCTCATTGGCCCGCGCGATCACCGCCTCATCGAGCAGGTTCTTGAGGCCGCTCTGATGCGCGCTGTTAAGCCAGGCATAGGTCAATACTCGGTCGTCCTCGCGCCCATCGAGCGCGAGATGTCGCTCCAGAATGACCTTGTCCTGGGTTAGCGTACCGGTCTTGTCGGTGCACAGCACATCCATGGCGCCGAGGTTCTGGATCGCGTTGAGCCGCTTGACGATGACCTTATGCCGCGACATCGCGACAGCGCCGCGCGCCAGATTGGCACTGACAATCATTGGCAGCATTTCCGGGGTGAGCCCGACGGCGACCGAGATGGCAAACAGGAACGCCTCGCCCCAATCGCCTTTGGTGAAGCCATTGATGAAGAAAACGATCGGCACCATGACCGCCATGAACCGCACCAGCAGCCAGCTGACGCTGTTAACACCGCGATCGAAGGCGGTCTCGGCGCGGCGGCCGACGACTGACTTGGCCAGCGAGCCAAAATAGGTCCTGGCGCCCGTTGCAACGACAAGCGCCGTCGCGGTGCCCGACACCACGTTGGTGCCCATGAAGCAAATCGTCTCGAGATCGAGGGGACTTTTTTGACGCGCATCCCGGTTCTTTGCCTTGTCGAATTTCTCGACAGGGATCGCCTCTCCCGTAAGCACCGCCTGGCTCACCGAGAGATCGCGTGACGTGAGCAAACGCACGTCCGCTGGAATCATGTCACCCGCAGACAGGAAAACAATGTCCCCCGGTACGATCTCACGCAGCGGGATCTCGGCGCGCACGGGCGCATCTTCTGCGTCGGCACGGCGCAGGACCGTAGCGGTCGTCCGGACCATCGCTTTCAGGCGCTCCGCAGCCCGGACCGAGCGGAATTCCTGCCAGAACCGAAGCGCGACGCTGAGCACGACCATGGTCGTAAGCACCACGAGCGCTTTCATGTCCTCCGTCATCCACGACACGATCGCCAGGACGGCGAGAACACCGATGAACGGGTTCTTGAAGCATTCCAGAAGCTGCCAGTACCACGCAGGCGGGCGGTCGTGGGCGACCTCATTGGGACCCGCTTGCTCTAGCCGGGCCTCTGCATCCGAAAGGGTCAGCCCCTCACGGCGCGCCGTCAGGGCAATGAAGGCGTGCTCGAGATCGGCATGAGCCGATTGGACCGCGGCTGGCGAATAGGTCTGGGCGACAGCAGCAAGCGGCGATGGCGCAGCAGCTCTGGAAACAGGAAGGGTAAGGGAAATCATTGGCTCGTCTCCTGCCGCCACGCGGGCGCAGGAGGAGCCGGACCGTCGCGGCTAAGCGGCGTTAGCTCCCCGGCACGCCGTAACGACGGTCATCGGGGTAAAAAAGGCTGCGTTGATGTTCAAACCGGCAGCGACGACGCAGTTGCGCGAAGCCGGTCGACTAGGCCCATCGTCCATGATGTTCTTTCTCCAATGCCCTCTAGACACGAAATGGGATGCGCGGGGCACATACGCATTGCCTGAAGCAGGCTTGCTCTTCGTCAGTGCAAAAATCAAGCGCGGATCGATATACCTTTGTATATCGCGCCTTGGAAGATTCGAGGCACGCAATGGCCGGGTTTCCTGACCACGTTTAGAATTGCTTGCGCAGACGTGTGCCGATGATCGACACCGGACCGCGATCCTCGTTGTATGCGGGGTTGACGACGTACTGGTAGTCGAAGGTTAGGCGCATGCCGCCCAGCGGAAACGCATAGTAGGCTTCGAGGATGCGCTCGCCGCTTGCCCGCGCGAGTTGGCCGTCGCCGACCAGAATGCCGAGGCCCCCCGCATTGAGGAAATCGCGATGCTCCCTGGAGATCGCGTTGACCACGCCGGCAACGCCGACGCTGTGATCGGGCCGGTTCCACAGCTTGCCGTCGAAGACGAGGCCAGCCGCAGCGGACTTGTCGATGTCGGTGAACGCGAACGGCTCCGAGCTGCCATCGGCCCAGCCCGCACGGACGAACAAGCCGATGGCCGGCGTCAGCTGCTGCTCAAGATTGAAGCCGACCCCGCCGCGGCTGCGGAAATTGCGCACACCGGCGATGTCCGCGGGCTGCCCACTGACCCCGGCGATCGCCGTGGCATCGGCGAATCGCCCCATCCGTGCGCGGGTCAGAAATCCGGTAACGGCAATCTTACCAGGATTGCCCATGAGTTCATAGAGCCGCTCGATCTCTCCGATCCATTGGAACTGACCGAAAGTGGGATCAAGCACCGTAGAATTAGGCACGGTCGGCAGATCAAATAGGCCGAGCCGGAACGCCCAACCCTTCATGTAATACTCAGCTGCCACCCCATAGGTGTAGCCCCACGCATCCGCTGCGTAGTCAAATGAACCCATGTCGATGATCGACCAGTTCAAGAAATCCGAACGTGGATCATGCGCATACCGATTGCTGTCGAAGATGTCGGTCGCGCCGAACTTTCCGACCGTCAAAACCACACGGTTCTGCAATTGTGTTCCGGCAAGTTGGTTCGGACCGTCCTCAATCTTTTCGGCCTCCCCGGAGATGTTGAACGTCTGACGGAGAAAACTCCGGTGTATGCGCGCGTAAGGATGCTCGGAGCCAACCTTATAAGCCTCGCCACTGGAGAAGCCCGCGAGGCCCAGACTGCCAGCGAGACCAAAGCCCTGGTCGATCTCCGGATTGAGCCAGAGTTCGCCACCCTTCCAAGGTCGCATGCCGAGGAAGAACGTCGCGTCCCAAGTCTGGCGCGTCTGATTCGGAATGAGACTGTTTGCTCCGGCATAGGGCGCTCGGAATGGCAGCGCATACTGTTGCACATAGGTTGTCTGGGCGTGCGCGCTCCAATCGAGCGATCTGGACGATTGCGCTAGCGATGGATCTTTCGAGGCAGGCTCAACGCCGATGCGATAGTTCAAGCCCGCGCGCACCGTATGCAGATCGAGATCCGACGTAATGCGCTGCGCTCCCTCAGGAAAACGCGCGCCCGCATTGCCGAAACTCGTGAACAGGTACTCGAAGCTAGCGGTCCAATCCGATGAGACCGGCAGTTCGACGCCGGCTCCGACCGTATAGCCGCTGCGAAAGATATTGGCGACCTCCGAGGTGCCGGATATCGCCGCACCGCCAATCGGTGTTCCAGAAAGCTGATCGCGCGTGGACGTGTTCCAAGTCCAGGCCCAGCCTGCTGTGCCGTACCAGAGCCAGTCGTTGCGCACCACGCCGAGCCGACTGCGGACAGTACCCATGATGGCTACATCTTCGGCAATGCGCGCTTGCCCAACTGCTGGGGTCGCCTGCTGCAGGTGACCCTGCACGTGGCTTGCCACCTGCACGTCGGTGACGACGCCAAAGACAATGCCGGAGGGCAATCGCCAATCGCGGCCCGCCTGGATAGCCGCCGAATAGCTGCCCGTGCCCGTGAAGGCATCGAAGGGCTGGAAATAGTCGAAGCGGCCACGAGCATTGTCGTCGCCGGGACCCTCGCTGCGCCAGGAGCCCTGCCCCCACGAAAGCGCGAGGCCACCTCCAAGATAGGTGCCCGACCAAGAGTCCCTACGCGATGTGGATTGCGCTGACACTGGCGAGGTCGCCATTGGGACAATGCAGAGCGTGATGAACAGGCCGCGCCAAAGCATGATGCGATCCTCCGAGAATGCCGCAGCACACATGTCAGATGTCGGAGGTAAGCAGAATTGTACTCGGGTATATCCGCCGCAAATGTGAGGTCGGAGGTCTCCGCCCGCTCACTAACGGTCCTTGACGCAAGCCTCGGCATCGCGTTCGCGATGCAAATCTTCTGATATCAGTTCGATCGCTGTTTCGGCTGAGCAGCCCCATTCAGTGTCCACCTCGTCAACCGTCGACGAGGTGCATCATGCATTCACGAACCATACCGATTGTCGTTTCCGTGCCGCCCGCTCTGATCGGGATTTGCCTCGACCGCCTGCAACGATTGCCGCCTGCGCCGTCGCACGCATCCGATCACTTGCTGCTCGTTGCAACCTGCACCGCCAGTAACGAAGACGAGGCGGCAGCGCTGTTCGTGCGCCTGGTCACGGCCGCTTTCATCTGCCGCGATGCGCGATGGCGCCAGTGGCGTACCTTCTCCAGATCGTCGGTTGATGCCGCCATCGCGTTCGAAGCGCTCGTCATCCACCTCTTCGCCACGCTGCCGCTGCAGGATGTCCTTCATCGATCCGCCGATGACTTCTTCGCAGCGCTCATCACCGGCGTCCACGCGATTGGTCGAGGATGAAGCCGATGCCCGTCGACGGCTGCTCAAGCCTCACCAAGAAAACAGCCCCGGGGCTGGTCTGCGCCGTCCACGCGCACCCGGGGTCCGTGAAGGCGCGCGATGGCCGGCTCCGAGAAAACAGCCCCGAAACCCCGGGGGCTGACACCCGAGACGACAACGCAGAACACCGCAAACCCCAAAAGTCCAGCGGCGGCAGACCAATGGGACAATCGAACTGCATCGACCATCCGGATTGGTCTTCTCCATGAGCGGTACGAACCGCTAGCGTTCGGGCCGTTCATTTATCCATTTTTCAACGGAGACTTATCATGAAGACTACCCAATCGACTGCAACGACGACCGACACCACCATCGACAATCAGAATACCGCCGGCTTCTTCATCAATGCCGGTACCCACGCTGGCTGGTTCACCACGCCCGATGGCGATGCCTACGACATCCGTAAGCTCGAGCCCCGCGAAGTAACCGACCCGCGCACCGGCGAAGTCACCACCATCTGGGGCGGCTACGCAACCGCACGCGATCGCGAACTGGCCGCCAAGGACGCGATGCTTCAGGCCGAGTTCAAGAAGACCGGCGCTCGCCCCGCCGAATTCTTCCAACCGGAATCCAGAGACATCCCGCTCTACATCACGCTGCGCAATCGCCCCGGCAAGCCCAACCCGGAAACCGGCAAACCGAGCTACACCGATATCGGCTCGTTCTGGAATTCACGCGGCCGCTACACCGTGCTCGCGCGCGACCTCGCTGGCAAAAGCGGCCTGCGCTTCGGCGGTAACGTGCTCGCCTGGAAGACACCGGAAATGCTCGAGGCAGAGCGCGCCACGAAATCAGCACCCGCGCCAGATGGCGCAGCCGCACGCGATGGCGCCGACAAGCGTGCGCGCAGACCCCGCGAGAAGGCCGCAACACCAGAAGCCTGATCTTCGCATTGACTGAACCTCACAACGGCCGGCCACCCTCACGCGGTGTGCCGGTCGTCTCCTTTCGTTGCCGGGGCCCCGTCTGGGCGTACCCCGGCAGCGAAAGGAGCCATGTCATGAAATTACGCAGAAAACCCAGAACATCACCGCGCAGCTACTCGGCACTAGAGAGCAACGTCGCCAGCGCCGCGACACCGCGTCAGCGGCTCGATGTGCACGAGGCGATCACCGCCAAGATCATCGCCGCCATCGAGAGCAACGCGGGCGGCGAACTCGGTACGTTCCAGATGCCGTGGCACCGACCCGGCACCAGCTTCTCCATCCCCAGAAATGCGCTGACCGAGAAGACCTATCGCGGCTCGAACGTGCTCTCGCTCTGGATCGATGCCGACGAGAAGAAGTTCGAGCATCAGGTCTGGGCCACGTTCAAGCAATGGCAAGAACTCGGCGCCCAGGTGCGCAAGGGCGAGAAAGGCTCGCTCATCGTCAAGTACGGCGAGTGGGTTCCGAAGACGGACCGCGCGAATGCAGGTGAGCATCCGGCGCGCAATCAAGATGAGGACGAGGATAACGGCAAGCGGCTCTATGCCAAAGGCGCCTATATGTTCAACGCCGCGCAGGTCGACGGCTTTTCAATCGCGCCAGCGACACCGCGACCCGATCTCACCGTGCGCCTCGCCCGTGTCGACGCCTTTGTTGGCGCCACCAAGGCCGAGTTTCGCGAGGGCGGCCAGCGCGCCTTCTATCGTCACAGCGGTCTCAACGGCGATGGCGATTTCATCCAGATGCCAGACCGCAATCTGTTCATCGGCACCGACACCTCGACGCCGACCGAAAGCTATGAATCGACGCGCCTCCACGAACTCGCCCATTATGCCGCCTTCCGGATTATGCCGCGCCGATCGTCGC